>JBAXVG010000076.1:0-18543 GCA_037129255.1 Desulfuromonadales bacterium | reverse complement strand
CTCTCTGGTATAAAGTGCTGAACCGGTTTCCTGCCGGATCAGGAAACGTGAAGTTGAACAGGAACATGCAGCCCGGCGCGCCGGACATCTTGCCACAATTCGTCAGACACTGACTCATGGCGGGGAAAGTTTATTCCCAATCCGCTGGTGGATAGTCAACCGCCTTATTTGCAATATCCGGTATTATGCCAGAATGCGGGAAAATTCCCGTTTTTATCACATAATGGCCATCAACGTTGTTCGCAAGAAAATTTTAAAGATTGAGACTGCCTTGCTGGAACAGGGACGGCTCAAATGCAAAGGGGACATATTTTTCCTGCGCTGGGGTGAGATCAAGCGTCTGATGAGTGGTGAACTTGACAGCTCAAAGGTGAAGGATTGTATTGGAGAACGGCAACGGGAGCATATCCGACTATCCAAAATGGGACCGCCCAGAACCATAAATATTGACGTGCCCCCGGAACCGGCCTCATCGTCTGACGATTTGGCGCTACGAGGTCAATCGGCCTCGCCAGGCATATGCGAAGGCAGAGCCCGGGTCATCCATGATCCGGCAGTCAATTCGCAATTGGAAAAAGGTGAGATATTAGTGGCCCCATTTACCGATCCGGCCTGGACGCCTCTTTTTCTGGTTGCCGGCGCCGCCGTGGTCGAAATCGGCAGCTACCTGTCCCACGCCGGCACCGTGGCACGCGAGTTCGGCCTGCCCTGTGTGGTTGATGTCAGCGGGGCCACGACCCGTATCAGGACCGGTGACAGGTTGCGAGTCGATGGCGATCGTGGTCTGGTGATATTATTGAAAGATATGGAATCGGGAGTTTGAGAAATAACGTCACAACAGAGGTATTGACATGGCTCTCATTATCAAGGCTGCACTTTTCCTGACCGGCTTATTTTTCGGCCTCCAGATGTTAGCCGCTTTCTTCAGGATTATAGATATGTGGTATGCCCGTCACCGTGAGTGGAGGTGTATGCTGAAGTATCTGCTGATTTGGAACGGTCTGGCCATACTGATTTTCATATATCTCGGTGAACCCTGGCAGCGGGCATTTTTAGGCGGTGTGTTGACCTATCCTCTGTTTTATTTTACCTTCTTTGCAGCTGCCAATTTTCTGATTGTGCGTTACAAACAGCCACGATGAGATGTTCATCCCTGATCTGTGCGTCTGTATCACGGCGGCATCAATGCCGCCGTCAGAAAATTCCCCGTAAGCAGCCGCGACACGGAAAGACAACCCCCGGCTTCGCCCCTGAATGCTTCAATAATGGCTTCCGTAGCGCCCGATGCGGAGGTGTCCCAGGCGCACCATTCCCGAATAATATTTTCCGTCACCTCCGGGTGAAACTGAAGTCCCCAGGCGGAATCGCCTACACGAAAGGCCTGATGGGGACATGTCGGTGAAGATGCCAGCAAAACTCCGCCAGCAGGAATATCAAAACTGTCGTGATGCCACTGGAAGCTGCTGAACTGCTCCGCAATCCCTCTGAACAACAGGTCACCTTTTCCCTCATCGGTCAGATGAACAGACGACATTCCCAGCTCTTCCCAACGTCCCGGGACGACCTTCGCCCCCAGTGCGGCAGCCAGCAGCTGCCCCCCCAGACAGATTCCCAGATAGGGGATCCGGGCAGATACGGCGGTGCGAATGAGATTCTTCAGATCACCGAGGAACGGATGACGATGGTCGTCGTTCGCACCCATGGCACCCCCCATGACTATCAGCGCCGGAATCTGATCCGGTTCCGGCAGGAAACCGTCACGGTACGGGTGATGAACAACATGCGGAATCGTCAGATGATCGATTATGTTTCCGGGAGGCACTTCGGGATCATTCTGGATGATATGCAGCACGGTTTTTAACTCTTTCTGTTGACCCGCAGGATCAGATCCCCCTCAAACAGCAGCGGATGTCTGCGAATGCCGGTCAAAAGCCCGGCTACGGGCGCTACTACCTTTTCAATCACTTTACCGCCGAAGCTGTCGTAGATATAGCCAAGTTCCTGTCCCGCCCGCACCCAGCGCCCCACATGACTGTCGGAAACGAAAGTGCCCGCCTTTTCGGCCAGGACGCGAAAAGCGCTGGCCTTATTGAAAAAGCAGACCTCTTCATCCTCAGCCGCTATCTGAACTCCCTCCAGAACCCCGACCCGTCCCAGGAACTGGACCATGGAACGGAAAACCCTCTGGCAATGATCAAGCTGGACGATACCTGCCTGACCGACTCTCAGAACAAAACTCTCCCCCGGCCACACCTTCCACGAAGCCATCAGCGTGGTGGTAAAAACCGGAGAAAGCGAGCGCTCCATAATCGCCGGAAGGCCGAACATCCGGGCGGTCTCGCGCTCGGTGTCGCTCGGGCCGTGAAGACGTACCTGCGGAATCTCTTCGAAATCGGTGCTGGCAGTGTGGATGTCAATGCGATACTCGGCACGCTTGGTAGATTCCAGCAAAGCGTAGGCGATGCGCTGGGTGGTCTCGCCGGTGGTGCTGCCGGGGAACATGCGGTTGATGTCGGTCTTGTCAAAAGGCCAGGTGCGTGTGCGCAGGTTGACCCCCAGCACATTGACCGCCGGGATGATCAGCACCCGCCTGACCAGACGCAGCTCCGGATATTTTCCCGCTTCAACGCTGTTCAGAAAATCGGCCAGACGGGACAGAATGAAAATGCCGTTGATTTCATCACCATGCAGTCCGGCAACCAGTGCAGCTGCCGGATGAGACGATTTCGGGCCGATCTCGTGGCAGGGGATATCGAATCCTTCGCGCACCGGGGCCGTCATGCAGAGCAGGTCGCGTATCATGCCCGCACCCCCTTGTGCGACATCACACGGGCCATCAGCGACCCTTCGTACACCAGAGGATATTCCCGCAGGGAGAAGAGAATACCGTCCACCGGCGACCGGACTTCGGAAAGGGTATCACCCCGGAAGGGAGAGACTATCGTGCCGAGCAGCTCTCCCCGGTGGACATCTGTCCAGTGGGATGCCGCCGGGATGAACATGCCCGAAGTCTGGGCGTTGAGGTAGTGTACGTTGCTGTCATCCGCGATCAGCGGCGTGTGCGATATCTCCGGGACAGATATGTCAGGAGCCAGAACTCCCATCTCCTTCCATACCGCCAGCATACCGGCCACCAGCTGGTCGCAGTATTCCGGCGTGATGCGCATGCCGACCCCCATCTCCACCACCAGACAGGGGGTGCCGCTGCTGTTGAGGCTGTGTGCCACAGTTGTTTCCAGCACGGTGGCGGCGCTGTGCAGCCAGATCAGATCAAGGTTCATGTGCCGGGCGACAGGCACCAGCAGGTCGTCGAACTCCTGGTTGATGCGCACCTGGGGAATCTCGCGCAGATAGATGTTGCTGGCATGAATATCAACCACCAGCGCCGACCCTGAAAGCGCCTTCATGAGTGCCGCCGCCAGCCGCGCGGGGAGCGGCCCGGAGTCGGAGCCGGGAAAAGCCCGGTTCAGGTCGGTGTCGAACACCGGCAGCCCACGGGTCAAGGTGTCAAGACCCAGCGTATTGACTGCCGGGTACAGTTCAATACTTCCACGCAGTCCGTGGGGCGAGCTGCGCAGCATCTCCTCCAGCCAGGCAGCCAGACGGTGACAGACATACAGCCCTTCCAGCTCATCGCCATGAACTCCCGCAACGACGGCGACCCGGGGGCCGTTTCCACCGGAAAAAATTGTGCGACGGGTCTCCATCCGTTCGCAGTATGGCATTTCGATGGTAAAAAAGGTCTCAGTTCTCATTATTACCGCTCCTGCATCGTCACCTTTACTGTCGGCTGCTCTCCTCCGGACGTCCCCTTGAAACTGCCTCGCTGGGGGGCGGCATCATAGGAGTCCCTGCCGACGGCTACCGCGACATAATGATCATTGGCCAGCAGGTTGTGGGTTGCATCGAAACCGATCCAGCCTGCGCCCGGCACGAGGGCTTCGGCCCAGGCATGAGTAGTCAGGTTTTCACCTGTCTTACTGATGCCCGGATCCAGATATCCCATGACGTAGCGGGCGGGGATTGCCCATGAACGGGCTACTGTTATGAAAAGATGAGCAAAATCCTGGCATACACCGCCACCCTGTCGTACTGCTGCCGTCAGTGACCCGTGAACCTCTGTGGAGCCGGAGCGATATTCCAGGACGGTCGGTACCCAGGCCAGCAGTTCCAGAAGTGACTCCAGTATCGGACGATCTTTATCCTGCCGCGGGAAGGCACACTCGATTGCTTCGGCGAGTTTCATGGCAGCAGGGGTCAACTGGCTGTAATGGTGTACAAAATCGTTCAGGGGCGGCGACTGCTGGATCGCTTTGCGCAGCCATCCATGCTCTTCCGCAGGCGGGACCGGTTCGAAATGGAACGGATTATTCTTCAGCGTTTCCACTTCGCTTGTCAGTCGCGTCACCAGTCTGCTGTGTGGCTGGATCACGCAGAGATAATCAACCCGGTTGCCGAAATAGTCATTATAGCAAGCAATTTCTGCAGGCGGCTCTGTTTCAATGGTACAGGAAATGACCTGCTGATGCCCGTCGGAGCGGGGCGCCAGGCGCAACTCAATATGGTGTTCGCGCACCGTCTGCGGATACTCAAGTACTGTCTCGTGCTCTATCAGATAACGCATCCGGTCTCCTTATTGAAAAAACTCTTCCGCGAGCGCTGCATGAAAAAGAGACAATCGCTCCAGAAGTTTTTCCAGATATTCATGCAGCCCATTATCAAAAATCTGCTGCGACGTCAATTCAACCATTCCGGACAGATCTGTAAATGCTGCGCGGGTTGCTTCCTTGTGCTCCAGACCGATTGTGTGCAGCGCTCCGCCCATGTGATCTACCGAAAATACGATCGAACGGGGAAAATGGCGGTTGAGTACAACAAATTCCGCCACATCAGCCGGCATGAATCCGGAGTGGTAATTGCGCCGAAAGGCTTCGAAGCCGGAAAGAGACTTGAGCAGGGCCGCCCACTGGTAATAGTCCAGTGCGGATCCGACCATGGAGAGGTCCGGCAGTATGATATGGTACTTGACATCCAGCGTCCGGGCAGTCATGTCGGCCCGTTCAAAGCAGCCACCCAGCTGGTAGAAGGCGTAGGCCTCGCCCCGCATCATGGTGGAGGCGACCAGTCCGTTGAAACGGGCCACCTGGTTGCGCAGATTTACGAAAAGAGCACCGGCCCGCTCGGCACTCAGCGGCCCCTTGAGACGCTCGTCGAAGCCCATCCAGATTTCGTTGACCGCCTCCCACATCTCTTTGGAAATACGGTCACGCGCCACCCGGGCATTCTCACGGAACAATCTCAGGCAGGTGCGGATCGAGCTGGGATTGGTTCGACCGGCACCGATAAACTGCAGCACGCGCGGAGTACTGATATTGCCGCCCCCGAACTGTTCGACATAGAGCGGTTCAGAGGCGTTTATCTGCAGGATCGGCAGCCATTTGTCCTCTTCCCCCATATCCTCTTCCGCCTCAACCAGATAGAGCAGGTTGATCTCCATCAGGCGGGCGGTCTCACCGGCGCGCTCCAGATAGCGGGCCATCCAGTACATCGAATCTGCTATTCTGCTTAACATGTTTCCCCCTATTCCGCCAGTACCCAGGTATCTTTGCTGCCTCCACCCTGCGACGAATTTACCACCAGTGACCCTTTTCTCAGTGCCACCCTGGTCAATCCGCCCGGCACAACTTCAATATCGTCACCATAAATCACGTAGGGGCGCAGGTCCAGATGCCGCGCTTCCAGTTCGCCGTCCATGTAGCAGACATGGCGTGACAGGTAGACCACCGGTTGGGCTATGTAGTTGCGCGGATTTTCCTGCACCAGATCCATGAACTCCCTGCGCAGGGCGGGTGTCGAGGAGGGCCCCATCAGCATGCCATAGCCCCCCGATTCGCTGACCGCCTTGACGACCATGCGTTCCATGTTATCGAAGACGTACTCGCGGTCTTTTACGTTGGTCATCTGATAGGTCGGGACGTTGCTGAGAATCGGCTGCTGGCCGAGGTAATAGCGAATGATTTCCGGCACATACGGGTACACCGCCTTGTCATCGGCGATGCCGCTACCCGGCGCATTGACGATGGCAACATTGCCGGCCCGCCAGGCATTGATCACTCCGGTGATACCCAGTGAGGAATCGGAGCGGAACACCAGCGGGTCAAGGAAATCATCATCGATACGCCGGTAGATGACGTCCACCCGCTGCAGGCCGGTGGTGGTCTTCAAGTAGACGATGTCGTTGATTGTCACCAGATCGCGCCCTTCGGCCAGCTCAACTCCCATCTCCTTGGCCAGGAACGTGTGCTCGAAATATGCCGAGTTATAAATGCCGGGGGTCAGCAGCACGATTTCGGCATTATCCTTTCCGCGTGGTGAGAGGGAACGCAATGCCGCCAGCAGAAGCGAAGGGTAGTGCTCAACACGGCGCACGCGGTATTTGTTGAAGAACTCCGGAAGAATACGGCGCTCGATGACCCGGTTTTCGATCATGTAAGAAACCCCCGACGGGGTACGCAGGTTGTCCTCCAGAATCAGGAATTCCCCTTTCTCGTCGCGGATGATGTCGATACCGCTGATGTGGGTGTAGATGCCGCGTGGCGGAACGATGCCGACAATCTCCCGGCGGAAGTCCCGTCCCTGATAGATCAGCTCCGGGGGGATAACGCCGTCCCTGATGATGCGCTGTTCGCCGTACAGATCGCCCAGAAACAGGTTCAGAGCCCGGACCCGCTGCTTGAGTCCGGATTCGATTTTCAGCCATTCCGGAGCCGTGATAATGCGCGGGATCAGGTCGAAGGGCCAGATGCGTTCGATCCCCTCTTCGCTTTCACCATACACCGTAAAGGTTACCCCTTCAGCCTGCAGGGCCAGTTGGGATTCATGCGCTTTTGCCTCAAGAGCGTTGTTGCCGGTGGCTTTGATATGATTCCACAGCAGGCGGTAATGCTCGCGGGGAGTGAAGTCGTCGGCGTAGAATTCATGATAGGGGGTGCGGGGTTTGCTGCCCTGTATGCCGGAGTTATACATGATCGGCCACTCCTTGATTCGGATTTCCTCACATTCATCCTGGAACCTCAACTACGGCCGCTGGCTGATTACGGTAAACCGTCCATCAAACCAGGGCGCCAATAAAGGCTGCACATCCTTCCATGCAAGACCCCCGCCACCGCAACCGGGACGGGGAACTACAATCTGATCCCACCCGTAACGATCCGCCAGTTGCCGTAATTCTTCCGCTGAACGGGCGATTATGCGAAGGTCCGGCTGTGACCAGGCGGTCTCCTCCACCGGAAAGCTGACAATACCGTGACCAAGATCAAAGACATGGTTGCCTTTTTCCGTGAGCAGTCTGCCCAATTTTTCAGCAAGATCGGGAAAAAGTTTGGCAGCCTGCCGCGCCACACCTCGCCCGAAGATCGCCCGACCGTCTGGAGTCACAGACCCGCTGGTTGTGATGGCCATGACAGCCGTTTCTGTGCATTCCCAGATTTCGCCTGCCGTCTCACGCAATCCTGCTCTCCCTGAATGAATGTTATTTGAAAAGCCAACGGGAAGATATATAAGCAATCTCCGAGCCGGAATGATCACGGTACCCGGAGTTGCATGGTTGCTCATTTGTGGTAGAATGAGATGTCAGATACCTACTGTGGAGGGAGAACTCATGAACCGCAATCGTAACATGACTGCAATGGGCTTCACCAGGGAAACTTTTCCGGCGGGCACACATATGTGCCTGATTTATTCTCATGAGGAGGCAAGGAGAAAGGTGATCGGGAAATTCCTTGAAAGCGGGATAATTGCCGGAGAGAAGGTTTCTTATTTTGCTGATATGATGAAGCCGGAAGAAGTCCGTGAATGGTTGTCGAATATGAACATTGAGCTACCGGATGACGCCCGGTTTTCTGTGCTCGTTGCCGAAAAAACATACTGCCCCGGTGGCGAATTTGTACCGGACGACATGTTGAATACGCTGCGGCTGTTTTACGATCAGGCCAAACAAGAAGAATATCCGGATGCCAGAATCAGTGGCGAAATGTCCTGGGCTTTGAGGGGGATCCCCGGATCTGAGCGTCTTATGGAGTATGAGGCTTTGGTGAATGACGTTCTGGTGACGCATCCGGTAACCGCAATGTGTCAGTATGATGCAAATAAATTCAGTGGAGCAACTATTCTGGATGTATTAAAAGTACATCCGATGATGGTTGTTCATGGTCAGATTGTTCACAATCCGTATTATATGAAGCCGGAAGACTTTTTAAAAGATTACAGGGCCCAGCATGAGTCAGCACATTGAGTTCAAAATTGTCGGTCAAATATTTTCTGCAATAGGCCTGCTTCATATTTTCCCTTCCGGGGAAAAGCTTGCAGAGTTTCTTACCCCTTTACTGACGGGCATTCCCGGGTGTATTTCCGCCACAGTCTGTTTCTGCGGAAAAGATCATCCCGGCGAAGACAACACTGTCCGTACGTACAACCTGGAAACGGTAAACAGGAACTACGGATATCTTGCCCTCTCTATCGGAGACAGCAAACAATATGGTCCGTATGAACCATTTGTCAGAAATCTCAGCAACGCTCTTGCAATTGCCTTGGAGAATCGCAGGCAACAGAATGAGCTGCAGGAAGCCCGAGAGCTGTTGGAACAACGGGTTATGAACCGCACGGCGGATCTGCATGAGAGCGAAGCCCGCTACCGGCGCATCACAGAGGGCCTTACCGATTATATGTATACAGTGCGTATCGAAAACGGTCGCGCTGTGGAAACTGTTCAAAGCCCTGCCTGTGAAGTAGTGACAGGCTACAGGCCGACGGAGTTCGTCTCAAATCCTTATCTCTGGATTCAGATGGTCCCACCGGAGGATGTGGATATGGTTGTTAATCGGGTCCGTCAGCTTCTGGATGGGACTGAAATACCTCCTATTGAACATCGCATTATACGTAAAGACGGCACATTGCGATGGGTGAGAGACACCACCATTCTGTTCAAGGATGCCTCAGGAACTCTACTGTCGTACGACGGCATCATTCAGGACATCACCGAGCGTAAGCAGGCGGAGGAGGCGCAGCGCAATTTCAACACCTATAACCGCACCTTGATCGAAGCGAGCATTGATCCTCTCGTTACCATTGATTCCGGGGGGAAGATTTCCGATGTGAATTCCGCCACGGAGCAGGTGACCGGATATCTGCGCCAGGAGTTGATAGGCAAGGATTTTTCCGATTATTTTACTGAACCGGAAAAAGCGCGTGCAGGATATCAGCAGGTATTTCGAGACGGTACCGTACGAGACTATCCACTGGAAATCAGACACCGGGACAGACATTTGATACCGGTGCTTTACAATGCCTCGGTTTACCGGGATACCGACGGCAGAGTCGTGGGTGTTTTTGCCGCTGCCCGCGATATGACCGAACGCAAACGGGCGGAAGAGGCATTGGAGAAGAGCAGAAAGAAGCTCATGGAACAGAATTATGAGCTTCAGGCGACTGAAGAGATGCTGCGCGTGCAGATCGGCGAATATGAGACAATCCAGGCGCTGCTGCTGGAAGCCAAAGCTGCAGCCGAAACGGCCAACCACGCCAAAAGCCGGTTTCTGGCGAACATGAGCCATGAGATCCGCACCCCTATGAGTGGTGTAATCGGGCTGATAGAACTGCTGCTCTCTACAGAGCTGACAGGGGAACAGCGCAAATATGCCGAACTTGCCAAACAGTCCGGCAGAAACCTGATTCAACTGATCAGTGACATACTCGATCTCTCCAAAATTGAAGCGCACAAGATTGAGCTCGAATCACGAGACTTTGATCTGCAGGCGGAAACAGCCGGTACCATCAACCTCCTCACTCTCCATGCACAGGAAAAGGGATTGATGCTTAAATCAGCTATTGATCCCGATGTTCCTCCGTTATTGCGGGGCGATGCGGGGCGCCTGCGTCAGATCATCACCAACCTGACAGGTAACGCGATAAAGTTCACCACCAAAGGTGTTGTTTCACTTCGTGTCAGGAAGGATACGGAAGATGGACAGCAAGCGACTCTGCGTTTCATTGTGCATGACAGCGGCATAGGTATCGCAGCAGACATGCTGGGGCACATCTTTGAGCCATTCGTGCAGGCTGATGGTTCGACATCCCGTAAATTCGGTGGTACCGGTCTGGGGCTTGCCATCTCCCGGCAACTGGCGGAGTTGATGGGGGGCGCCATAGGTGTGGAGAGTATTGAAGGGGAAGGGTCCACGTTCTGGTTTACCGCTGTGCTGGAGAAACAGGCAGTAGCCCCCTCTCTTGACGGAAGAGGGGTGGGGGGGGCTGAAACTGCCGCCGGCTCTGAAAGAGCCGACACCCCTTTCACCGCGACCCCTTCGACTTCTTTCAGGAGTGGCGTCGTCCGTCAGGGGGCCGGGGACAACATATGCAAAGCTCATCTGCTTCTGGTCGAGGATGATGTGACAACCCAGTTTGTTACAAGAGAAATTCTCATAAAGCTTGGTTATCTGGTCGATGTGGCCAATGATGGCAGCGAAGCGCTGAAGTTGCTGGAGGAAAACGACTACGCTCTGGTGTTGATGGACTGCATGATGCCGGTCATGAACGGTTATGAAGCAACTGCCATCATTCGTGATCAGGCATCAACAGTCAGAAACCATGCCATACCGTTGATTGCGCTTACAGCCAATGCCATGAGGGAAGACCAGGAGACATGTCTGTCAACCGGCATGGATGATTATCTGGCCAAACCGCTTGAGTTGTCAAAGTTAATGGCGATGCTGGAAAAATGGACGGTGTGCGACTCAGGAGCCGAACTCGCGCACCCATTGACAGGAGTGGCTGCACTCTCTTGTGACTCTGCGACCGATATATTCGACATGGAGGAGTTTGTAAGGCGAAACATTGGTGATCTCAAACTTTCCCGTGATGTGGCCACCGTTTTTGTTGACAATCGCTCCGAATACATCGAATCAATCCATAAAGCACTGACGGCGCGAGATGTGGCAGCACTCTGCCGGTCAGCACATAAACTGAAGGGAACCGCAGCCAGTATTGCTCTACCGGCTCTCTCCGAAACAGCCCGTATGTTTGAATCCATTGCAGAAGCCGGTGATATGGAAAAAGCGGCGATGTTGTTACCGGCATTGCAACAGAATCTTGAACAGGCGGTAGAGGCGATCCGGGAGTTGCTGATCACTCCGCAAGGAAAGGACAAGCCCCATCTATCTCCTACCGGCTCAAACATTCCCCGGCCGATCCCGTGAGAAAATCAAAAACCTCCTCCCGCGTGGTGATAAAGCGCGGCATCCCGTTGAGGATGTCCTCCAGCATGTGCAGTACCTCTCCGTCATTGCTCTCCAGCTCATTCATAACAGCGGACATCATCGGCAGGATCTCATACAGATCATGCCGATTAAAAGGTGCAGGATCGGGCAGGCCGGAAAACTTGGGTTCACACTTTCGTTCCACATAACGGGGGTACTTGAATTTCAAATCGGATGCCTTAACGATAACCGCCATACGTCACCTCACAATCAATGTCCGCCGCAGCCGCCACCACAGCCACCGCCGCAACCCGGTTTTACGATATCAGCGGCCTGTGGTTTATCACACAGCTGCAGCGAAGCACGGTCCACATACCAGGCATCATCCTCGATTTTTCCCTGCAGCTCATTTTTTTTGAGCATCATCAGCACCCGCATCTCGGTTGTTTCAAGTAGCTGTGCCGCTCTGGCAATGGGTACAAAAGAAGTTCCCGTTTCACACATGAATAATCCTCCTTACGCTGCCCTGGGCAGCCTTTCTTCACCAAGATAGATGGCCATCAGTTCACAGTTTGTCAGATCCCGCTTACGTCTGCACGACATGGCCCGCGTCTTTTTCAGCAACGGTTCGGCCCGGGTGCGATCAACAACGACGCCCATACTGCGAAAACGCTCGATCAAACCACCGGTGCCGGAGTGCTTGCCGACTGCGATGCTGCGGGTAAGCCCTACTTCTGCCGGGTCAAAGCCCTCATAATTACGCGGATCCTTGATGATGCCGTCGGCATGCAACCCCGATTCATGGGCAAAGACCCGTTCGCCGACCACCGGTTTGGAGACCGAAAGCGGTCGCTGGGATGCCTTGGCGACAAAGAGCGACATTTCGCGGAAACGGTGGGTATCGATGCCGGTCTCGATACCGCAGGCATGCCTGAGCCCCATTACAACCTCCTCAAGCGCCGCATTTCCAGCCCGTTCGCCCAGACCGTTGATCGTGGTATTGACGAACCTCGCACCGGCGCGGATGCCGGCAATGGCGTTGGCGGTGGCCATTCCCAGATCGTTATGGGTATGCACTTCGATATCTACTTCGGGAACGGCCTGCCTCAGAAACGTCACCTTATCGAACATGGTAAAGGGATCCATGATCCCCAGCGTATCGCAGAAACGGAAACGGTCACCTCCCAGCGAACGGGTGAGCTCCATCAATTCAACCAGGAAGGTCATATCGGCCCGGCTGGCATCTTCGCCCCCTACCGATACATACAGGTTGTGACGTTTGGCAAAACCAAGCGCCACCTTCAGCTGTTCCTTGACCGCCTCGCGACTCTTGCGCAGTTTGTGAACAATCATCTGATCGGACACTGAAAGCGAAATGTCTACCGCCTGTACACCACAGGCAATACTTGCCTCAATTTCAGGCACAAGAGCGCGATTCCATGTTATCAGGCGAGCGCTTAATCCCAGATCAACCAGAGTACGTATACTGGCCTGTTCCTCTACTCCCATGGCAGGAATTCCGCACTCGATTTCCCCCACGCCGATTGAGTCAAGCATGCGGGCGATGGCTGTTTTCTCCCGTTTTGAGAAGACCACGCCGGCGGTCTGTTCGCCATCACGCAGCGTGGTGTCGTCGATAGTTACCGGTGAAGGTGACATGGTTCTGCTCCTTTACAGCAAAACGCCACACCCTGAAGAAGGATGCGGCGCCATTGCCAGATCAATAATTGGTTCTATTGCATCGGATGTGCCAACTGCAAGCAATAATTTGTTCGGACCGGATTGATGCAGGAAATATGTACCGGAAGTGTATCGGCAGCTCTTGTAGCGGTTGCAATTGGTAAGAACAGTGATACACTTTCACGACGGTGGAAATGATATGACCAGCGCTGAGCTCATCGATATCGAAATAAAACTCCTTATGGAAGGGGTCTACCAGGTTTACGGGTACGACTTCAGGGAGTATGCCGATGCGTCACTCCGGCGGCGGTTGATTCAGTGGCTGTCCGGCTCCGGGTTTGCCACGCTGTCGCTTGCCCAGTCGGAAGTCCTGCGGGATCCGGTGCTGTTTGACACCCTGTTGCGGGGGATTACCGTCAATGTCTCCGAGATGTTCCGCGACCCTGCCTTTTTCAAGACAGTCAGAGTGCAGGTGGTACCGCATCTGAAGACCTATCCCTTTCTGAAAATCTGGCATGCCGGTTGCTCCACCGGTGAAGAAGCATACTCCATGGCGATCCTCCTGCTGGAAGAGGGGTTGAAAGGGCGCTTCCGCATCTATGCCACCGATATCAATGAAGACGTGATCCGCAAGGCACGAAAAGGTATTTATCCGCTGCAGGAAATCAAGCGCTTCACAAAAAATTATCAGCACTCCGGCGGAACCGGTTCTTTTTCAGACTACTATACCGCCAGATACGACCATGCCATTTTGAACCCCTCACTGCAGGAAAATATCGTCTTTGCTGCACACAACCTTGCCGTTGACTCCGATTTTGGTGAAATGAACCTGATTCTCTGCCGCAATGTCATGATTTATTTCAAACAGCCGCTCAAGGAAAGGGTTCTGGGTCTTTTTGACAGCAGTCTGGTGTTGGGAGGGTTTATCTGCCTCGGGACGAAAGAGAGCCTTGATCATCGTCTTATCGCGAACCGGTATGAAGAAATTAAACCGCGGACGCAGATCTATCGGAAACGCTATGCCCGACTGTAGCTGCCGGCAGTTCAGGGCTGTTGCCATCGGTGTTTCCACCGGCGGGGTATCGGCGCTCAAGTTTTTGCTGGGAAGGCTTCCCGCCGATTTCGAGCTGCCGCTCCTGGTTGTTACCCATATCTCCCCGGATTCCGATGATGGACTGGCAGTATTGCTGGATACGCTCTGTGCTATCCGGGTGAAGGAGGCCGATGAACAGGAGGCAATTACTCACGGAACCGCCTATCTGGCCCCGGCCAACTACCATATGCTGGTGGAACGGGGAGGCACGCTGGCATTCTCAATCGATCCTCCGGTAAACTTTGCCCGTCCTTCAGTGGATGTACTCTTCGAGTCGGCAGCAGATGTGTATGGAGCGGCTCTGATTGGAGTCATTCTGACCGGAGCCGGTTTTGACGGCAGCAAAGGACTGTTGAAAATAAAAAACAGCGGCGGGTTGGCGATTGTTCAGGATCCGGCTGATGCCGAGATGGATTCCATGCCGAAGAGTGCGCTGGGGCTTCTTACCGCTGACCATGTTGTACCATTGAAGGAGCTGCCGAATCTTTTGATGAGACTGGCCCGACGGAAGCCATGCCGATGATGCTGGATTATGCCGCGATGAACAGGTATATTCGGCGCATGTCATAAAACATGGAGTACACATGAAACCAAGCGATATAAATATCGGGGGCAAAAAAACTGCCGTCCCGGAAGCAGTGCCGTCCCCCACCCATTATGTCGGCATCGGCGCTTCAGCCGGTGGTCTTGAGGCAATCGAATCATTCTTTACCAATATGCCGGTTGACAGCAAACTGGCCTTTATCGTGGTGCAGCACCTCTCACCCGACTATAAAAGCCTGATGGTTGAGCTGCTCTCAAAGAAGACCGCCATGCCGGTAAATCGTGCCGAAGACGGCATGCTGGTAAAACCGGATAATATTTATTTGATTCCGCCCAAGAAAAACCTGACGATTTTTCACGGCAGACTTCTACTTTCTGAACAGGACCATACCCGTGGAATCAACCTGCCGATAGATGTCTTCCTCCGCTCTCTGGCCGAGGACCAGGCCGAAAAAGCGGTGGCTATCATCCTTTCAGGCACCGGCAGCGACGGCATGCGCGGTGTCCGCACGGTTAAGGAGTGCGGCGGCATCGTCATGGTCCAGGACGAGGAGTCCGCCAAATTTGATGGAATGCCGCGCTCTGCCATATCTACCGGTCTGGCAGATTTCATCCTGCCGCCTGAAAAGATGCCGGGGCAGTTGCTTGCCTTCGCCCAGCATCCCTACATTACCGACACTGAGCGTTCCGATACCCTTCTTTCCGACGAGGATGGCCTGACCAGGATATTTGCCTTGCTGCGGGAAAAATGCAAGATCGATTTCACCTATTACAAGCCGAGTACAGTCACCCGCCGAATCGAACGGCGCATGACCGTCAACCAGACCGAAAACATCAAGGATTATCTGGCGTTCATGATTAACTACCCAGGCGAAGTGGTGGCCCTGTATCGTGAACTTCTGATCGGCGTGACCAGCTTTTTCCGCGACCAGGGAGCCTTCGACTACCTGTCCGAGGTGATTCTGCCGGAAATTTTCAAGAACTCAAGCAAGCGGGAAGTCCGCTTCTGGGTATCGGCCTGCTCAACCGGCGAGGAGGCGTATTCCCTTGCCATCCTGGCAAAGGAGTGTATGGAGAGCCTGGGTCTGCGCCATGATGTCAAAATTTTTGCCACCGACATCGACCGCGACGCCATTCACTTTGCAGCCAGCGGCTCCTATCCGGAAAGCGTCGCCGCCGACATCCCGCCCCGCTTTCTGTCCAAATATTTCCACAAGCGCGACGACAACTTCCAGATTGTCCGCGCCATCCGCGAAATGGTCGTCTTTGCCCAGCACAACCTGATCAAGGATCCTCCCTTCACCAACATCGACCTGCTCTCCTGCCGTAACATCCTGATTTATCTTCAACCTGTGCTGCAGCGAAAAGTTATGGAGTTTTTCAACTTCTCACTGGTTCCGGGCGGAATCATGTTTCTGGGGAGCAGCGAAACCACCGGCGAGATGAGTGATTATTTCGACCCGCTGGAGCAGAAATTCAAGTTCTTCCGCGCTCGCGGCCGGGTACGCCAGCTGGGAGATGCGGTTCATATGCCGGCAGTTACAGACACCCGTTACCGGGAGCTTAAAGGTCATTTCAGCACGGTGCGGCGTTCGTTGCGGGCCAATGAGGAGGAACGGCATCTGGAGCGTTTCCTGAATGCCGCAGTCGGCGACTACCTGCCGCTGTCTTTCCTGGTGAACGAGCATCTGGAGGTGCTGCAGATTATCGGCGACGCCGACGGGTACCTGAAACTTCCTTCCGGCAAAGTGGTTAACGATATATCCAAAATGGCGATCAAGGAGATATCAATACCGCTGGCCACCGGTATCCAGAAGGTTTTCCGTGAGCATCAGGAGCTGCGTTTCTCCAACATCCGGATAACGCGGCACGGCGTTTCCCAGATAATCAACCTGCGCATTAAGCCTCTGCCGCATAAGGTGCAGCAGGAACCCCTGGTGGCGGTTTTTATTGACGAAGTCAAGCGCGAAGAGGCTGGATCGGAGCTGCCGGTTCTGTCATACGACCTGTCCAAAGAGGCCGAAGAGCGTATGCACGACCTGGAACAGGAGCTGCAGTTCACCCGGGAAAACCTGCAGGCCACCATTGAAGAGCTGGAAACATCCAACGAAGAGCTGCAGGCCACCAATGAGGAGCTGTTAGCCAGTAACGAGGAGCTGCAGTCCACCAACGAGGAGTTGCAGTCTACAAACGAAGAGTTATTCACCGTGAACGCCGAGTACCAGAGCAAGATTATCGAGCTGACCGAACTGCACAACGATGTGGACAATCTGCTTTCCGCCACCCAGATCGGCAACCTGTTGCTGGACGAAAATATGGAGGTGCGCCGTTTCTCCAAAAGAATAACCGAAGTATTCAAGCTGCTTGACAGTGATGTGGGACGGCCGATAACCCATATTTCCCACTATCTGGTTAATGTCGATCCGCTCAAGATTGTTCGGGATGTGCAGCACAGCTGCCGCCAGGTGGAGCTGGAAGTGCAGACCCAGACGGGGCAGTGGCAGCTTATGCGGGTTGTGCCCTATATGATCGGGCCGAAGGCATTCTCCGGAACGATTCTTTCGTTTGTAGATATCAGCGAGCTCAAACGTGCCGAAGAGGTTGCTTCGTCTTCCAGAGTCATGGCGCAGATAACCATCGATTCACTCTCATCCAATATCTGCGTGCTGGATGAGCAGGGCGTTATCATGGCGGTCAACAAGGCCTGGCGTGATTTTTCTCTCAACAACCAGGCTGAGTTCAATACAGTCGGGATCGGGGTCAATTATCTGGATGTCTGTTCAAGCAGCAGTGGCGGCGACTCCGAAAGTGCCCTCTGTTTCCGTAACGGCATTCGTGCGGTCATGAATGGATCCTGCGAAAATTTCGAGATGGAATACCCCTGCCATTCGCCCGATCAGAACCGCTGGTTTATCGGCCGTGTAACCCCCTATATCGGTTCCGGTGCAGGTTTGCGCAAGGTAGTCATCACCCATGAGGACATAACTTCGCGAAAACTGGCAATTGAAGCGTTGCGTGTACACGAGGATAAGCTGCATATCCGGCCGAAACGGACCGAACGAAAGGCGCGCTCATGACACATGACAGCAATGAGGGGTTCCAGGGTTTGCGGTCACGGGCCGAGGCGTTGCTGCTGCAGTCTCATGATCTGCAGACAAGTCTGCTGCATAAAGATGTTCATGCCCTGATCCATGACCTGTCGGTGCACCAGATAGAGCTGGAGATGCAGAACGAGGAGCTGTTGCAGGCCCAGAGCAGACTTCAGCAGGCCAGGGACGAATATCAGAATCTCTACAATCACGCACCGGTCGGGTATTTGTCTCTTGACTTGCAGGGTCTTATTCTCAAACACAACCAGACCTTTGCAACACTGGTGGGAGATTCCGGCACTGTTGCCATTGGCAGGTCCCTCGCTTCGTTCATGTTTTCTGAAGACCGCGATGTTTTTCTGGCCCGCTACAAGGCTTTTTTCAAAAGTCCCCGTGAAAAGAACATCGATGTACGCCTCGGCCGGGCAGATGGATCCCTTTTCTGGGTGCGTCTGTCAGGGCACCATGATACCTGGCTCACGAGCTCTCATGGAACCAGGGAATACCTGCTGCTGACGGTGGCGGACATCAACAGCGAAAAGCAGGCGGAGAAGGCCATGGCTGACAATCTGCAGTTTGTTTCCACACTGCTTGATACGGTGCCGAGCCCCATATTTTACAAGGATGCCGCCCTCAGATATCTGGGCTGCAATCGTGCCTATACCAAGATGACCGGCCTTTCTCCGGAAGATCTGCGCGGGAAGACGTTTGCTGACATTGCTGCGTCACCTGGACTTGCGGCCGAATACGATGCCAGAGATCGTGAATTACTGCAAAATCCCGGAGTTCAGACTTTTGAAAATCGCGTAAAGATATCTCCGGACGAGGCCCGTGATTTTGTCTATTACAAATCAACCTTCCGGGACGCCTCCGGCGGTATAGCCGG
>JBAXVG010000075.1:0-18595 GCA_037129255.1 Desulfuromonadales bacterium | reverse complement strand
TCGAACCCTCGATACCGGTTTCCCAGTATACTCGCTTAGCAGGCGAGCGCCTTCGACCTACTCGGCCATCTCTCCGTATATGTTTCTCAGCACGTTTTTGAAGGTAACCTGCGTATCCCGCTTCCAGTAAGCTGGGAACAACGGGATTGATTACCTACCATGCGGTGTTAAAAAAATCAAGTTCTAATTCTCGCTTATCTTCCCTTTTTCAGATCAACCAGAATCAGCTTGGCCACAGCCTTAAGGGTTTCAAAAACGCCTTCACCGCTGGCAGCGCAGGCTTCATATTCGGGCGCGTTGGTAGGATTCAGCTCGCTGCGTAACTCCTCAACAGGCATGGCACCAGGCAGATCCCGCTTGTTGTACTGGATTACATACGGCAGTTTATCCAGATCGTATCCTTGCTCTTTCAGGTTAATCCGCAGGTTTTCCAGTGATTCTATGTTGGCGTCGATCCGTTCTTCCTGAGAATCGGCAACAAATACTATTCCATCAACACCCTTGAGAATCAGCTTGCGTGATGCGTCATAAAAGACTTGTCCCGGGACGGTATACAGATGAAAACGGGTTTTGAAGCCCCGTATCTCTCCCAATGAAAGCGGCAGAAAGTCAAAAAACAGGGTACGCTCGGTCTCAGTCGCCAGGCTGATCATTTTCCCTTTGGCATCAGGGGC
This sequence comes from Desulfuromonadales bacterium, assembly GCA_037129255.1. Classification (GTDB taxonomy): domain Bacteria; phylum Desulfobacterota; class Desulfuromonadia; order Geobacterales; family Pseudopelobacteraceae; genus JACRCG01. The sequence goes on along the minus strand of JBAXVG010000075.1, from coordinate 17,921 downwards.
GGTCTTTTGATAAACGAACTGAAGGTTGGTTGTCTTGCCGCACAAACCTGGGCCATAATACACAATCTTGCAGTTTATTTCACGTGAGGCATAGTTGATGAAAGACATCTTTGAATTACCTCGTAATCAGTTAGCTGAAAAGGCTATCGATATCGTCATCGGTTATCTCGGCGAAGGGGAAATCAGGAGAACCGCGCTTTTCCTTCTCCTCTGATTTCTTCATCAGCTTTTCAAAAATCGTGGCAAGTTCCTCAGATGACTTTTTAACTCGCAAACGAACAAGCCCAAGCGAAGAACGACTGTCAAACAGCACTACCAGAATAACCCTGCCGGCAACAATAGAGATATGCAGGTTGTCTTTTTCACCTTCATGGAAGAGGATTGAAAACTCTTTTTCTCCAATCAGCTTCGCAAGACCGCCAGTTGCAGCAATATTGCCGGCTGTCAGCGATGCGAGCGATGTCGTATCAAAACGCTCTGTCTCACCGACACCGGATATAAGCTGGCCATTCTTGTCGACAAGGAAAATGACCTTGGAGTTGGCTTCCTTGAGCAGACGTCCAATGACATCGTTAATCTCTTGAAACTCTTCTTCGTACATGACCAGCTGCGGATTGGACATGCTCTCTCCTTGCCCGTCGGCTCTATACACGTAACAGAATAATATCTTATAAATAAAACTACTGGAGCCTTATATCAAAACTGGCTGGCTGTTTCAAGCTTAATCGGCTTGATCGATAATTGCCCTTATCATGAGCCGTTTGCTTTACAAAACCACCTGTGTTACTTTGATTCCCGTGCAGTTAATAACCAGAGCAAGGCATTTTAACCATGGAATTAAGTTTCTCCCGTTCAAACGAAAAGATAGATCGCATGCTGACGTGCCTGATTGAAGAGTCCGGCGGCGTTCATCATCCGGAGATAATCCGCGAGATGCTTCTGTCAACCCTTAAGATAGGCCAGGATGTCGATTATCCGGCCGACCTGAAACTGATCAACCGCACCCTGCGGGAAATGCGTTACACCGCCAAGGTCTTCGGCCCCTACCGCAATCGAAAAAAAGTTACCATATTCGGTTCGGCACGTACCGGACAGCATGAGGAGATGTACAAAAAATGTGTCAGATTCAGCCGTATTCTGGCAGAAAACGGTTACATGGTTATCACCGGAGGCGGCCCCGGCATCATGCAGGCCGGTAATGAGGGTGCCGGGAGCGATAATTCCTTTGCGGTCAACATACGTCTCCCTTTCGAGCAGAAGCCAAATCCGGTCATGTACCGTAATCCCCGTCTGGTGACATATAAATATTTTTTCAACCGCAAGGTCGCCTTTGTCAAGGAGGCAGATGCCATCGTTGTTTTTCCGGGCGGATTCGGGACTCTGGACGAAGCAATGGAGGTATTCACGCTGGTTCAGACCGGTAAAACCTCACCCAAACCACTTATTCTGCTGGATGACAATGATGGCTACTGGGAACGGTTCTTTGACTTTGTGAAACAAAGTCTACTGGTCAAGGGTTTCATATCAGGAGAGGATTTTTCGCTCTTTGCAATAACCAGGAGCGAACAGGAGGCGCTCGAAGTTATCGAAACATTCTACCGCACCTATCACTCGCTTCGATTCATTGAAAACAGACTGGTTATCAGACTCAATAAAAAACTTTCCGAAATCCAGATTGCGACTCTGACGGATGAATTTTCCGAATTGATTCGTGAAGGTGACCGGATCAGCTGCTGCGGGACGTTCCCGGAGGAGATCGACGAACCGGATACTGCGCATCTACCACGTATAACCATGCTGTTTGACCATCACCACTACGGACTGCTCATTGCTTTCATCAACCGCATCAATACCTTTTAGCTTTGGCACGAAACCCGGACGTCAGGCTCGTTGACAACAACCGGAGCTTAACGGTATAGTTCGGCCATCACACGTATACCGGAATGCCATGCAGGATCTCAAACACTTATCCAGAAATAAAAGCCCAATCGGCTTCGGTTTTTTTAGTTCCGTAAAAAGCAACCGGCGACTGAAGTCAGCCGGCGAAGCACTGAGAATGCGTCTGCCTATTCCTGTGGGCAAGAGCCGACAGCAGCTTAATCTCATACTGATTTTCCTGGCTGTTGTCCTGGCTTTGACTCCGGTTTGCGTAATTGTATTACGTCAGGCACAATCAATCGGGCCGCACATTGCCACATGGATCAACTTTCATCCTGCGGCAACTCCGAAACCTTCTGAGGCAGCCAAACCTCCAGCAGTCGTCAGTCACTTCGAAATTGCCAGCAGTCTGCTGGACCGTGCCGAAATGAGAGGAGACCAGCTGTCCGCACTGACTCCGAATGGAACACGTTTAAACTTCACGCTTCTCAGTGGGCTGCAGAAGAGGATTCATGACTATTTCGCGCAACACCAGGTTCCTTATGGAGTCTTTGTTGCCATTGAACCCGCCTCGGGACGAATTCTCGGAATGACATCCTATTCTTCAATCGATCCGGGATGGGCAAGAGATTCGTTTTACGGACTTTATCCCATGGCATCGTTGTTCAAGATTATAACCGCTGCAGCAGCTCTGGAATCCGGTAAGATTACTCCCGGAACAGTTGTCGAGTTCCGCGGCAGATCAACCTCGGAGAACCCCCGTTATTGGCTCGCCAGTCCAAAGGGTAAAAACAGCCGCATGGATGTGACCTACGCCATGAGCAAATCCATCAACCCGGTCTATGGTCGTCTTGCTTCTGATATTGCCGGCAGAACTTCAATCATGGCGTCTGTAGATCGCTTCGGATTCAATCAGAAAATCTTCCCGGGAATACCCGTCAAGACGAGTCAGGCTGCCAAACCCGGAAGCGATCATGATTTGATGCTGATGGGAGCTGGTCTTGATCATGAAGTCAAAATTTCGCCGCTGCATGCGGCAGTCATCATGTCGGCCATCGCCAACAACGGCAAAATGATGGCGCCGACGTTAACCAGAAATATTATGAGCGAGAAGGGGATAGAAGAGAGCACGTTTACCCCGCAGGAATTGCGTCAGCTGGTAACGCCGGAAACAGCATCCTCATTGAAGATGATGCTTTCAGGCACAGTCCTGAACGGGACATCCCGCAAAGCTTTTCATGACGGGCGAGGCCGACCGCTTATTAATGTTCCCATTGCCGCCAAAACCGGTTCAATCAATGGCACCGATCCCAAAGGTCACTATTCCTGGTTTGCGGCCTTTGCTCCGATAAATAATCCACGTATTGCGCTTGTGGCACTGGTCATAAACCCCGATAGGTGGCATATCAAGGCTTCCCAGGTCGGCGCACAGGCTCTGGAGGAATTTTTCGGGAAATAAGGGGCGGGCGTTCCTGACGTTCTATTGTGCGGAATATTTCATAAGGCGCAATTCGCCGTCCCGCATTTCACCATAGGTAAACTGCTTCATCCAGTCTCCGAGGGACAGAATTGTGAAGGTGGCATCGTTAAACTGCTCGCAGAATGCCATATGAAAGTGGCCTGTCACCAGGCCGGTACATCCCTTCTGCAGGGTTTCCAAGGCAAATTCTTTGATTATCGCATGGTAATCCCATCGGGCCGATGCTATATGATATCTTGATTGACTGGAGTGCTGAAGCTTTGACTTGATTTTGAATGCAAGGGCCGGAGGAACAATTCTGACAGCTGCTGCAGCTATCGGATTGTGCAGAAAAAGGCGCAGCAGGCGATAGCCGTGATCAGCGCGGTTGATCTGATCTCCGTGGCAAAGATAGAGGCGTCTCCCCTGAATCTCCCGGATGATTGGGGAAGGGTGAATTTCGGCTTTCAGTCGGTGCGAAAACACATCGCCCAGGTGGAAATCGTGATTTCCTTCAAAGCATACCAGCCGACATCCGGAAACAACCAGCCGTTCAAGCGCGGCCAGTACTGAATCGTACTGGCGAAAAGGATTTGAGGGGAACCCGACCCAGAAATCAAACAGGTCGCCCATGATGTAGAGGGAGTCCGTGCTGCCTTCCAGTTCTTGCAGAAAACGGAGTAGAAGCTGAAAATTTTCTTCAGTCTGATCCTTAAGATGGGCATCGGCCAGAAATATTGTACGCATGGCAGGAATTGTGCTGTCAAAGAACAATGATGTCAACAATTGAATAGAGGTTACACATGGGCTTTGTACATAATGTCGAGATTTCATGGGATGAACTGCTGCATGCTTTCACTAATGGCCCCGGAGGTCACATTTATTTCCTGGACAAGATGACAGGAGAAATCTTTTGCGTTTCTGCAGCATTAGAGGATGATGACTTCTGGCGCCACATTGAGACGAACCAGGAGCGTTTTCTCGAAATCCCCTGCTTCGACCTGCGGATCGAACGTCAAATCATGACGAATTTTATCAGCAGCATAGAGGATACCGACCTCAAAATCCTTCTGGATGGTTTCCAGTCCGGCCTCAGAGCTTACGGCAACCTGGATGACATCCTTGAATTTTTCCCGAAAGACCAGCACAAACTCACAGTCTTAAAGGATGATTTTTTGAGCCTCCGTGTAAAGAACTGGCTGGAAGAACACAATCTTTTAGCCGCAAGAGTGACATCTGTGACTGTCCCGCAACCTGTACCCGTATAAACAGGACAAACACGTTTACGGATTAAATTGTCGAGATATGCAAATTGAGGTTCTGATTTACCAAGGAAGGCACGATGGAACATTCACATCACGCCCACACCCCCCGCAACGATTATGGAAGACTGATTGCGACAATACTGATGTTCTGCCTGCTGGTCATGGCCGGTTACGCCCTGCAACACACCATCTCCTGTTTCCTGCTTTCATGGGTAATCGCCTATCTGCTTGATCCGATTCTGCTGATAGCCGAAAAACGGGGACTCAAACGTGTTTACGGACTTGTTCTGCTGTACATTCTCCTTGGTTTTCTTACCATATTTTTTATGACAATCCTGATGCCGGCTGCCACGATAAGCTGGAATTCATTCATCCGCGACTTGCCGGTCTACATCCAGAAAATCAAGCAATTGGCCCTGGAACTGGAAAGCCGGATGCCTGACCGTTATGGCTCTGATGAAATCCAGTGGCTGATAGAAAAAACCGCCGGCAATATGAATACAGCCGCAGAAAAAGCCGGCGCCTGGGCATATGGATTTGGAACCCGTATATTTTTCAACCTCTTCAACGTGGTTCTCTCACCTATCCTGGTGTTTTTCATGCTCTACTACAAACAGATTGTTATTGATACCATCGCTTCATGGCTGTCTGAGGGTCGTCGCGGGTTGATACTCGGCATCGGACGAGAGGTCAACAGCAGTATAGGTGGCTATCTGCGCGGACAGGTTGTAGTTTCCATCATAGTGGCGGTGCTGGCGACAACGGCTCTCTTCGCCCTTGATATCCCTCACCCTGTCTTTTGCGGTGTCTTTGCCGGCGCCGCATCGATACTCCCCTTCATCGGCGTGATAGTGGCCACACTCCCGGCGCTTTTCTTTGCGTGGTTCAAATACCAGACACTTGCCGCTATAGGCCGGACCAGTATAGCCTTTGCGGTGATCTATTTTTTCGAAGGGTATATTATCAAACCTATAGTCTTCAAGGGGGCCATGAATCTCAATCCGCTGGTGACAATCATCATGGTCATGGCACTGGGCGAATCACTCGGATTCTGGGGCATACTGCTGGCACTTCCCATCGCTTCCGCCATAAAAATAACCTGGGGGCATTTTTTACATGGCGACTTCAAACATCATTGATCAGAACAGAGAGTTGAGCTTTGCCGTGCGAGGTCTGCACTGCGCCTCCTGCGTCAATACTCTTGAACATAAACTGCTGGAGAATCCTGCCATCACGACCGCTATCGTAAACCTGGCCTCAGAAACCGGTTTTGTACGCTTCGACCCGCAACTGGCAAGCCCTGCCGATGTATTTTCCGTTGTTCATGCCGCCGGCTTCACACCGGTGGAACTGCGCGGCGCAGAGACAGCCAGTGATGAAGACCTCAGATTGCAACGCAACTGGTTCATTTTTTCTATACTGGCCTCTCTGCCGATCATGTTTTCAATGGGAATTCATTCGAATCGGGCCGTGATGCAGCTCAATCTGCTGCTTGCCACTGCGGTCCAGTTTTCAGCCGGTCTGATCTTCTATCGTGGAGCATGGAGCTCACTTAAAAACCGTAGCGCCAATATGGACGTACTGGTTGCCTTGGGTACCTCGGCCGCCTATTTCTACTCACTGCTGGCTTACCTCGGACTGCTCGGACCGCACCGCGAGGTTTTTTTCGAGACCTCGGCCATGCTGATAGCTTTCATCCGGCTGGGCAAGTACCTTGAGGCCAGGGCACGCGGCAAAGCAGGCGAAGCGCTCAAAAAATTACTCCATCTGCAGGCCGACAAGGCAAGACTCGTCACCGACGGGGGAGAGAAAGACGTACCGGCCTCCGTGGTTCGCGTCGGCGACATAGTGCTGGTGCGGGCGGGCGACACTATTCCGGTCGATGGTGAAGTGGTTGACGGCGGCGGGACGGTTGATGAAAGTATGGTGACGGGAGAATCACGACCGGTATCAAAAAAAACCGGCGACATGGTAACCGGAGCTACCATCAACAGAAACGGTGTCATGCGGATACGCGCAACACGCATCGGCGAGGCCACCCTTCTGGCGCAGATTGTCAAAATGGTGCGCGATGCGCAGGGTGACAAGGCTCCCATCCAGCGCTTTGCAGATGCGATTTCAGCCTGGTTTGTGCCGATCGTACTGCTTATGGCGACAGCAACCTTCTTTATCTGGTTTGGCATCATCTCCAGCGATTTTCTGACCGCCTTTCGATTTGCCATCTCTGTCGTCGTAATCGCCTGCCCCTGTGCGATGGGACTGGCCACACCAACCGCCATAATGGTTGGGAGTGGAATCGCTCTGGAGCGCGGCATACTGGTCAAGAAGGGTTCAGCCCTTGAGAACATTGCCCGGATACAGGTACTGCTACTGGACAAGACCGGCACGTTAACCACGGGAACAGCCGAGATGACCGATCTGGTACCGGTGGCTCGCAGTGTAGACCCGGGAAAATTGCTGGAATGCCTGGCCACTGCCGAAGCACACTCAACTCATCCGTTAGCCCAGGCAGCTCTTGTCGCTGCGCGTGAAGCGGGTATCAATCCCGGAGAAGCTTCTGATTTTGACGAGCGGGGAGGCTTCGGCATCACCTGCAGTTTTGGCGGATTTCACCTGGCAGTCGGTAACGAACGGCTGATGGAGGAGTTGGGAATTGCACTGACCCCCTTGACAAATAAGGCGGCGGAGTTGACCAGGAGCGGTAAATCACTGGTCTATGTGGCAGTGGGACATGCTTTGGTTGGGCTGGCCGCTTTTGCCGATACTCTCAAACCCGGTTCGGTGGCGGCAGTGGCGGCTCTGAAAAAAATGGGAATCACAACCTGCATGATCACTGGTGACCATGCCGATGTGGCTGAGACCGTAGCACAACAGGTCGGCGTTGATACTTTTGAGGCGGAGGTTCTCCCTGGACGCAAACAGTCGGTCGTCAAGGAGTTTCAGGGCCGGGGGCTGATCACCGGTATGGTGGGAGATGGCATAAATGACGCGCCGGCCCTGGCCCAGGCTGAGGTTGGCATAGCCATCGGTGGTGGAACCGACGTTGCGAAAGAAACCGGCGACATCATCCTGATTCGTGACGACCTGCTGGATGTGATACGGGCAATCAGGATAGGTCAGGCGACTCTGTCCAAAATCAAACAAAACCTTTTCTGGGCGCTGCTTTACAACATTCTTGGCATCCCGGTTGCGGCCGGTCTGCTCTCAGGGTTCGGGATCAGTCTCAAGCCGGAATACGCCGGACTGGCCATGGCCCTGTCATCAGTCTCTGTGGTGCTGAATTCGATCATGCTGAGGCGGATAGATAAGCAACTGTGAAGTTTTTCCCGGGCTTGCCACACAAAGCGTGTTACCCCTGACGGCTTACAAAATATCTGATGATATCATTGTAGAAAGCAAGAACCATCAGCCCCAGTAACAGCACCATTCCCACCTGCTGGGCATATTCCCGCACCTTCTGCGGAACCGGACAGCGAAAGATAAGTTCGCAAAAAAAGAACAGCAGATGTCCGCCATCCAAAACCGGCACAGGCAGGAGATTGAGTACTCCAAGATTGACAGAGAGCAACGCCATGAAGGCCAAAAAGGGTGCCACACCTGCCGAGGCCTGCTCTCCGGCCATTTTGGCGATCATAATCGGGCCGCCGACACTGTCCATCGGCACGACCCGCTGCAGCATCTTGACAAGTGACATGACAGTCAGATCAATCACTTTCCAGGTCTGTTCGGTTCCTTTGATAACAGCCTGAAAGGGATTGAAATACTCCATAACAACTTCACCGGCTGATGCGACTCCGATAGCATAACCGTTTATTTTTTCACCGAACAGGTTCTTGGCAACCCGAGGCTCCGGCGTAATGGTAAAGGTGACAAGTTGATTGTCCCGTTTTACCGAAAGGGAAATCGGCTTCCCCTTGCTGACGGAAATCTCTTCGGCAATCTCGTCCCAGCGCTTGATCTGCCTGCCGTTGATGGTAGTGATAACATCATCTTTCCGGATGCCGGCCCTGGCGGCCGGTTTATCTTTGAGCGCCTCGCCGATCTTTGCGGTTACAGTCGGGACCCCCATGACACAGAGTACGATGAAGATCAGCCAGGCGAACAACAGATTGAAAACCGGACCGGCCATGACGATCGCAATTCTCGCCAGCACAGGTTTATGGGCATACGAGCGTTCTTTCTCGTCATCGGTAAGTTCGCGCAAAACCGGCTCTGATGTTGCGTTTGACTGAGCATTTTCGTCTTCCGGACGGGGATCCTGCTCCCCCCCTTCAATAAAGCCACCCTCTCCGAACATCTTGACGTAGCCACCCAGCGGAAAAGCCGAGAGCAGGTATTCCGTTTCGCCTATCTTCTTGCCGAACAGCTTAGGGCCAAAACCGAGTGAAAACTTCTCTACGCTTACCCCCAGCATTTTTGCCAGCAGAAAATGCCCGAGTTCATGGACAAAAATAAGAATACCCAGGACAATTATCGCATAAATAATCATCATATCAACGCACCAGCTCCCTGCAGATTTCCCGGGCTGTTGTCCTGCCCCAGAGATCAGCCTTTAGTACTTCTTCTATTGAGTACAGATGAGAGACCGAATGAAGATTCATGGTGCTCTCAATAATTTCGGCGATCTGTACGAAGCCGATCCTCCCCTCCAGAAAGGCCTCGACAGCTATTTCATTGGCGGCGTTCATAACAGCCGGCATGCTTTCCCCGGCATTAGCGGCTCTGTAAGCAAGTCCGAGACAACGGAATTTGTCTCTGTCCGGCCTTAAGAACGTGAGTCCGGAGAAGTGCGTCAGGTCAAGCGGCTTAACCCCTGTGGACACTCGCTCGGGATACGACAAGGCATAGGCAATGGGAGCTTTCATGTCGGGCGTACCCAACTGAGCGATCACGCAGCCGTCGATATATTCCACCATGGAGTGGATGATGCTCTGGGGGTGAATATTGACGTCTATCTTTTCAACCGGGACATCGAACAGCCAGCGGGCCTCAATTACCTCCAGCCCCTTGTTCATCATAGTAGCGGAATCGATTGTAATTTTCCTTCCCATGCTCCAGTTCGGGTGGTTAAGAGCATCGCGCACCGTGACATTTGCGAGCAGTTCCATCGGCGTGTTGAGGAATGGGCCTCCCGACGCGGTCAGGATAATCTTCTCGATATCGCTGCTTCGATGACCTTCAATTGACTGAAACACGGCACTGTGTTCGCTGTCGACCGGGTAGAGCCTTACTCGATGCTCTTTAACCAGATCCATGAAAAGATGACCGGCGGTAACCAGTATCTCCTTGTTGGCAAGCGCTACATCCTTTCCGGCGCGAATGGCGGCAGCAGTGGGAAGCAGCCCGGCAGCGCCGACTATGGCAGCTACCACCATTTCGGTTTCGTCAGCCGTGGCAGCCGCGATCAGGCCTTCCAGGCCTCCGAGGATCTTCAGGTCAAGATCTGCGCACATTTCTTTCAGGCGCGGCACATCATCAGCAGAGGCCACAACTGCAATACGCGGTGCAAACTGCCTGATCTGACGTACAAACAGCTCCAGATTTTTGCCGGCCGTTATGGCAACAACACGGAAGCGGTCCGGATGCGCCGCAACAACCTCAAGAGTGCTGACACCTATTGAACCGGTGGAACCGAGGATGGTGAGATTCTTCATGGTCTATCCTTTAAACACATAGACAACGTAATAATAGGTGGCCGGGGCGGCAAACAGGATGCTGTCGAGACGATCAAGCACCCCTCCGTGACCGGGAAAAATGGTGCCGGAGTCTTTAACACCAAAGCTGCGCTTGAGCAGTGACTCGAACAGGTCACCAGCCTGACCAAGCATCCCGATGACAATGGCTGTTGTGAGAGCATCCATGAGCGTAAGCTGCTGGAAAAAAGTGAACTTTGCCAGCAGTGTGCCGCATATGCTGCCGACCAGTCCTCCCAGGGCGCCTTCAATGCTCTTTTTGGGGCTTACCAGGGGATACAGCCTGTTCCTGCCAAATGCGCCACCGGTGTAATATGCAGCAGAATCGTTGGTCATGACAATCAGCATGATAACCATCAACCACTGCACGCCGAACTGTGTCTGGCGCAGCATAACCAGGTGCATCAGCAGAAAGGGGATGTAGATGAAGGCCAATACGGCATAAGCCACCTCGCGGGCAGCATCGGCTATTTCCCGGATACGGAACAGGAACAGCAGTGCAAATGAAAGAAACAGCAGACCTATACCTGTCAGTATCAGGCGGTCACCGACCGCAAAAGGTGCAAAAATCAGTACAGATCCCATCAGGGCAGCCAGCCGGACTTCCATGGTTCTGTCCGGCATCGCCATTCGATAAAATTCGGTGATTGCAATCGAGGAAAACAGGGCCAGGAGGCAGGCAAAGAGGAGAGCTCCCCCCTTCAGGATGGTGACAACAACAACAGGTAACAGGATGAGGGCAGTGATCAGGCGTTTGATAGGTCGTCGCCCCTTCGGGAAATCTGGTCACTGGTCTTGCCAAAACGGCGTTCACGGGACTGATAGTCCACCAGAGCCTTGATAAACTCGTTGATAGTAAAATCAGGCCAGTTAGTCTCGGTGAAATACAACTCGGTGTACGCCAACTGCCAGAGCAGAAAATTGCTGATACGCATCTCGCCGCTGGTACGTATAAGGAAGTCAGGGTCAGGCAGCCCTCCGGTGTCCAGATAGGTGCCGAAAACATCGACATCTATTTTTTCCGGGGTCAGCTTTCCTGTCAGCACATCCTGCGCCAGTCGCGCCGCAGCCATGCTCAACTCCTGGCGGCCTCCGTAGGAAAGTGCCAGTGTCAACACCATGCCGGTGTTGCCGGACGTCTTCGCTATTGCCTCATCCAGTATCGCGTTGACATCACCGGGCAGTTCGCTGCGGTTTCCGATGACATTGTAGCGGATATTTTTGCGCATCATGCGCGCCGTCTCCTGACGGATGTATTTCTTCAGCAGTGTCATCAGCGCCCGAACCTCAATAGCCGGACGCGACCAGTTTTCCGAAGAGAATGCAAAAAGAGTCAGATAGCTGATGCCCAGCAGCGAAGCCTGCTCCACAACCATCTTGACCGTTTCAGCGCCGCGCTGATGTCCTACGATACGCCGGAGCATGCGCTGCTTGGCCCAGCGGCCGTTGCCATCCATAATGATCGCCAGGTGAACAGGAAGCTTATCAGGATCAAGCGGATTCATCAGACTTCCATGACTTCTTTTTCCTTGTGGGCTACGGCCTCATCAATCCTGGCTTCAAAACCCTTGGTGGTTTCCTGGACATCTTTTTCGTATTTCTTAAGCTCATCCTCGGTTACAGCCTTGTCCTTTTCAAGCTTCTTAAGTTTGTCGATAGCATCACGCCGGATATTCCTCAACGCTATCTTGTCTTCCTCGGCCTTTTTCTTGAGATCCTTGACAATTTCCTTGCGGCGCTCGCCGGTCAGAGGCGGCAGGTTAAGACGGATTACCCTGCCATCGTTTGATGGTGTCAGACCGATGTTGGCGTTCATGATGGCCTTCTCGATCGGGGCGATCATCTTGGCTTCCCAAGGAGAAATGGTGATTGTGCGTGCTTCGGGAACCGCCAGTGTGGCTACCTGGCTGATAGCGGAAGGGTTTCCGTAATAATCAACTTTTACGGCATCCAGAATTCCGGTAGTGGCGCGACCGGTGCGGACCTTCTGAAACTCGTTCTTGAGAACCGCCAGGGTTTTCTCCATATGGTTTTTCATGTCATCAAGTACGTTCTTTGGCATATCTATTCTCCTTGTACGATAGTGCCTATCTCTTCACCACGGATAACCTTTTGTATATTTCCTTCAGTGGTCAGGTCAAATACAATAATCGGCAGGTTATTATCCATGCAGAGCGAAATAGCTGTGGCATCCATGACCTGAAGCCCTTTTTTGAGAACTTCGATGTAGGACAATCGGGGAAGCTTGACAGCGTCCGGATGCTTCTTTGGGTCAGCGGTGTATACTCCGTCAACCTTGGTTCCCTTGAGGATAGCCTGGGCATTGATTTCCATGGCCCTCAGGCTGGCGGCGGTATCAGTTGTGAAGTAGGGATTGCCGGTTCCTCCGCCGAAGATGACCACCCGCCCTTTCTCCAGATGACGCATGGCGCGACGACGGATATAGGGTTCCGCCACCTCCTGCATGGCAATGGCCGACTGGACACGAGTGGAAACCCCCAGTTTTTCAAGTGCATCCTGCATTGCCAGTGAGTTTATCACCGTTGCCAGCATCCCCATATAGTCGGCACTCGTACGATCCATTCCTTTGGACGATGCAGCCAGGCCACGGAAGATATTGCCGCCGCCAATAACGAGTGCCAGCTGCACACCCATGTCGACAACCTCTTTGATCTCGCGGGCAATGGTGCTGATGGTCTGAGGATCGATGCCGTACCCCTGATCACCGGCCAGCGACTCGCCTGACAGCTTAAGTAGAACTCTGGTAAATGACGGCCTGCTCATAAAATCTCCTCGTGTGGTTCGTGTAACCTCAAAAGTGGCAGTTCAAAAAAAAAGCCGACCATTGCTGGCCGGCTTCGGCAAATCTTACAGGCCGGCCGCTGCCGCCACCTCGGCGGCAAAGTCCGATTCTTTTTTTTCAAGCCCTTCGCCCAGAACATATCTGGCAAAGCGGCTGATTGTTATTGAAGTTCCAAGGGTCTTGCCGGTGTCTGCAGCATACTGCAGAATTGTTTTATCAGTATCTTTAACAAACTGCTGTTCCTGCAGGCAGATATCAGCGTAGAACTTGTTGACCTGTCCATCGATGATCTTTTCGATAATATTCTCCGGCTTGCCTGTTTCCCGGGCCTTTGAACGATAGATATCCTTCTCGCGCTCCAGCACGTCGGCTTCAACCTGATCACGACGCACATACAAAGGCGAAGCTGCCGCACAATGCATGGCAACATCTTTCACAAAAGAGGCAAAACGCCCATCTCTGGCAGCGGTTTCGTTATCGCAGGCAGCCTCGACAAGAACGCCGATCTTGCCACCGGCATGGATATAAGCACCAACCGCGCCGGTACCTTTCACTTCAAAAATGCTGAAACGGCGAATCTGCATGTTTTCGCCGATCACGGAGATGGCTTCGTTCAGAAGCGTCTCGATCGTCTTGCTGCTGTCGCCGGAATAGGTCTGCGTAAAAAGCTCCTCAACCGAAACGGGTGCAGCCTTCAGGATATGATCGGCTACATCCTTGACAAAAGCCTGGAATTTATCGTTTTTTGCAACAAAATCGGTTTCGCTGTTAATTTCAAGCAGCACTCCCTTGTCGCCGTTGGCCGACAGGGATGCGGCAACCATACCTTCAGTCGCAGCTCGTCCAGCCTTCTTTGACGCGGCGGCGAGCCCTTTCTTGCGTAGAAAATCTACAGACTGCTCGAAATCTCCGCCAGTCTCCTCAAGGGCCTTCTTGCAATCCAGCATTCCGGCGCCGGTTGCTTTTCTCAATTCACTTATCTGTCCTGCTGTCACTGCCATGCTATCCTCCTGCCCCGCCGAACGGGGTATCATGAATTTGGTATTACTCTCCGGCCTCTTCACCGGTAACTTCGTCGGCAGCAAACTCATCGGCACCTTCAGAATCGGTCTGAAGTGCCACATTTCGAGACTGAATCCCCTCAATGACCGCGTCGGCCATTTTTGCGGAGAGCAGGCGAATAGCGCGAATAGCGTCATCGTTGCCGGGAATTACATGGTCGATCGGATCGGGGTCACAGTTGGTATCGACCACCGCTACAACCGGGATGCCAAGCTTGTTGGCTTCCTGCACCGCAATTTCTTCATTTTTCGGGTCTATTACGAATACAACACCCGGGAGTTTGTTCATGGTTTTGATGCCGCCAAGAGTCTTTTGAAGCTTTTCACGGTCACGCTCAAACTGCAGCGCCTCTTTTTTGGTGTAGGCTTCAATGGTGCCATCTTCAAACATGGCGTCGATTTTTTTGAGCCGGTCGATACTTTGCTTGACGGTAGAAAAGTTGGTCAGCATGCCACCCAGCCAGCGCTGGTTGACGTAGTACATACCACAACGTGCGGCTTCTTCGGCAACGGAATCCTGAGCCTGCTTTTTTGTGCCGACGAAAAGTACCGTGCTGCCATCCTTGACGGATTCCCTGACGAAGTTGTAGGCGGATTTGAAGTAGCGGACGGTTTTCTGCAGATCGATGATGTAAATTCCGTTACGGGCCCCGAAAATGTAAGGTTTCATCTTGGGGTTCCAACGTTTGGTCTGGTGACCGAAATGCACTCCGGCTTCCAGAAGTTCCTTCATACTGATACTTGACATATCTGTCTCCTTTGGTTTTTCCTCCGCCCCGCCGAATCCCCGCCATCTGGCGAAATAGGGACACCACCGGATCTGTCCGGGACGTGTGAATTGAACAGCGGGGATTTATAACACAGAGAATTGTAATAAATCAAGGAGAAATACAATAAAAGGCATTTTGCCTGCATACGCAAATCGCACGGGCTGTGGCTCCGCGCTGCTCTTTATTGCCAGAATCCTGACCACAATCTGATTCATTGCATGCACGTATAACCAGCATCGCTCAAATATGCTTGGCTTCCCAAGTAAATAATGCTAAACATTTCGAAATACTCTCAAATATCTCCATATTAATTGACGGCAGCTCATTTCCGGTGGTATACAGTCCGCACCGCAACGGGCAAATCCCTGCCATCCTTCCCATTAAGCAGCTGCTTAACGGTTAAATCTCTGCATTACTGATTTATTCCGAGGAAAAGAATGTTACAAGCCGATGATTACCAGAAACAGAGCGGAAAGGCCATTCCGGAAAGTGAGGAATGGTTTCGAAACATCGTGGAAAATCAGTCTGAATATATCACCCGTCACCTGCCCGGCGGTGTGATGACGTATGTCAATACATCCCTGGCGAAAAGTATCGGAGTCGATGCTGATACTCTGATCGGAACATCATTCTACCCGTTTATCCATGAACAAGACCGGGAGGAGACCATCATAAAGATCAATTCGGTCACCCCGGCTAATCCATCTGTGACAATTGAGTGCCGCATAGAACCGGGAAATGACTGTCAGCGCTGGCTTCATTGGGAACATACAGGGATTTTTGACACACAGGGCACATTGATCGAATACCAGGGCGTCGGCAGGGACATCACCGAACGAAAATTGTCGGAGTCAGCTCTACGGGAGAGCGAGAACAAGCACCGTCTTTTGTTCGAGTGCGCCGGCGACAGCATTTCCGTCATATCAATGCAGGGCAGGTTTCTGGCGGTCAATCCATTGTCCTGTAAATTGATAGGTTACTCGCATGAAGAGTTTCTGGACTTGTCGCTTGATAAATTGGAGACGAGGCCGGATATGCTTCCTGAAATGTTCGACCTGGTTCTTAAAAGAGGCCATAACACTTTTGATGCACAGCATTTTCGTAAAGACGGCTCAATCATAGATATCTCCGTTGACTCACGCTTGATAACCTGGGACGGAGAGCCTGCCATAATGAACATTGCCCGAGACATTACCGAGCGTAAGCAGACCGAGAGACAATTGCAGGATGCATTTCAGTTCAACAGCCAGATTATCAGCAGCGTCATGGAAGGGGTGATAGTATATGACCTCGATTTACGTTTTCGGGTCTGGAATCCCTTCATGGAGAAACTTACCGGCAAGAGTGCCGGTGAAGTACTGGGAGGGCATCCTTCAGAGTTGTTCCCATTCACTACCAAGGTTGGATTGGTTGAACGGTTGAAGAGCCTGACTGAAATCAGTGGCTCCGAGGCAGCATCCCTCATACCGGAAACCATCGAATTTCAATATTCAATCCCGGAGACGGAAAAATACGGATGGGTCTCCCAAGTGTGCGCTCCGTTACTGAACTCACTCGGCGATGTCATCGGAGTTATCGCGACTGTACGCGACATCACAGAGGCAAAAAGGGCCGAAGAAGAGAGACTGATGCTTGAACGGCAATTTCTGCATGCGCAGAAACTGGAAAGCCTCGGGATAATGGCGGGGGGCATCGCTCACGATTTCAACAACCTGCTGCAGGCGATTCTCGGCAATATTGAGTTGGCATCAACGAAACTCGTTCCGAATTCGGCGCCTCATGAGTTTATCACCTCTGCAATGAAATCGGCAAATCACGCGGCACATCTCACCAACCTGATGCTTGCATATACCGGCAAAGGATATCAGGAAAGAACAGCGCTCAACCTGAATACGCTGGTCATGGAAAATGCCGACATGCTTAGAACAACAGCCGGGGCTGCCATCCCGATTCAGCTCACCCTCTCGGCAGAGTTGCCGGCAATTCTGGCAAACCAGGCGCAACTTCAGCAGGTGGTGATGAATCTGATTACCAACGCGGCAGAGTCAATAGAGAAATTGCCCGGCAGTATCTCGCTTACAACCGGCACACAACAGTGTGATCATATCCGCTTGGCCGCCAGCCTGCTGATCGAGAAGCCTGAACCGGGGCTATTTGTGTTTCTTGAGGTCGCAGACAACGGCTGCGGGATGAATGAAGAAACCATCGCCCGTCTCTTTGATCCCTTCTTTACGACCAAGTTTACCGGTCGCGGGCTGGGAATGTCGGCAGTCATGGGGATAATAAAAGCCCACCGGGGCGCTCTGTTAGTGGAGAGTACCGTTGGCGCCGGAACGACATTCAGAGCGTTGTTCCCGGTTTCCGATGAAGTGCCGCCTGTTTTGGTGGTCGAGCGCACAGTTGCACCCTCCAAAGAGAGTCTGTCGGCCAAGAAGCTGCTTTCCGGAATTGCACTGGTGGTTGATGATGAGAAAACGGTGCTGAAAGTCGCGGTAAGAATGGCCTCCCTGTGCGGTCTCACAGTAATTACTGCAATTAACGGCATTGATGCGGTCACCAAATTTCGTGACCATGCAGATGAGATTGTGGTCGTGCTGATGGATCTGACCATGCCCGATATGGATGGCATTACCGCGATGAATGAAATTTACAGCATCAGGCCCACGTGCAAAGTGATCCTTGCCAGCGGCTTCAATGAATATGAACTGAGCAGTCGCATCACCGGACAAGAGCCTGCCGGATTCATCCGCAAACCATACAACATGAAAGCTCTTGAAACTGAGCTCCAGAGGGTTTTGCAAACTGATTGATAATGCTCCTCGTGTCGCCACTACTCTTCAGCGGTGCAGTCCATACAACTATTTATGTAACAGTTGTTTTCACTACGCTTTTGACTTAGTCTGTCATGGCAATCTCCTTTGCCTTTCAGTCGATTACGGGATCGAATAGCTGAAGGCCACACTTCCGTTGACTTTACCGGATCCTTCATCCT
>JBAXVG010000074.1:0-19601 GCA_037129255.1 Desulfuromonadales bacterium | reverse complement strand
ACGCTGGATTTAAAACGGAAAAGAATAAAAAACGTCAAAAAATTTGACACAACGCGAGTTGCAAAGAGGAGAGAGTATATGAGATTTGAGAGATATGTTTCGCTGTTCATGTTGGTGTTTGTGGCTCTGTTTATGGTCAGCTGTTCCGGTTCCGGTTCCGGGAACACCCCCGCTGCCACGGTACAGAAACGGGTACAGTCCGGTGTTACCGGAAGCGCATTTCAGGTGAGTAACGGTACCAATAATGAAGAACAGCCTGCAATCGCGTATGACAGAACCGGCCGATATCTTGCGGTATGGACGGATTACCGCAATGGCGACGCTGATGTCTATGGCAAGGTCTGTGACGGCTCAACGCCTGCTCAGGGCCTGAATGCGACACCTCCGGTCTGTGGAAACGATTTCATAATTGCTTCCGGCCCTGGTAATCAGTGGCAGCCCAAAGTAGCCTATGATTATAACAACCCTAATGCCTATCTGGTTGTTTATGCCGATACCAGCCCGAGCTACAGCGTCATCAAGGGACAGCTGATTTCACGTACCGAAGCAAATGTCAGTCTCACTGTTCCCGCAGTTCCTGTTGCGTTTGCCGCTCCTCCGGTAACTCTCTCCGAGCATCTCGCCATCGCTGATACTTCCCAGCTTGAGCCTGATGTTACCTATAACGACATTAAAAATACTTTCACCGTTGCCTGGCTGGGAACAAGTAATTACGATGCCATAGATTATCCGGCACGAGCGGCTGACGGTTCACTCGTCACCCAGACGGCGACATATTCACCTACCTGGAGCAGCGGCGATACGACGACTCTAGTTGCAGGAGGAGTATCACCGAATCTTAATGCGCAGGCCAATCAGATCACTAAAATTACAACAGCAAGCGGCGTGCCGGTTACCGGTCTTACGTACACTCCCGCTACATCTGATCAGACTGTCAATCAGGTTACGGTTCAGATTAATTCAACTTCAAATGTTGTCGGGCAGTCCGGGAACCTGACAATTACCTATCTCGATTTCGCCAATCGTATGGATGCCTTCGTTCCGGCCCCTGCAAACGCCAATCCTCCTCCCGCAAATATGTTTGTTGAGAATTATTCATCCATCATAAGCAATTATGCATATGCTTACTTTTTTATTGATTTAGCTCACGCTGTGCCGGCAACATTTATTTCACAATTTGCAAGTGGAGTTAACACCATTACTTTTGCCGTTCTTACCGGTTCAAATCTGATCGGTCTGTCAACTCCCCTTTATTACCGGGCTTTTCCAAGTAATACCATTACCTGGCCGGCACCGCTCTGGAAAGCCGGATCTGTTATCCTTGTTTCCAACGTCTTCAGCGGTACTCCTTCGCTTGCAACCACCAAGATCATGGACGGCGTCCGGGACGCCACGTCTGACTATACAGTGACAATGGTGGGAACCACCCTGGTGGCTACGCTCAAGAATGCATCGACACTTGTGGGTTCAACCAGATCGGTTAACGTTACCTACACCCCCATCAAAAACCTGTTTGGCCCTGTGAGAGGCAAAGCGTGCTCAAACAGTTATGGCCCCATTCCGTATCTGCCGATTGATGCAGCCGGAACCAGCCTCATTGCGTACCGGGATTACTCTTTCAGTACCGGTTCATGGGTACTCGGCCCCCTTACCCCCTATTCGCTGCTGGTGCAGATTGGCGGAGTGACGGACACCGGCAGTTCGATCATTGCCAAATGGAGTACCAGTGCATCAGAAACCAAGCCACGCCTGGCCTTCAACCCTCTGGATGGCGAACCGTTTGTTGTGTGGGCTGGAACGCAATACCTCACAACCTTGACAGTATCGTATTCCGTAACTCAGGACGGTGTATCGTGTAATTATTCTCACGCTTTCTCCGTCGCAGATCCCGGTAAAAGCAGAATTATTCTGCGCCGCATTCTCAGCAATCTTGCAACCGATTATCTGCTGGGTACTTCGGCGACCTATCCGGCCTTGTCGATTGACCCGACTTCAAAGCGCCTGCTGGTGGCTTGGGAAGAGCAGAGCAATGTCGCGACCGGAAAAGATATCAACGCCCAACTGTTTGATCTTACCAATTTCCTGTTATATGGCAGCCTGATACAGGTATCAAATGCGCCTGGCGATCAATCTTCTCCTGCTTCCGCGTTTGACACTGTCAATCAGCGTCACCTGCTGGTGTGGGAAGATGCCCGCAACCAGAGTGCCAATCTTTCCAATATCGATATTTACGGTCAGTTTGTTGATCCGCAGGGCAATCTTTCCGGCGGCAATGTCCCTATCAACGTCAATGTCGGCAACCAGCTGGCGCCCGCCATCTCTTTCGGCGATGTCAATTTCCGTCAATTCATGATTCTCTGGAAAGATGCACAACTCAACCAGAATTCGCATATCTTTGCCCAGTTGATTCAGTATTCGACATTGCCCCAACTGGTCATAGCCGATGCTAACGGAAATCCGATTCTGAGCGGTTCTCTCGATTTTGGAAATGTAAACGTCGGAGCGTCTAAAGATATCGCCATCAAGCTGCGCAATGACGGCAATACTACCGTTACCATCTCACCCCAGATTGTCAGCCCGGATGCTCCGTTTCAATTTGTAACGCCGGCCCCTACAACCATCAACCCCGGTACGGCCTATGACATGACGATCCGTTTCAGCCCGACGGCCGCCGGTTCATTTACCGGTAACTCCGGCAATAAATACAAGCTGGAAATTTTCTCGAATGGCGGAAATTCGGTTCTCTACTTCAGTGGCAGCGGTGTCGGTATCAACCCGCTCAGCATCACCACTACCGGTCTCCCGGATGCCAGCACGTCGGGCGCATATTCGTTCAAGGTCGTTGCTGCCGGCGGTGTATCACCCTACAAATGGAGCGCAACCGGATTGCCGGCCGCATTCAGCATTGATCAGGTTACCGGTCTGATCTCCGGTTCCAATCCGGCTTCCGGTCTCTACACCGTCACGGTGACGGTCACGGATGGCAATTCGCCGATGGGGACTGCTTCAAGTACATTTTCCCTAAACGTTGGTGCGATCAGTATCACCTCGACAACCCTCAGTTCCTGGACGCAAGGCGTTGATTATGTCAGTTCGCCAAAACATACTCTTACCGCATCAGGTGGCACCTTGCCGTACTCCTGGTCGCTCGTGTCCGGCGCTCTGCCGCCCGGTATTACCGCTTCTGCGGCCGGTGTTCTGAGTGGAGCCGCAACCGGAAGCGGTGTCTACACGTTTACGTACAAGGTCACCGATTCATCAGTCCCTGCGCAAACAGCTCAAGCAAGCTTGAGTATTACCATTAATCCGTCTCCGACGATTCTGACGACAAGCTTGAGTACGGGTGTTCTCGGTCAGGCGTATTCACAGACCGTCACGATGACCGGCGGAACGCTCCCGGTTTCCTGGTCGATTTCGGGCGGCCTTCCTCCAGGGCTCACCTTTAATACCGGCAGCGGAATCATCAGCGGCACGCCGACCAACACAGGCACCTTTACACCTACCATTTCGGTTACGGATGCCGCCGGCGCTGTCAGCAGCAAGCTTCTTTCCATTACCATCAACCCGGCACTGGATATTGCCACGCCAACCACCGGCGTAAATGCTCCGCCGGCCGGCATGGCGGGCACTCCCTATACTTTTGCCTTTGCAACCAACAATGGCGGCATAGCGCCCTATACCTGGTCAATCATGAGTGGAGCATTGCCGCTAGGCATGGCAATCACCGCCAATACGGGTGTGATATCCGGTACTCCGACGGTTGCCGGTAGTTATACGTTCATCATCCAGGTACAGGATGTGAATGCGACTGCGGTTCAAAAAACCTTCACCATTACCATCAGCACGCCGGTCACAGTTACAACGGCATCATTGCCCAACTGGACGGTAAACAGTCCTACGGCATACAATCAGACTCTGGCTGCCTCCGGCGGCAACGGTGTGTACGTCTGGAGTATAACTGCCGGTAGCGGGTCCGGTACATTGATCCCGGCCCCCGGATTGACATTGAATGCCGCCAGTGGCGCCATTACCGGAACGCCGACTCTGGCCGGCACCTATACCTTCACGGTCACAGCGACATCCGGCACTCTGGTCGGAAGCAAGCAGTTTGCGCTGACCATCAATCCTCCTCTTGTGATTACAACCGCTACATTGCCTGATGCCGTCGTTGGAGTGCTGTACAGTCAGCAGCTTGCTTCAACCGGAGGTACGCCCCCGCTGACATGGACGGTTGTCGGATCGTTACCGGCCGGACTGGTTCTTGACAGCTCCAGCGGTAAAATCAGTGGTATCCCTACGGCAGCGAGCAGCACCCCTGTACCGACCTTTACCGTTAAAGCAACGGATGCTTCCGGCGCTGTTGCAACATCGGCAAATTTGAGTATCAAGGTTACCGGTGCATCTTCGCTGATATCTATCACTACAACTTCAATCAGTGATATGAAGACCAACACGCCGGTAAGTATTACGCTCCAGGCGACTGGCGGGACTTTGCCGTATAAATGGTCAATAACCAGCGGTGCATTGCCGACTGGAAGCTTGGCTCTTGATGTGAATGGAGGTACCATCAGTGGCACGCCAAACATTGCCGGGGATTTTTCCTTCGTAATCACCGTTACTGATAATGCAGGCGCTACCGCATCACAACTGTATACCGTCCGGGTTCGCGATGCGTTAAGCATCACAACTACCACATTAAAATCATGGGCCAAGGATCAGGCCGGATATCTTGACACACTGGCAGCAACGGGTGGCAGGGGTGCGTATACCTGGTCAATTCAAAGCGGTACCTTGCCAGCCGGTCTGGTTTTGAATGCGGCAACCGGTATTGTCAGTGGAACACCGACAGTTGTCGGATCATATCCGATTACCGTGCAGGTTGCAGATTCTGCGACTGTGCCGGAAGTCGCTACAAAGCAACTCACCATAATCATCTCTTCTTCGATAGTTATTGCCACTACAACTATCAGCGATATGAAAACCGGCACTCCGGTAAACGTCACGCTCCAGGCGAGTGGTGGGACATTACCGTATAAATGGTCACTGACCAAAGGAGCATTGCCAACCGCAACTTCTCCAATGGTGCTTGATGCAAATGGCGGTAATATCAGTGGTACACCGACTCTTGCGGGTGACTACTCTTTTGAAGTTACCGTTACCGATAACACTGGCGCCACTGCATCACAGCTTTATACTGTCAGGGTTCGCGATTCATTGAATATCACGACGACGGCATTAAAATCTTGGGCGTTGGGACAGACCGGTTATTTGGATACGTTGACAGCATCAGGCGGTGCGGGCACTTACTCCTGGTCAATTCAATCAGGCAGCTTGCCGCCTGGACTCACTCTGAATGCCTCATCCGGTATAATCAGCGGAACACCGACAGTAGCCGGGATCTATCCGATAACGGTACAGGTTACCGATTCAGGGTCAGTGCCGATGGCTGTTTCAAAACAGTTCACAATAATCATTTCCAGCAATATGGTTATTACCACCGCTTCTGCGCCGACCACAACCAGATATGCCCCTTATTCCCTGACGCTGCAATCATCAGGCGGTACCGATCCCAAAACGTGGTCGAGTACGACTCTCCCTTCCGGGCTGTTTCTGAATAAGCAGACCGGCGTGGTCAGTGGCTCAGCATCCGAAGCCGGAACTGCAACCGTAATCTTCACGGTTACTGATTATTCCGGTGCAACCGCAAGCAAGACCTTGACCATTGATGTCAAGCCGGCCTTACAGATTACCACCAATGGCCTGAAATCCTGGACTGAGGGGGTTGGCGGTTACAATGATACATTTACCTCCATCGGCGGAGTTGCACCCTATAAGTGGGAGTGGGAAAACTATCCTGATGGACTTGTTCTGAATAGCGCCACCGGCCTGGTCACCGGTACTCCGACAAAAGCCGGCAGCTACTCCACTATACATGTGGTTCTGACTGATGCCAATGGCGCTACCACTACCACATCAAATTCGTATTACTACTGGTTGAACACCCTTATCATCAATCCTCAAATGACGATAGCGACAACATCGCTTCCTTCTGCAGCCCCCGGGATTCTGTACAATGCATCCCTGAATGTTACCGGTGGAACCGCACCGATCAACTGGAGTATTATTTCCGGTTCACTTCCTGCCGGTTTGGCGTTTAATGCGGTGACCGGCACGATCAGCGGTGTACCGACAACAGTCGGAACCAGTACTTTTTCGGTGCAGGCCACCGACGCCGCCGGATCGACCAAAACCCTCCCGACTTCAATTACGGTGACAGCTTCAGTGGTTTTAAATACCTCTGCAATAAGCGATATGATTGTAAATGCACCGGTAAGCATTACTCTGCAGGCCAGTGGCGGATCATTGCCATATAAATGGTCAGTCTCCAAAGGGTCGCTTCCGACCAATTTAGCGCTTGATGCAAATGGCGGGAATTTGTCCGGTACCCCGACAATTGCGGGCGATTATTCCATTGAAATAACCGTTACCGATAATGGCGGGTTTACCGCTTCAAGGATGTATTCATTCAAGGTCCGCGACTCATTAAACATATCAACTGCATCGTTAAAATCATGGGCAAAAGATCAGGCTGGTTATCTTGACACGTTAGTAGCCAGAGGTGGGAGAGGCACGTATACCTGGTCAATTCAATCCGGCGCCATGCCGACCGGTCTATCACTGAATGCAGCCACCGGAGTAATCAGCGGTACTCCGACTGCAGCCGGTATATTTTCGATTACATTCCAGGTTGCTGATTCCGGTGTGGTTCCCGAGTCTGTTTCCAAGCAGCTAACCATCATTATTTCAACCGCCATGGTCATTACAAATGCTTCGGCGCCGGTTACAACCAAATATGCGCCGTACAGCCTTACACTGCAAACGTCAGGCGGCACCGACCCAAAAACCTGGACAAGTACGGCTCTTCCTTCAGGTCTGCGCTTAAATGCCCAGACCGGTGTGGTCAGCGGTTCTGCAACCGAAGCAGGGACTGCAACCGTGATCTTTACGGTAACGGATTTTACCGGAGCGACGGCGACCAAATCCTTGACGATTGACGTCAAGCCAGACGTACAGATAACGACGAACACGCTGAAACCCTGGACGCAAGGGGTTGGCGGATATAATGATACGTTGACGGCCATTGGCGGCGTGGCCCCTTACAAATGGGAATGGGGTACTGAAGCATCGTCTAATCCTCCACCGGCCGGTCTCGTGTTAAACAGTTCGACAGGGCAGATTTCCGGTACGCCGACAGCTACGTATTCCAACGGCTATTCATTTTCACTGCGGCTTACGGACGCAAATGGTGCCGTGGCGTTTGGCGCCATTAACAACTTTGTAGTCAACCCGGCCATGACGATTGCAACAACGTCGTTATCGCCTGCAACACCCGGCATTGTATATCAGGGTTCTCTCAACATGAACGGCGGCACAGCCCCGTTCAGCTGGAAAGTCCAGAGCGGGTCATTACCGCCCGGTCTGACACTTGACAGTATTACCGGAATAATCAGCGGGATACCGACAACGGTCGGCACATACCAGTTTACCATCCAGGTGACTGATTCCACCGGATCAACAAAAACGCAGGCCTTAAGTATTGCCGTTACGGCACAACTTGATATAACCAACAGTTCTCCCTTAACTTCCGTAGCTCTTAATGCCTCATATAACCTGACCTTGACTGCAACAGGCGGCAGGGTGCCCTATATCTGGAGCATCGCTTCAGGGGCACTGCCAAACGGACTTACTCTGGCACCGGCAACCGGACTGATCAGCGGCACAGCAACCGCTCTGGGTACCTTTAATTTTGTTGTTCAGGTTACGGATGCCGACTCCAGAACTGCAACCAAGACATTGTCCATCACGGTTGGCGGTACTACTCCTCCGGCGGCGCTGACAATAACCACCACGTCCCTCCCCGCAGGTGAGCTGAACAAGGCGTATACCTCGACAACCCTAGCTGCCACCGGCGGGACAGCCCCGCGTACCTGGTCCCTGGTGAGTGGCTCTCTCCCTCCGGGTATCACACTGGTTGCTGCAACCGGTATCATTTCCGGAACACCGACCGCTGTTGGTAATTTTGATCTTATCATTCAGGTCACGGATGCCAATCTGCTGTCAGCAACCAAATCGCTCTCAATTGTTGTTACGGATCCGTCCGCTTCCGGCACACCGCCGGTCATATCAACATCTTCGCTGCCGCAATCGCCGTTGAACGCTCTTTACAGTCAGCAATTGGCCGCGTCGGGCGGCACTGTGCCGTATACCTGGAGCATTACTTCAGGATCACTGCCGACAGGGATGACCATTGCTGCCGCCACCGGAATCATATCCGGTATTCCTACCGCTACCGGCACGTATACATTTGTGGTGCAGGTATCGGACAAGTCGGGCAGAACCGCCACCCAGACCTTATCCATCACTGTCGGTGGATCGGGAGGCACAGGTGGTACGGGCGGCACGGGGGGCGGTACGGGAGGTACAACCACCACACCTGCTGCATTATCGATTGTTACTACATCTCTGCCTTCAGGTGAAATTAACAAGGCGTATACCACTACAACCCTAGCTGCTTCCGGTGGAACTGCTCCCCGTTCATGGAATCTGATAAGCGGATCGCTACCTCCGGGCATCACTCTCGCTTCCGCTACCGGCGTTATATCCGGTACACCAACAGCCGGCGGAAAATTTGACATTATTGTCCAGGTTACGGACGCCGACATGAAATCAACGACGCAGTCGCTCTCGATTGTTATCCTTGATCCCACCATCACCGGCGGTTCAGTGCAGTTTGCCGATGGAGCCGGCCAGATCACGTCGCTGGCCTATGGAAATGTGTTCAAAGGGGCATCCAGCAGGAAAACGGTCGGCATAAAGAATACGTCGTCGGCTTCTGTCTCGATAACAGGTATCAGCAGCAGCGCAGCAGCCTTTACTGTCTCCGGTGCGCCTTTCAGCATTGCAGCCAATGGGACCGCTACACTGGAGATATCCTTTACTCCGACTCAAATGGTGGCGTATTCCGGTACCATCACCCTGAGCGATTCAAATGGCAGTAAATATCAGCTTGCCGTTACCGGTTCAGGTATCGGGGCCAATGTGGAGGTTATAAACGGAAAAGGTACGGTGAGCTTCTTTAATACGCTTGCTGCCACTTCCCTGCCGACGCTTAACAGGCCGGCCGATTTTGTGCCTGTGTCGGCAGCTAATTTCCAGATCACGGGAGTATCACCGGGAGCAAAAATCACGGTGGCGGTGACCTTTGACTCGTTGCCTGATCAGCCCGTCTTTTATAAGCTTGATGCGAATAATGCCTGGGTCGCTCTTACAGGAGCCACGATATCCGGTACTTCTGTTATGTTTGATATAGTAGATAATGGCCCGTTGGACACAAATTCAACGGCCGGCATAATCGAGGATCCGATCATTGTCGGTACTTCATCATCAACGTCTACCGGCAACGGTACCAATACGGCGCCGCCTGCCTCCGGTGGCGGCGGTGGCGGCGGTGGTGGCTGCTTTATTGCGACGGCGGCCTATGGCAGTTATCTCGACCCGCACGTCATGGTTCTGCGTCATTTCCGCGACAACGTGCTGCTGCAGAGCGGTCCGGGAACCTCTTTTGTGAAGTTCTATTACAAGCACAGTCCGCCGATTGCCGATTTTATTGCACAGCATGAGGTTCTGCGCGTGGTTTTCAGACTGTTGCTTACTCCGGTTATTGTTCTTGTCAAACTGGGATGGATTTCACCGGCTGCACTGCTTCTTGCTCTGGGGATCCGGTTATACCGTACATCCAGAAAGATGGTGGCTCATGCTGCTTTGCACCCAAAACCCATTGAATAGGCTGAGGAATAGAATGATTAGTGTATGCAGATGTCTGTTGGCTGGTTTGATGATTGCGGGTGTGCTGTCCGGTTGCAGTTCAGCGCCTTCCAAAGAGAAGGTGACGGAAACATTGAAGCCGATCATGCCATCAAATTTTTCGGTCGGAAAAATTGAGAAGTTTTCTGCACTGGATGGAATCTATGAGGTTATTGTTTTTATTGATAACCAGCCAACCATACTCTATCTTGACAGTACCTTGAAGCACCTCATATCCGGCAGCATTGTTGAAATTGCTTCGAAAAAGAATCTTACGTATGAAACGCAGATGAAGAATAAACCGGCTGCTCCACCGCAACCGATTGCACCACAGCAACCGGCAACGCAACCGCCGCCGGCTGCTGCTCCACCACCGCAGCCCAAATAGCAGTTCATTTTCTTCATCATTTTCCATCAGAGGGCGCATTTCGATGCGCCCTTTGCTGTTGTGCTTTTCCGGCTATATGATATTCTTCGCTGTATGATTCTACGTTTCAAGTGCACAGGAGCTGCATATGCCAGTATCAGTCAAAATAATGACTCCATGTTATGCCATGCTGATAATGCTCTTCATTCTTGTTGCCTTCCCCTGCCAATCATGCGCAGATTATTATAAATATCTCGATGATTCCGGGGGTGAAAACGTTACCAACGATTACAACAGCATTCCGGAACGCTACCGTTCCGGTGTGACTGCAGTTAAGGAATCTGAACTTCGAAAAAAAATCCAGATCCGCGATAACCAGGTTCGGGATGAGCGTGCAGAAGCGGCAAAGCAGCGTCTGCTGCGTGGTAATTCGGCGCCTTCTCGCATGTTATCCGACCTGTCGCAGCCGTATGAACCGCAATTAAAATCGGATGCAGGAAAGTTGAAAAAAGCGACGGACTCTGTTTTGTCCGGAAAGTGGCGTTCACACCTGCCGAACGTCTGGCCGGTTCTTTCATTTTTCATCATAGTCCTGTTGTTTTTTGCTGCGTCCATAATCGTGGGTAAGCTGCTGGCGAAGTTTGTTCCGCGAACATTGGGAACTATAATCAAAATTGTTCTTTTCCTCGTTGTTGCGGTATATGTTTTTCATACCTATTCGGACAGGATTACCAAAACGTTTGCAGTTATAAGGTCTGAAGCGGGTATTGCCCAGAAGGCGGTTGACAAAAGATCCGATCGTATTGAGAAACAATCTGCAGATCGTTAGCGCATAGAGCGACTATCCCACACACGGAGGTATGCGGCATGGCTGAGATGTATTTTACAAAGGAGCACGAGTGGGTCAGGGTGGATGGTACGACCGGGACAGTAGGCATTAGCGAGCACGCCGCCCATGCGCTGGGTGACATTACCTTTGTCGAGCTTCCCAAAGCGGGCAGGAGTGTGAAACAGTTCGAGGTCCTGGCTGCCATCGAATCGGTAAAAGCTGCCAGTGATATATACTCGCCGGTTTCCGGCAAGGTCCTGGCGATAAACACCGGGCTGGATTCCTCCCCGGAGCTTGTGAATGAAAGCGCCGAAGAGAGGGCCTGGATGGTTGAACTTGAAATCATCGACGCTGGTGAGCTTGAAAAACTGATGACGCAGGAACAGTACAATGATTATTTGAAAACTCTTTAGGGAGCTGGAAATTGTTAATATACCATTTTTTCGTAGGGGCGAAGCAAGCGCTTTCCTGCTTCGCCCATTTGCCACGGAGATCAAAGGCGGGCGAAGCAGATGAAACTTGCTTAGCCCCTACAATCAAAAACGGTAAATCTGCATATTTCACATCCCTAGGAGCGCATCATGAACGATAGTCACTACTGCCCCCATACCTCCCGGGAGATCAGCGAAATGCTCTCGGTCATCGGCGTTACCGCCGTTGATGATCTTTTCGCCGCAATCCCAGCAGAACTGCGTGCCAAAACCTTTAATATCCCCTCCGGTATGTCCGAGTTCGAGGCATTCGACAGAATGAAGGCTATTGCAGGCGAAAACAGCTCCGATATGCTCAACTTCATCGGTGGTGGTTTCTATGACCATATCATCCCGGCAGCGGTTGATCACCTCTCCGGCCGCTCCGAATTTTATACAGCCTATACTCCGTATCAGCCGGAATGCTCACAGGGGACATTGCAGGCGCTCTTTGAATATCAGACCGCTATCTGTCGACTGACAGGTCTGGATGTATCCAACGCATCACTCTATGACGGAGGCACGGCCTGCGCGGAGGCGGCTATGATGGCGCTGCGTATTACAGGTCGGAACAGGATCATTGTTGACGGTTGCGTCAATCCTTTTTCACGGCAGGTACTCAAAACCTATCTTTTTAACCTTGACGTTGAAGTTTTCGAGATCATTCCGCTTGATGGCCTGCTCAACCGTGACGAACTTTCAATCCTGCTGGACGACCGTGTGGCTGCTGTGCTGGTGCAGAATCCCAATTTTTTCGGGTGTGTTGATGATTTTACCGAGCTTTCCGGGCAGGTGCATGCTGAGGGCGCACTGCTGATCACCTCAGTTTACCCGATCTCGCTCGGTATACTCAAGTCTCCGGGTGAGATGGGCGCCGATATTGCGGTCGGAGATGGTCAGAGTCTGGGAAATCCGCTCTCCTTCGGAGGCCCCACCTTCGGCTTCATCGCCGCCAGAAAATCATTCATCCGCAACATGCCGGGACGCATCATCGGCGAGACGGTTGACAAGCTGGGACGGCGCGGTTTTGTCCTTACCCTGCAGGCCCGTGAACAGCATATCAAACGCCAGAAAGCGACTTCCAATATCTGCAGCAACCAGGGACTGTGCGCCCTGCGTGGCCTGATCTTTCTTTCGTCAATAGGCAAAGAAGGGTTGATCGAAATGGCCCGCCTGAACCGTGACAAGGCCGAATATGCCAAGTCGCAGCTGGCAGGAATACCGGGTGTGACGGTGCTGCAGAGTGCGCCGACCTTTAACGAATTCACCGTCGCCCTGCCGCTGCCGGCCGACGCGGTGGTATGCGCGTTGCTCAAACAGGGCATTGCGGCTGGTGTTCCTTTGGGACACTTCTATGAGGGCTCCGAAAACTGCCTGGTGGTCACCGTGACTGAAAAACGGTGCAGGAAGGAAATTGACCGGCTGGTGAAGGTTTTGAAGGCAGAGCTTGAAACGGTGCATTTTTGATGACCACGCAGCGTGCTATTATTGCAAAGATGACGGTGGAAGAGAAACTGCAGGTTGCCAACCGGTTGTTCCACTCGGCACGGGCACTCAAGAAAGCCGCTTTACAGTCGTTTCATCCGGAACTCTCTGAAGTTGAAATTGATCGCATGGTAAAGGAAGCTTTTCTGTATGCTCGCACCTGATATGTTCACTCTCTTCATAGAACGATTGGATACTGCCGGCATACGATATGTGGTCACCGGTTCCGTAGCCGTTATTGTCTACGGTGATCCCCGAATGACTCATGACATAGATCTGGTTGTTGAAGTATCACGAAAGCAGATTCCGGCCATTATTGATGCGTTTCCTGAAGGAGAATTTTACTGCCCGCCGGCGGAAGTCATCGGCGTGGAGTGCGCCCGCAGTACTCGTGGACATTTCAACATTATTCATCATGTTACCGGGTTCAAGGCGGATATCTATCCGGTCGGCAATGACGGGATGCTTGCCTGGGCCATCAGAAATCCACGGATGTTCAATCTGGGCGGAATCGTGATTCGAGTAGCTCCACCGGAATACGTTATTGCAAAAAAGCTGGAGTATTTTAAAGAGGGGCGTTCGCCTAAGCATGTCGGCGATATCAGGGGAATGCTTGAAGCGTCCGCCGATTGCATTTCTTTCGAGAAATTAAACGAACTGATAGAAAAGCAGGGATTGGCAGATGTATGGCTACTGGTCACCACCAGTGACGCTAATAAGGAGAACATATCATGCAACTGATTTACGAACAATCGGTCCCCGGAAGACGCGGAGTCAGGCTACCTGCCTCTGATGTCCCCGCAGCCTGCAGTCTGCCGCAGAACCTGCTCCGCTCCGAAGCCGCAGGACTGGCGGAACTGTCCGAGCTTGATCTTGTACGGCATTTCACAAACCTGTCACGCCGCAACTTTTCAGTGGATACTAATTTCTATCCGCTCGGTTCATGTACCATGAAGTACAACGCCAAGGTGCTGGAGAATTCGGCCGCTCTGTTCACCCATTTTCATCCCATGACGGCACTTCTGCCGGGCGGGGCAGAGTTCTGTCAGGGAACGCTGGGGATGTTGTATGATCTGGGACAGCTTCTGGCCGACATCACCGGCATGGATGAAGTGACTACCCAGCCGCTGGCCGGCGCTCATGGCGAGATGACCGGAATCCTGCTGATATCCGCCTATCATAAAGCCAGGGGGAACAGGAAAAAATATGTGGTAGTGCCCGATTCATCGCACGGCACCAATCCTGCGTCGGCGGCCATTGCCGGTTACGGGATCATCACCGTGCCGACCGCACCCTATGGCGACATGGATCTGGAGTTGTTCAAACAGGCTATGAACGATGAGGTGGCAGCGGTCATGATGACCTGTCCCAATACGCTTGGTCTTTTCAATCCGCACATCAGGGAAATCAGCGACATCGCCCATTCCCACAATGCTCTCATGTACTACGACGGTGCCAATCTGAACGCGATCATGGGCAAGGTCAAGCCGGGTGACGTCGGTTTTGATGTAATTCACGTCAATCTGCACAAAACCTTCGGTACTCCACACGGCGGTGGCGGCCCCGGCGCCGGACCGGTAGGGGTCAAAAAAGCATTGATACCATTTTTGCCTCAACCACGCATCGTCATGGATGATGAAGGCCAATTCATACCGGAGACCGGCAGAGCCGGCAGCATCGGCCGTACGGCAAACTTCTTCGGCAACTTCGGTGTCATGGTCAAGGCCTATGCCTATATCACCATGCTGGGGCGCGAGGGGCTGCTCACTGCATCAGAACAGGCCGTGCTGAATGCCAACTATATCAAGGAAAAACTCAAGGCATATTACGACATTCCCTACGACATGACCTGTATGCACGAATGTGTCCTTTCGGCCGGCAAGCAGCTGGCACACGGTGTGCGCGCCATCGACATCGCCAAATTCCTGATTGACAGAGGCTATCATCCCCCCACGGTCTATTTCCCAATGATCGTCAGGGAAGCCATCATGATTGAGCCGACCGAGACAGAAAGCAAGGCGACTCTGGATGCTTTTATACAGGTAATGATCGAAGCGGCCATAACGGCCGGGAGCAACCCGCAGGCGTTGCACGACGCTCCACTGACCACTCCGGTCGGTCGCCTGGATGAGACCAGGGCGGCAAGAGAGCAGAACGTCTGCTGTATGGGGTGACAGGAGCCGGTATGACAGAATCTGCAGAACGTAACGATTTGGCGGGATATGCCTGCTCCAGCGCCGCTTCGAAGGGTCGCAGGCACGTTGAGGAGTTCCGCGACAATCGCCCCGCCTTCGAGCGGGACCGGGATCGCATCATCCACTGCGCTGCCTTCCGTCGTCTGGAATACAAGACCCAGGTTTTCGTAAACCACGAGGGGGACTATTATCGTACCCGCCTGACCCATTCGCTGGAAGTAGCCCAGATCGGCCGCGCCATTGCCCGCAAGCTTCACCTCAATGAAGAGCTGACCGAGGCTCTGGCCCTGGCCCACGACCTGGGACATACCCCTTTCGGCCATACCGGCGAGGAGGTTCTGAACCGGTTAATGCAGGGATATGGCGGGTTTGAGCATAATTTGCAATCTTTTCGGGTTGTCGATGAACTGGAAGAACGGTATCCGGGATTCAACGGTCTCAACCTGACTTGGGAAGTGCGCGAAGGGATCATAAAACACGCTTCTCCCTATGATGCTCCCACCGAAACCATGGCCGGCTTCCTGCCGGGGGTGATCCCCTCCGTTGAGGCCCAGATTATCAATTATGCCGACGAAATCGCCTATAACAACCATGACATTGATGATGGGCTGAAAGCGGGCTATATAGCCCTGGAACAGCTTGAACAGGTTGATATATGGCGAGAGGTCAGCTCCGCAGTACGGCAGAAATATCCCGCCATCGACGACAAACGTCTGGTGCTGCAGACAGTCAGTGCTTTGATAGGCCTTTTAATCGGCGACATCTGTTGCACCATTGCATCCAACATTGAAACATCCGGCATAACCACAAGGGAAGAGCTGCAGTGCGTCAACCGGGCCGTAGCCCATTTCAGCGACACGATCACCACTCGTAACATGGCTCTGAAACGCTTCCTGTTTCAGAACCTTTATCGTCACCACAAGGTTGACAAGATGCGGGTCAAAGCCGAGATATTCATCACCCGTCTGTTTGAGACCTACCTGCGCTATCCCAATCTGCTCCCGCCAAAATATCAGTTCAGGATTGAGCGTTTCGGACTTCAGCGCGTGGTTTGTGATTATATCGCCGGCATGACCGACCGGTTTGCACTGGACGAGTGCAAACGGCTGTTCGAGCCGTATGAGCGGGTTTGAGAAGCAAACCGTTCAACCCGAAATAGCCTGAAAGCGACGATCCCGGCCAGCTACACGCCATGTGAGCGCCTCGATCAGAATTCCTACGTAGACCCCTGCGATCACATCACTCAAAAAATGATAATTAGTTACGATCAGAGCAGATGCCAGGAGTAACAGAAAGGCCAGATACGCTGCACGGTAACGCGGATGAAGGCGCCACAAAACAGCGATCAGGGCCGTAAATACCGCCATGTGCCCGGAAGGAAACCCGCAGTACTGTTCCCCCCCATGAAACCAGTGAAAACCGTATTCGTGCGGTGCGTTCAGCCATTCGCGGGTGTTGATCCTGCCGAAGATGTATTTCAGGACTGTTTTCCCGACAAAGGTTAGCGGCATGACGCACGCAAGCAGCTTGCAGGTGAGCGTAGTCGCATCGAGCGTGGCTTTGGAAACTCTGTACCTGAAACTTACAAAGGCTGTTACGGTAACAAACAGCACAATGAAGAAAAGAGCGTCAGGGATCGATGACATGGAACGCGCCCACAAGCCGTTTCTGAAGACGTGTTGCTTGACGAGGAGTGCAAGGCCTGTATCCAGGTAACTGATGCAGTAGCAAACTGCCAATGAGACCAGGATGAGCCCTGCGAGAAGAGAGCTGTTGCCGGACAACCGGCCTGATCCCCGACTTCTGCCGTGATGTTGTTCTGTTTCAGCTCTCATCCCATCCTTTCGCACTCTGCAGGGCCCGCTCCCATTTTTGGTGCAGCGCCCCGAAACCACTGCGCTCCATGGTCGGGAAAAATGTTCGATCATGCTGCCGTGTGGTAGCTATATCCTCCCTGTCCTGCCAGAAGCCGACCGCCAACCCCGCCAGAAAAGCAGCTCCGAGAGCAGTGGTTTCGCTGATTCGGGAACGTACGACCGGTACACCCAGCAGATCAGCCTGAATCTGCATCAGCAGGTTGTTAACCGAGGCACCGCCATCGACTCTCAGTTCCGGCAGGGTGATTCCGGTATCGGCTTCCATGGCCCTTACCAGGTCGACGGTCTGGAAGGCTATGCTTTCCAGTGCCGCCCGCGCGATGTGGGCGGCCGTGGTGCCACGGGAGATGCCTGTCACGGTTCCACGTGCGTACGGATCCCAGTGTGGGGCCCCGAGTCCTGCAAAAGCCGGCACCAGATATACGCCTCCGTTATCCGGAACCGAGGCAGCCAGCGGTTCAACCTCGGCGGACGAAGCGATGATCCCGAGTCCGTCGCGCAACCACTGGATAGCCGCACCGGCCACAAAGACACTCCCTTCCAAGGCATATTCAATCCTTTCTCCGATCTTCCAGGCCACCGTTGTCAGGAGCCTGTTGCCGGAAACAGCAGGCGTCTCTCCGGTATGCATCAGCATGAAACAGCCGGTGCCGTAGGTGTTCTTGACCATACCGGGCTGCATGCACCCCTGCCCGAGAAGGGCGGCCTGCTGATCACCTGCCATTCCTGCAACCGGAATCTGCCGGGAAAAGAGGCCGGAGGCTGTTTCTCCGTAAACCGCACTGGATGCCGAAATTTCCGGAAGCATGGCGGCCGGGATACTGAGAATAGCAAGCAGCTCTTCGTCCCACCTGCCGGTATGAATGTTGAGCAGGAGCGTCCGGGAGGCATTGCTCACATCGCTTTTATGCTGTCTTCCGCCGGTCAGGTTCCAGAGCAGCCAGGAATCAACCGTTCCGAACAGGAGCTCACCTGCTTCCGCTCTGCTGCGGGCATTGGGCACGCTGTCGAGAATCCATGCCAGTTTTGTGCCCGAAAAATACGGATCGATCAGAAGACCGGTCTTCTCACGAAAAACCCCTTCCAGACCTTCGGCCTTGAGCCGGTCACAGACGGCAGCGGTGCGCCGGTCCTGCCAGACTATAGCGTTATACACCGGTCGTCCACTGCGCCGTTCCCATACCAGCGTGGTTTCCCGCTGGTTCGTAATTCCGATTGCAGCAATATCGACAGTATCCAGCCCCGCCCGTCTGATGGCCTCGCCTGCCACCTCCAACTGGGATGTCCATATTTCGAGCCCATCCTGTTCAACCCAGCCTGGGCGGGGATATATCTGGCGAAATTCCTTCTGGGCCACCGATCTGATTCCGGATGTATGGTCAAAGATGATGGCACGGGAACTGGTGGTACCCTGATCCAGCGCAAGGACGTATTTCATCGGCAATGCCCTTTATTATCTCTGTTTGATTGATGGGATATGCTCATCGCAACGCACACTCTATCACAAAAATTTCCGGGAAACTCTACTGAATTTACTCCCCGGTTTCAAGGTGCGACAGATGTACGCGGATTACTCCCGTCATTTGTAAAGCAGTGTTATATTTCCGGATAAAAATAACAATTTGACAACCTGGTTTTATGTCTATAATCTCCCGAAAAGAGTATGGAATATTTTCCTGTTTAATTCAACCACACTAATAATGCCGAGGCGATTTTACATGCTGCAAAAGAGAGCACTATTGGTGACGATACTGTTTAATATTGTTTCAGTTGCTCATGCTGCAAACATTATCCAGAATCCGGGGTTTGAATCCGGCTCCAGCAGCTGGACTCAGGCTACCACCTCCATTTATAGACTGATTTATGGACCTGCCGACGGTTTTCATTTAGGAAACAATAGCACCTACGGTTTTGTGTTTTTTTCCGAAGACAACCTCGTGGCAAAAGTATATCAGGATGTTACCATACCCGCTTCAGCTGCCACTGCTACGCTTGATTTTTACTATAATATCTCGACAAAAGAGACGACTGCTTCCAGTCAGAATGATTATTTTTTAGTCCTTGCAGCTGAACCGCCCACAAGTACAACTGCAACCATAATTACTGCGCTGAGTAATCTGGATAAAACAGGTGGTGTCTATAAACATTCCGGCATTTTTGATCTGAGCTCCTACAAAGGCAAGACGATCCGGCTACAGTTCGGCGTTGTATCGGATGCTGCAAATACAACTACGTTCTTTATTGACGATATATACCTGGATGTTACCACCGCTGCCGCAGTAAACGGCACCTGTGGAAGCGCCAACGGTACTTCTGTAACCACCATCCCCACCACCAACCTCTGCAGCAGCGGCACGCCATCTTCCGTCACCGGAAGCGGACCGTGGAACTGGAGCTGTAACGGCAGCGGAGGCGGAACGACTGCAAACTGTTCGGCGAACGTCCTGACATCCCCATCAACCACCCCCTCCATCAACTACTATCACCAGAGCGACGGCACAGTAGCCGGCCTTA
>JBAXVG010000073.1:0-19730 GCA_037129255.1 Desulfuromonadales bacterium | reverse complement strand
TCGAATCAGCTATGGTGGCTGATTCGTGACTTGGAGGTGCAAGTCCTCTACGGACCCTGATGGTGGGAACCGTTAGCCGAACGGCAAGGGTGTCCGGGGCGACCCGGAATCCGAAGGAAGCCGCAGGCAAAACTCTGGCCCGACGAACAGAAATCGCATACGAGGCAGGCATAT
Source organism: Desulfuromonadales bacterium (assembly GCA_037129255.1). Taxonomy (GTDB): domain Bacteria; phylum Desulfobacterota; class Desulfuromonadia; order Geobacterales; family Pseudopelobacteraceae; genus JACRCG01. Next base: position 19,556 of record JBAXVG010000073.1, on the reverse strand, counting down.
CCGGGCGAGGAGGCGATGTTCTTCAAAGCCCGATAACCATCCGGAGGGTGTGTCTGTATATGCGGCGGTCATACGGGGTGAAGGTCACGCGCATTACCCGGGGAGATCTGCCGCCCCGCACTGGACGAAATTCCGGTGCATGGCGATCTGGAGACAGATTGCCTCCATGTTCGGCAGAAGTCAGCAGAGGCCATACGAGCTGGATTAACCGACCGGCAAAGGGCTGAACACGTTGGATCGAACAGGAGCCTTGAATTTCGATGTCACCTGTATCCAGACATGCCGTCCCGATGGCATCAGATGCAAGATCTCTTCTCCCGCTTCAAGAAGCGTTGCATACAGATTAACGTCCTGGCGGATGGTGACAGACCCGTCGCGACCATCTGCCGATGCGATCAGGCGCAGTTTTCCTCTCTTCTCTTCGTCCGGGAAATACGTCTGCTCGTAGCTCGGCTTAACATCCTCCGTATCAGGTAAAATCCATATCTGGAGAAAGTGAACCAATTCCGCTTTTGAATGATTGAACTCGCTATGGGTTATGCCGGTTCCGGCGCTCATCCGCTGTACCTCGCTGGGAACAATTACCGAACCGTTACCCATACTGTCTTTATGTTCCAGCGCACCTTCCAGGACATATGAAATGATTTCCATGTTGCGATGGGGGTGGGTCGGGAAGCCTCTGCCCGGTTGAACCCGGTCTTCATTGATGACTCTCAGTTGCCTGAAGCCCATATGCTTCGGGTCGTAATAATCGGCAAAAGAAAAACTGTGATAGGTATTCAGCCAGCCGTGATCGGCGTGGCCACGCTCGTTGGCTCTTCGTATCTGTAACATTGTAGTACCTCCCGTATTGAGACTCCCTTTACCATTTCATCATTGGCAGCGGATTTCGTTGATAAACAAACATCTCCTTAGTGGCCAACCTGACCAGATTATTATGAAAACCAAGATTGGGAAAGGCGTCCTGGACTTCCTTGATTACTTGTTTTGGCAGGCCAAATTTTCTCATACCCATGGTTGCATCAACCCAGTCCCCTTTTCGGAAAATTTCAACCAATGGATACTTGTCGTTGGAAGCCGCGCGAAACTTGTGATGCAGATCAATCATCATTTCAATTTCCGGTGACCACTGCTCCTTGCCCTGTTCAATCAGATACCGTTTGGCCAGATCGATCGAAGGTGCCAGATAATCCACAACTTCACCGGGCCACATGCCAAGATCATGGAAACATCCGGCGATGATCAGTTTTTCCTTCTCTTCATCCGTTGCCCGTTCATGGAAGGCAAAGCAGAAATGCAGGATGCGATAGACATGATTCCTGTACGGCTCATAATCCCGGCCAAACATTTCCCTTCGTGCTCCGAGAATGTTTTCAAGTAGTGGGATATTTTTCTCAATTTTCATGGCGTCAACCTCCTTAAAACCGCATATACATTCCTCAACATCTATAATAACTGCATTTTGACTTCACTTACCTGAATTGTAGGTTGTATTTCAGTATAGTTTGGAAGATCGTCCATCATTTCAGCAGCATTAGACATAATGGTTGTCAGTTGACAAGCCGAGCTTAAAAAGCAAAAAGACCTGCCATCCTTGCAAACGTGGGTTATGCTGTAGAGTAGTATTCCACTACAGGCTCAGAGCCACAACCATGGATCAGTGCGGGACGTAACAAGGATATATCGGCAGTCTATTAGTAACCAACCAGCAGAGAGATTGACTTCAAGGAGATTCAGTTAATGCTACAAATTCACAGTGAATCCCACAGGTCAGAAAGAATAGGTTGGCTTCGAGCTGCAGAGCTTGGCGCTAACGACGGAACAATTTCGGTAGCAAGCCTTGTAGTCGGAGTTGCAGTTTCTGGAGCAACACAAAATAGTATTCTGCTCACAGGTGTAGCCGGACTTGTCGCTGGAGCAATGTCAATGGCTGCAGGCGAGTATGTCTCGGTTCAATCGCAGAAAGATACTGAACATGCTGACATTGCAAGAGAAAAGCGTGAACTTGAACTTCAACCGGAACACGAACTAAATGAACTCACTTCAATTTATGTGGGTCGAGGTCTCGACCAACCTTTGGCGCGACAAGTTGCAGAAAAACTGATGTCCGGTGATGCTCTTGGCACACGCCAGAGATGAACTTGGCATCACGGAAACGTTACGGGCTCGACCGCTTCAAGCAGCACTTGCATCTGCAATTGCTTTTGTTGTAGGCGCAATAGTTCCAATCCTTGCTGTATTACTCGCTCCTAAAGCCTTTGTCACGGAGGTCTCATTTGCAACCGCGCTGATAACCTTAGCAATTTTGGGTGCTACCGCAGCATACGCCGGTGGTGCTCCCATTGCTAAGGGTGCTATTCGTGTTGTATTCTGGGGTGTGCTCGCAATGGGACTAACTGCAGGAATCGGCAAGTTCTTTGGCGCTGCTATTTGAGTATAGCAAGGATAAGTGCCCGGATCTCAAGCAGTTTGTCTTGTCTCTTCTTTGTGTGGAGGGCAATCTTCCTTTCCACGCCGGAATACTTGATGGCAACTCATCAGACAAAAAGATCAACGGGAATATCATCACGGAACTTCCCCGGATCATGGCGAAGTATGGAGTGGGAGAACATGAATTCATCTATGTTGCCGATTCCGCCTTGGCAACAAAGGACAATCTTTTGCTCATGAAAGATGACATCTACTTTATCACCCGACTACCGGAGAACTTTGGCGTTTGCACAGAATTAATCGACAAAGCAGTCTCTGCTGCCGGTTCCTGGCAGGATATCGGGCAACTCTCTCAGCTGGTAGTAAAGAGCAGAAACATCTGTGCCAGCTATCGCATACAGGAAACAAATGTTGATCTTGCTGAGAGGAGTTATCGTGCGTTGATAGTACACTCCGATGCCCCTGACAGACGTCGGAGAAAGCGCATTGATAAAGCCGTTCAAAAAGACAGGACCATCCTTAGCAAAGCGGCTTATGAGTTGAGTCGAAAAAAGTTCTTCTGCCTTCCCGACGCCCCGGGCGGCAGCAAAGGATTTCGGGCCAGGCGATTTCCGGTCTACCGATCTAGGACAGCCAGGGCGGCAGCAGATGTACCAGAGATTGATATTCATCTCGGAAATTTTCTTGCCAAAAATCAATGGCGGCCTGTGGTCACATTGCCATTCGCAAACCGGCAGATTGACAACGGCAGCGGTCCGGTAATCTTTGCCTCCGGTGACTATACAGTTCACCCCGATGCGGCATTACCGAACTGCCAGTGGGAAATCATGCCGGTTGGCAGCTATCCGCCGCCAGGCAGCGGTAACGCACCGACAATGGCGCTGTCTACCGATGCAATCAAGGTGCGGGTTCATGCAATGGAAGAAAAAGGTTCTGACGTGAATCTCGCCTGTCATCTGGTGAATGATGCGTGGGCGGGAAGGTTCAACGCGGCTATGGTTATCTCGAATGACACCGATCTTGTTGAGCCTATCAGGATTGTAACGCAGGAGTTGAAAAAGAACGTGCTGATATTGAGCACGTCAAAATTCGGGGCTTCGCCACCATTGCAGAAGGTAGCAACATCAGTGGTGCATATTCACAACAGCCACCTGAAGGCCGCGCAGTTCCCATCAGCGATACCGGGCACGACGATTGTGAAGCCTGCAAGCTGGTAATTCCTCTCACCGACTCCACGTCGCCGACAGCGCCTCTGCCTGCTGCAGTACTGTCTGCACGGCAGCATCCTGAAGATCAGGTGGATAACCGTATTTACGAAGAATACGTTTGACCAGCACCCGCATCCGTGCCCGTGCGCTCTCACGGTGCGACCAGTCAACGGTGATGTTGCTCTTGAGGCCCGTCAGCAATTCGTGGGCGATGATTTTGAGCGCATCATTGCCCATCGCCTCTACCGCACTCGCGTTTTCCGCCAACGCGTCATAAAAAGCGATTTCGTCCTCGGACAGCCCTTCATCTTCGCCACGTTTGCGGGCCTCACGGATGTCACGGGCAAGGTTGATCAACTCCTGAAGCACTTCAACCGTACTGATGGCATTAAGGTGATACCGCGCAATGGCGTCGTTGAGACGATCCGAGAAGCGTTTCGTTTCGACCACGTTGGAACGACTGCGCGACCGTATGTCATCGTTCAACAGTTTCTTGAGAGCCTCCAAGGCAAGGTTTTTCTTCTCCATCTGTTGCACTTCGGCAAGAAACTCTTCAGAGAGTATTGATATGTCCGGCGTTGTCAGCCCTGCCGCTGCGAGAATGTCCACAATCTCGGTTGAGACAACAGCTCGGTTTACAATCTGTTGGATGGCAAATTCGCGGGCAGCAGTCGATTTACCTCCGGTGTCGGATGTCTTGACAAGTGCGGCACGGATCGTTTGGAAGAAAGCTACCTCATCGCGAATTTCGCGAGCGACATCACTGGCAGCCGCCAGTGCAAAGGCCTTTGACAAGGCCAGCACGGCATCCATATAGCGTCGATGCGCTCGTTTCTTGCCGTCATCTGTCTTCTCTTTTTCTGCTGCTTTGTGCAATAGGTCCAGAATCCATTCCATCGCCTCAGCCATGACAACCAGCCGAAGATGTGGTGTACCGGCAATGCTGCGCATGTAATCGAAGCCTTGAAACATTGCCTTCACAACCTCATACTTCTCCAGCATCATGGCGACTGCTTCTTCTTCGTCCACTCCAGCCTGGCGCTGATCAGCAGCAGAATACTGCCCGAGTGCATTCTTCAGGTTTTGCGCGATGCCGATATAATCAACCACAAGCCCGGCAGGTTTATCGCGGAATACCCGGTTGACTCGGGCAATGGCTTGCATCAGTCCATAGCCGCGCATCGGCTTGTCGATGTACATAGTATGGGCGCATCAAAACCGGTCAGCCACAAATCGCGGACGATCACCAATTGCAACGGATCTTTCGGATCTTTGGCGCGTTTGGCTAAAAGGTCGCGTCGTGCCTTGTTGCCGATATGCTGTTGCCAGTCTTGTTGATCAGCAGCGGAACCGGTCATAACGACCTTTATCACCCCCGCCTTGTCGTCATCGGAATGCCATTCGGGTTTCAGGGTAACGATCTGTTTGTAAAGCTCAACACAGATGCGGCGGCTCATGCAGACCACCATCGCTTTGCCGTCCATGGCAGCTATACGATCCTCGAAATGCTGGACAAGATCGGCAGCAACCATCTTGAGCCGTTTCTCAGCGCCCACCAACGCCTCAACGGTGGACCATTTCCGCTTCAGCCGTTCCTGCTCGGAAAGTGCCTCGTCCTCGGTCAGGTCTTCAATCTCTGCATCAATATGAGGTTTTTCATCTTCCGATAATTCTATACGCGCCAGGCGACTTTCGTAGTATATCGGCACCGTCGCACCGTCTTCAACCGCACGGCTGATGTCGTAAATGTCGATGTACTCACCAAAGACAGCAGGGGTGTTCACATCGTCCTTTTCAATCGGGGTGCCGGTAAAACCGATAAAGGAGGCATTCGGCAGAGCATCTCGCATGTACTTGGCAAACCCGTAGGCTACCTCTCCGGTCTTACGCTCAATCCGAGCCTTGAAACCGTACTGGCTTCGATGGGCTTCATCGGTGATAACCACCACATTGCGGCGATCCGTCAGCATCGGGTAAACAGTCTCACCGCTGGCCGGTGCGAATTTCTGAATTGTAGTGAAGACAACACCACCGGAAGCACGGTTCAAGGCCTTCTGCAAATCTTCACGGCTTTCCGCCTGAATCGGTGTCTGGCGGATCAGGTCGCGACACATGGAAAAGGTGGCAAACAGTTGGTCGTCAAGATCGTTACGATCGGTGAGGACAACAATTGTCGGATTCTCCAACTCAGGGTGTCGAACCAGTTGCCCGGCATAAAACGCCATGAGCAGGCTTTTTCCGGAGCCTTGCGTATGCCAGATCACCCCCACACGGCGGTCACCTTTCTGGTAGTTTTTGACTCCTGATAAGCCGTAATCGGCGGGATCTTCAGCAACCATCACCCTGGGAGAAAGCGCAATCGCCCGAATGGTAGATTCAACGGCACGCTTCACTGCATGGAATTGAGGGTAACCGGCAATGATTTTGATCAGGCCCGAACCAGTGTTGCCAAATACGCTGAAATCATGAATCAGGTCGAGAAAACGGCGCTTCTCGAACACCCCTTCAATCAGCACCGCCATTTCCGGGCTACCTTTGGGGGCAATGACCTTGCCGTCCGTCGTCCGCCAGGGCATGAAGCGTTCCTCGTTTGCGGTCAATGAACCAATTCGGGCGGTCAGTCCGTCGGATGTTATAAGCACGGCGTTGGTACGGAAGAGCGACGGTATCTGTGTCTTGTAGGTCTGTAACTGGTTGTGTGCTCCCGTCAGCGTGGCGTTCTCATAACCAGGGTTCTTCAGCTCTATCACGCCCAGCGGCAAGCCGTTCACAAACAGCACCACATCCGGGCGGCGATTAACGCCATTTTCGATCACGGTAAACTGATCAAGCGCCAGCCAGTCGTTGGCATCCGGATTGGTGAAGTCTATCAACCGAACCTTGTCGCCGCGAATAGTCCCGTCTTCGGCATAATATTCAACGTCAATGCCTTCAACTATGGCCCGGTGCAAACGGCGGTTTTCTTCGATCAGCGAAGGAGTCTCAGCCGCAATGACTTTCTTCAGCGCATCATGGCGTGCCTCGGCAGGGATGTCAGGGTTCAAGCGGTCTATGGCCGCAGTCAAACGACCAAGGAGGATGACGTCGGAATAGGCTTCCCGCTCAGAGGCAGAACCATCCGGACCAATGACTGCGTCGGTAGCTCGGGAATAGCCCAAGCCAGCCAACTGCTCCAGAAGCATCATCTCGACATCAGCTTCAGTGATAAAGGCCATCAGAAACTCCTACCTCGAAATCAGTTACAATATGTCGATGCAATCGACAGGTTCTGAAAATATGTCGAAAAAAGCTGAAAAATCGACATATAATTACAATCTGTCGAAATCATCGACCTATTCTTCAACGAGCACCTTATAAAGACGATCATTGATATAATAGGCCTCACGCCCAACTTTTTCAGGACGCAGAACGCCAATTGCTGCAAGCGTTTTCAGGTAGTCAGAGGCGGTCTGCCGTTTGGCGATGCCTGCTTCTTCAAGAAACCTGATCTTGCAATATGGGTGCATAAAGATGGTTTCAATCAGATCTTTGCTGTAGATACGGCCCGCATTCTCTTGCACGGTAACCTTTACTTCATCCATCATTGCAAGTATGCGCTCAACACGTGAAGAGGTTTTTCTGGCTGTTTCTTCGATTGCCCGCAGCATAAAAAGAACCCACGGTTCCCACGAACCTTCCTCAGTCACCCCCCGAAGTCCGGCATAGTAGTCAGCCTTGTTACGCAAGATATAATGAGAAAGAAACAGTACGGGAATGTCCAGCAGCCCCTTCTCCACCAGATAGAGAATGTTGATGATCCTGCCGGTTCTGCCGTTACCATCCGGAAATGGGTGGATCGCCTCAAACTGGTAATGAATCACAGCCAGACGCACCAACTGGTCAAGACCATCTTCGGCATGGATAAAACTCTCCAGGTTGGACAGTTTGTCGCGGATAATACGCTCTCCCTCAGGAGGTGTGTACACCACTTCCCCCTGCTGGCTTTTAAGGGCGGTTCCGGTCACTTTGCGAATATCCATATCCGCCTGCTTGATGTTGCGGACGATGTCTATAAATAAGTTTGTCGATAACGGGCGTTCCCGTAATCCTTGGAAACCGGTCCAAAGTGCCTGACGATAGCGCAAAACCTCCTTGGTGTGCGGGTCAGTATTTCCCTCCATATCGGCTGCGGCACGGTACAGCTCGTCATTGGTAGTGACAATGTTCTCGATCTCCGACGACAAGCGAGCTTCCTGTAACACGATGCCGTTAATCAGCACTCCCTGATTGGGAATCTGCCGGGCAAGCCCTTTCAGATCGGCCAGCGCCCGGTTTGCGGCAATCGCCTGTTTCAGCACCGCCTTGGTCTCCAGATCAACAGGAGGAGGGAGTAATGGCAGATCGTTGTGAGGATTGGAACACTCGAATGTCATAAAATCACCTCAAAATAGCGAAAAAACTTTTTGTTACGTGGTGCTTAACGAAAAAAACATGGCCAAAGTTTTTGTTAGCGCGAGCCTGACATGTATAAATAACTCAGCTTTTTATACACGTTGTGATGCACATGCATACTTTTACTCACTTTTTTATACATATTTCATGAAACAAATAGTGGCTGCTTATCGACAATTGCAGCGTTTATTTTGGATTTCAACCAATACTTCAAGTCTCCTTCTCGGTCTAGCAAAGTCACGATTTCTTGCAGCGTCGCTAACACGACTATTGCCCCGCTGTTCAAGGCTTCTCGACACGACGTGATTGCCGGTTCTGTAAAATCTGTATAGGAAATAAATACGCCTCTAGCCTGTCCGCCTCGGTTGAATACACGTACCAGGTGTGGCGCTATTTCACCAACACCAATTGGCGACTTCCACCATTTCATCTCAACCAGGTAGAGGTTACCTTCAAGTTCAATTAGGCCATCTATTTGCTCGATAATGCCTTCACCACAATTTCCCTTGATGGTAAAGGATTCTCGTACCTGCAACCCATAACAAGAAAATATGTCATTCAATGCTTGCTCTAATGCCTTGCCACGCTTGTGAGCATCCTGCTCGGCAAAAAGTGAAAACAATGCAGATTTGATTTCCTGATATCGCTGTTTTCTTTCAAGCAAAGCCTCCTGTGCCGACTGCTGTTGTTGTACCCGCAGCCGTCTTTCCTCGTCTTTTTCTTGCTTCATGCGAGTGAAACTGTCTTTCACATTCACCAAGTCTCGTATCTGTGAGACCAGACCTCTGGCGGCAGCCCGATCATTTTCCCAACAAACAGTGAAGTCATCAAAATCTGTAATTCGCTTGAGAACCTCACGCCGTTCTCGTAGAGCACGTTCACCCAACTCATTCAATTTAGCCAGCAGTTCCCGAGTAACGTGATATTTGTTGAACGCATTCTTGTTTGCGAGCAACAAGTCGTCGTATGGCTTTAAGACGGTCTTGCTCACTCCCGCACCTTGAAAGAACAAGAGAAGGTCGGACTTAGATTTGCAGAGCTTGGGAACAGTATCTATCAACAGTTGTAATAGTTCAGGTGGGTAATGAAAGGAAATGTCCATCATGCGGCTCCTGCGATTCGTTCAACATCTTTTACCTGTACCTCACCGGACAGTATCTTAGGAAGGAGCAAGTCGCGGGTTTGGGCGAGGGTTTGAGATTCATCGTTATTTGCCCGAATAGCCTGCCGTAGCTGGTTGACAATAACGTCGAATGCCTGTCAGGCCTTGACATGTGTCCACATCTTTAATCGATATACGTTGTTTCGATTAAGACCTGGTACTGCTGCGTCGGTATTCATAGCCTCAAGCCCTAAAGATTGCAGCAGGTAAAAACAATAGGTGAGTGGTGCTTCAGGCTTTACGTAAAAAACAGTGTCTATGGGAAAGAACGGCTTATCCTCCCAAAAGAGACTGCCAACAGTACCTTTGCGACCGACTATAATCGATGGGCCATTTACCAATGCTACGTTATGGTATCCAGTGATGCCACCAGATCCGTAAACGGGAACATTTCCGTTGATTCGCTCGCTGGCTTTGAGCGCTTTTCCATAGGCAAGCTCAAGTATGTCTTCAACACGCTTTTCTTCCCAACCCTTCGGCTTCACTTCATCATCAAGCCGGTCAGGAAAAAGAGCCCAGAGATCAGCAGCAAGGTAAGGCTCACGACCTTCCATCTTGGCGCGGGTGGGGCCGAAGTCCACAAACCAATCCTTGAAAATATCCCGCGCCATTGCTTCCAGCGTTTCGTTTGTTCGCCGGTTCAGTTCGATTTTGTCGTCAAGGGTGCCGAGGATGTGGGCGATGGCGCGTTGTTCGAGGACATCAATTGGAATTCTGACCTGAGCAAGATGCAGGTGGTTTCTATTAAGCCCAGGTACAGCAGCCTTATCTGAATATGCATGAAAATCAAGGCTACGCAGAAAGTAGCTTACAAAACGGGGATCATTTCCCTTGAAATCGCGGATATAAAGAGTTGTGTTCAACGGCCAGAAGTCATCTGTCACATAATATACTTGCCCCAGAGTGCCGTATCGACCTGTTACCACACCAGGCCCTTTGACCTTTGCGACAGCGTGATAGTCAGACACCCCCGATGAAGACACAAGGGGCACATTGCCGGGAGAACGCTGTTGTTGTGGCAAGTCATAGCCACGCTTCAGCTCTATGACATCACCTAAGTTAGTTTCAATCCACTCCCCCATCCCCTTACTCCTCTTCTCCGGCAAACTCCGCCTCAAGCTCCTCAATACTCGGCAGGCTCCCCTTCAGCTCATCGGGCAGCGACCGGGTAAGCTTTGTTTCCCATTCGGCAACGCTGATCGGGCTGGTTGTTCCTGCAAGAGCGTATTCAACCAGTACCCGGTTCTTTTCCCGAACCAGCAAAAGCCCCAGAGTCGGCTTGTCGTCGGCATGGCGCAACAGGCGGTCAACAGCCGTCATATACATACCAAGCTTTGCGCCGTCCCCCGGCTCAAACTTACGCGCCTTCAGTTCGATCACCACATAACTACGCAGTTTCAGGTGATAAAAAAGCAAGTCAAGATAGAAATCCTCATTACCAAGCTCCAGATGCACCTGCTGCCCGACAAAGGCAAACCCCAGACCAAGCTCAAGTAAAAACTTCCGCACATGCGCCATTAAACCACGCTCCAGCTCGGCTTCCCGGCGCGGGGCATCAGTCCCCAGAAAATCGAACAGGTAGGGATCCTTGAAAATCTGCGCCGCCATATCGGAATCTGCTGGCGGTAACGTTGAGGGGAAATTATTCTGCGCCTTGCCGAAACGCTGCATGGCGCGTCCTTCAATCTGAATGGCAAGTATATTGCGCGACCAGCCATGTTCCACTGTTTTTCCGGCATACCACAACCGGTCATCTGAAGTGCTCAGTTTCTCCAACAGGGCTATATTGTGACCCCATGATAATTGTGCAATGACCTGTTGCACAATTTCACGATCCGGCCAGGCAGCGGCAAAAGCCCGCATATATTTGATATTGCGGGGAGAAAACCCCTTCATCTCGGGAAAAGCTTCCCGGAGATCGGATGACAAGCGATCAATAACCCGCGCTCCCCACCCTTGCACGGTTTGCTTTTCCAGTATGCGCTGCCCAATTTCCCAATACATCATTACCATGGCGCTGTTACTTGCCAGTACCACCCGCAGCCGTTCAGTCGCAATCCGCTGTTTGAGCGAGCCAAGCAGCTCCGCATAATCCGCCGGGAGTTCGTTCGCAAGTGGCGCAACAGGAAACATTACATCCCTGTCCGTGTTGCCACGCTGTTTTCGAGCGTACTTGTCTCTCCCCATCCCATTACTCCTCTTCATTCCGGCCATAAACCAGCACAACCCGCTCCGCCTGCGCGGCTGTTTCAGGTGGCGCATCATCATAGCGGCCTTTGTACCAGACCGGTTTTTCTTCCGGTACAATGGCAATATCCTTCACCTTGGTTATGTCGTCATAACCGCTTTCATAGCCGAGCACCACCACGCGGGCATCTGGCGGGTATGACTGCAATGTGGTTATCAACTCGCTTACGGTCATAGCACGATCCCCTTTGCCCAACTAAAGTTCATATCCCAATCCTGGCCAGATTTTTCCTGATAGCCTGCCCCAGCTCAACACCTTCAGTCAGTTGCATTTCGAGCTTGGCTTGCAGTTCGGCAAAGCGCCCCGCAAATGGAATGCTATCCTCTTCCACTGCTTCAGTTCCGACATATCTTCCAGGTGTCAGCACGAAGCCGTGGGATTCTATCACATCATGTGTCACCGACTTGCAGAAACCGGGCACGTCCTCGTAATCCTTACCTTCACGCCAGCGATGATAGGCACCGGAAATGGTTTCAATATCGGTGTCCGAAAACTCGCGCCTTGTACGATCCACCATATAACCCAGCTTGCGGGCGTCGATGAACAGCACTTCGCCGGTTCTGTCACGGAATCCCTGCCCTGAGCTTGCCGAACGGGGACCGTTCTTCTTGTTACGTGCCAAGAACCACAAACAGGCTGGAATCTGCGTTGAATAAAAGAGCTGACCCGGCAAAGCAATCATGCAGTCCACCACATCCCCTTCAATCATCCGTTTGCGAATTTCCCCCTAGCCCGATTGAGTTGAGGACATGGAACCGTTGGCCAGTACCACGCCTGCAGTGCCATTGGGGCCAAGGTGATGCAGGATGTGTTGCAGCCAGGCAAAGTTGGCATTTCCGGCAGGTGGGATGCCGAATTGCCAGCGGCCATCTTCCCGCAGCCGGTCACCACCCCAATCGGAAATATTAAAAGGTGGATTGGCAAGAATGAAGTCAGCTTTCAGATCCGGCAGCTCATCCTTGTGAAAACTCCCCTCCGAGTTCCACCGTATGTCGGCATCAATGCCACGCACCGCAAGGTTCATCTTGCACAGCCGCCAGGTGACATAATTCGATTCCTGTCCGTAGATAGCAAGTTGACCAAGGCGCCCGTCATGCGCTTCGAGAAACCGCTCGGCCTGGACGAACATGCCGCCCGAACCGCAGCAGGGGTCATAGACGCGCCCTTGAATCTTGCGTTCCGGGTCTGGAAATGGTTCCAGCATCTCAACCATGACGCGCACTACTGAGCCGGGCGTGTAAAACTCACCGCCGCGTTTTCCTTCCGAACCGGCAAACTGGCCGAGGAAGTATTCATAGACCCGACCGAGCAAATCCTTTGTCCGATCCTTGGTTGCCCCCAGAGCAATGCCGGAGATCAAATCGATCAACTCCCCCAACATTACCGCATTAAGAGCCGGTCGGGCATACTCCTTGGGCAGAACTCCTTTCAGGCTCGGATTTACCTTTTCGATTGCAAGCATAGCCTCATCAATCAACTTGCCGATGGAAGTTTGCTTGGCGTTGGCCTGTAGGTGCGACCAGCGCGCTTCCTTCGGTACCCAAAAAACATTCTCAGCAGAATACTCGTCTGGGTCTTCGGCCCCCTCTGGATAGTCGGCCAATAGTTCCGCATGCTTGGCTTCGAAGCTATCAGAGATATGCTTGAGGAAAATTAGACCAAGAGCGACATGCTTATAATCCGACGGCTCCATGTTGCCGCGCAGCTTGTCAGCGGCCTTGAACATCTCAGCCTCAAAGCCAAGGTTGCCGCCGTTGCCGTTTTTCTGTGTATCGTTACCATTTGCCATAGTGTGATTCCCCGTTGAAATGATCGGTTAAAGAAAAGGCCGCCCACAGTGGAACGGCCCAATATACTGAAAAGATGTGTGGACAGCTACAGTAGCTCTTTTGCGGCAAGTATCAGCTCATAACTATCGCGGTTCATCGGGCAATCAACAAGCTCAAGAAATTGCTGTTTTGTTAATTTACATTGCCGTGCCATTTGCGAAAGCAGCTCATCAGAAATGCTCTTCATTTTGGGAGTATGACTTGTTTTGGTAAATACTGCGGTTTTTTTACCCGCTTTTGACCAATAGGCATAAAAGTGGTGGTCGCCTTCTCTTTGTTCAAAACCTTTTGCGATCAGGCTTGATTCAATCTGTCTTTTTTCACGCGGCATCTGTAACCTCCTTCAATGTAGCCAGGAGGTTTCTTTTCAGCTGCAAGGCGGACTCTGTCAATTCCGTATCATCTGCCAATGCGTAACTATCCCACAAAAAAGCTATCTGTTCCCGTAACTCAAGATCAAGCTGGTCACGGGTGTAGGCATAAACATTAATGCCTAAGGTGGGATAATCAAGGCAATACAACTGCTGAGTTTCGTCAAGATCAGGGGTTAATTCCAACGGGGTTGTGAAGGCGAACGTTCTTCCGGAATGCTCGACTGACAGAAGATAGAACGGGGACAAGTCAACTTCGACGATGCTTTCAACATTTACTATCTTCTTCGGCTGCTCGTTGTCGTCCAGAATAACATCACCGGTAACCTGGATCAGCTCACGAGGGCTATCAAGAAGCAAACCTTCTACCGATTCCGTATAAAAGCAGACAAGTTCTTTATTGGTTACCGGATACACCAGCGTGATTTTTCTTTCATCAAATTGAATCTGGGACAAGCGCCCGGTAACGGTACGTACGTGCTGTTCTTCTGTATCGGCAGTTGTCGAAAGACAGGCTTTTCCCCGCTCTTGCAAGGTGTTAAGAGAAATATTGAATGAACTGTCTATATGAGACAGTCCAACCTTGATGCCGCTCCCCTGGCTGGGGGCCATGCTCCGAGCCGCCTTAATAAAAAGGTCGCGTCTTGATTGGTCGGGGATTTTCTCGATAAGGCCGGACTTGTTGCCTGATGTAAGGAGAGAACAGCAATCAGTAAACAGCGAACTAACGTTTTCAATGTCTTCAAGCACGAAAAGCCCGGCGCTGGGATTACCAATTTCAACCGGCATAATGTAACTGCCCTGTTTCGGTATGGTGCAGAGTAAGGGATATTTCCCCTCAATAGTTTTATTGATGCGCTCCTTCTGGCGCACTTCAACCTTTTCCTGCTGCATCGCGAGAAGATGCACGGCGCGTTGCATTGCCGCAAGCACTGTTGTCAATGTGGCAACAGGCAAAACCTGACCATCGGCAAAACGCCCGTCAAATTTAAGTTCAAATTGCCTTTTGTTGCTCATTTCATATTCTCCCTGATAACTCTGCAAAAAATGATAATATCTCCCACAATTAGACAAAATTGTAAACAACTATTAACTACAGCCGCTCCGCTCCCGGTGCGGGCGGGTGGCATTTTCGGCATACCCAGTGCGGATACTTTTCCGTCCCGGCCAGCCAGTAGTCAACACCCTTGCAGCAGAAGCACTGGCGGTGTGTACTCCGTATATTATGGCTCAAAATCTTCACAAAACAGATCTTCGTCTGACAAGGTAATAGCATCCCTTCGAACGCCATTCTCTAACTTTACTAACCGCCCGTCGATATACCGATATACCTCTTCAGACGAAGGATCTTGCCCCGCTGTTACAAAGCAGATTTGAATATCAAGCTCAAAATCTTTGCGGGGGTTCAGAATCCGCTCCAACTTTTCAATTCTCTGTTTGAGCTTCATCGTCCGCGTCTTTTAGCGATATTCTGCTCTTCAAGTGCCTCAAGACGGCTTTCCATATCACTCGTTTCAATCATCTTCCCAAGTGCAATCAGTATGTAGGCAAATTTGCAGGCGGCGTTAAGTTCAAGCTCCCCTGCTTTAGCCATCCTGTAAACTGTTGCCAATTCCGAGCGACAATGCCCAACGGTCGTTAATGGCAAACTCCTTACCTTTTTTAGGGGGGGTAGTACCTCCACTTTCTCTATATCTGACGGACTTTTATGTTTCATCACTACGGTCTCCAGTGGCCGTTGTGCGTGCATCTTTTACAATCTGCCGTGTGGTAACCTGCCTGCGGATTTCTTTCACACCGTCCAGTATCCACCGTGGACATCCGGCGTTCGACTTCTTTGGTGGTCGCCTCTTCATAATGTACCCCTCAGCTCATCCAAGAAAGCAATCAAACGCAACCGTTCCGCTGCATGATATTCGGCATCATGTCGTGACAGGCCGCCGTCGTACTGCATGATAGCTGCACGTTCGTTCCAATCCTCTACAAAGTGTAGCCATTGTGGTCCGGAATAAGCTCCGCAGCATTCCCGTAAAAGTTTTGCCTGCAAGTGCAGGTCATTGACTGTCAGTTTGATGATCTCCCCGGCCAGATCTTCAAATACCCCCCGTGTTCGCAATTCGCCTGATTCAGTCAACCATGCTTTCGGTACCGGTGTCCGGTCGGTAGTAAGTAATTTGGAATCGTCGTTACGAGGAGTTGCTATTGCTATAGTTGCTATTGTTGCTATTTGTGGAACTAATTCTGACTGAACCGTGGGAAGAATAGCAACTCTAGCAGGAATAGCAGTAGCAGGCCGCATTTTGTCTGTATTTCGTTTCCCTCGAATGAGTTCCGCCAGGTTCATAAGTCACCTTCCAGTAACGCAGGATTTATGTGGATGGTTTTCCTCTTGCCATCCTTTACGCGGCGGGCGCGTTCCAATCCTTCAAGCTCTTCCATCGCAGCATCTATGGCAACTTTTGTACGCAGGCCACAAGGCCCGTATTGCTGTATTTTTGTAACCGGGATAATGCCTGTCTTTTCTCGTCGGCAATACTCCAGCATCCAACTGTCCAGACGTGCCGCGTCCGCTAGTTCTTGAGGGAGCGCCAGTCCTCCAAAGAAGCGCCGAGCTTCGTTCAGGTGCCATGCCGCTATTCTGCTCGCCGATTCAAAGGCATCAAAACTCAATTCGCCGCTTCCGTGCTCAAAATATTGGAACAATGCTGCCAGGCGTGCAGCGTTATCAGCAATTTTGCTGGCGACATCACGAATATCAAAAAGCTGACCACCGCTTGCAAGCCCGCTTTCTATGGAATCGTGGAAGTCAATCCATGCTTCTTTTGCGTCCGCCGCCAGTGTGGTCATTTCGGGATGCAGCGCCCCATCCTCATCTATGGTTGTTTCCATATTCAATATTTCGGTGATACGCCTGTTGAATGCCGCAAGGTATGGCCAGTTTTCCGGAGCTTCGGTAAAAGGCCGCTGTCCCTGTGTAGACTCAGGCCACGCAATCAGAAACCGTGCGAGAAAGCCTGTGCCTCTTGCCAGTTCGCCACTTGCCTTGAAGAATGCCCTCAAGGTGCTTTCCTGTGTCTGTAACGCCATCGTCAACCGTGCGCCCTTCACGGTATAGGACTCGCTTGATCGGCGCTCCGTAGGCATATCCGTTCCATCCCAGAACTGATTCAACGTACCAAGGTTTCGCATTACTGATTCTTTACCCATGCCGTGACTACCGAATACGACACCTGCTTCGGATGAAACAACCGCGCCGGAATAACCAGCCATTTGTTCGAGCTGGTGTTCGTGGGCTTCATCCCGAACGACATGGATTTGCACCCAATGACGGTCAATTTTGCGGAAGTTAAGTCAAAATTTTATAAGCGGAGCGCAACGATTTTTTTTGGCGGGTATTATGGGGTTTATATTCGCAGGTTATCTGGTATTTTTATTGTAGCATATCGATGGTTATGGTCAAATCGTACCCAAGACATAAAAAAAGAGGTCAGCTTTTTAGCTAACCCCTTGATTTTCTTATGGTGCCCAGGGACGGAATGGGTACCATTTTTTAGACTAACCGTAACGTATTGATAATAAAGACCTTATCGTTTAAGATTTACCCTCGAACCCATGAACTGATGTACCAGTGGATGTACTTTGATGTACTAGAGATTATATTAAATGAATTGGTGAAGTTAATACAGTGCTAAATTTTATGAGTATAAGTCGATGGTGAATCAAGGAACCGGTTCGATTCCGAAATTGATGCAAATCAGGCGACAAAAATTGTCAGCTGTTTCCCAAGAGAATTGGCAAACTTTTCAAGGTTAGAAAGTTTCATTTCCTCTGCATGATTCTCAATTCACGAGCCTGTCGGAGCATTACCCCAAGCTTGAAACCATGAAAACCTTTATCATAGTTTTCAGAGAACTCAGGGTCACGTTTTTTCCTGCCATCAATATATACTCTTAAATCGCTCATACTCATTTTCCTTCAGTTACAAATCTTTTGCCTGTTGTTCAAGATCTCGGATTACTTCAGCCAGAAAGGCAGGGCGTACATGCAGTGTGGTGCATCGAGGAATAGATGATAACAACTCCAGTATCTCGGTCTTGGTACGCAAACGTCGTCGAATAGCGCGGATCAAAATACCGATCGTACCGTGCGCAGGGATAGCGAGCGTTTTAGCTGCCAAACGTGCAGCGGTATCATCTGTGAACAGAATGCTCAAGGGGGACGCCGAGCAGAGTATTAACGCCTCTCGCTCACCGCTGTGCAAACTATACAATGGTGTTAATGCATCAATTGTAGGTGATGAGTTGGGAACAATACTGCGGAGGAGAATTGCTTTTGAAGTTTGAAGTGCTGCTGGTCGATGAAGCTGAACTTCTCTCCAAACAGCGTCAGGAACCATAATCTGTTTGAAGTCATTCAGCAGATCAAGACAGTCAAGTTCATCCAGATGTATCAATGGGCCAGCATCGGCCACAACCACGCTGGCAGTTGGTTGGTCAATCATGACCACGCAAGCCCCATTCAACATCTTCCCGGATAAATTGCTCAGTCATAGCTTCTTGATGTGATTCGAGATACCGTTGCAGAGACTCAGCGACCAGAGCATCAAGGTTACTTACCCAACCACGATCAACCATATTTTGCGCCTGCTGCCAAAGCTGCTGTGGTACTTCCGCATGTAGTGTTGCCATTGTGTAACCTCCGTACAAAAAAACGAGTCATGCTCATAGAATCTGAGTCTTATCAGTCAAATTCCGAAACACGCTCACAAAAACTTTCTCATTTACGGTGCAATAGTATCAGATATTTTAACGGTTTGACAGAGCATTTAAAAGTTAATTCAGCGTTAAGTTTCAACGCTTATACACTGGAATCGATATAAGCTGTCATAGATTTATATTCATTCCCAGAGAACCCCACGAACCCTGCCTCTAAGTTCAAAAAACTTTTCATTCCGCCCAGGATCATCATCCGCAACATCCTCAATGAACGACCAGCATGCCTTCAGCACTTCCAGCGCCGTTTCAACATTTTCATCGGCGTCAAGACGTGCTCGGACTATCGGAACGAAGGACGAGAGGAAATCAACGGCCTCACACCCGTTGATTTCCTCTCCGAAAAATTCGCTGGCCGGGTCAGCTGGTGGGAAAGCTTCGACCAGTTCTAGAAGAAGTTCCATAGAGCTTGGTGGCTTTACATGGAACTCTGCCACCTTCCCGTGATGATGGCAACCGAGGCATTCAATCGGAGCGGTATCGTCCCACTCGACAGTCTCAAAGTGGTCAGTGCCATAATCATGCACGGTGAAAGTAGCGGACGCATAAATCTTGAAGCTATCGACAGAACCACACTTCGGACAAGAAATCCCAGCCAACACGTTATTGTTCATAGTTTTCCTCCAGGTTGTGGGTGAAATACAGGCAGGATATAGGCTTCTGACAGCAATCTGTCAGCAGTTGGTCAGGTGGGCTTACGGCGCGATCCGGAACCTATGCGTAGCAATGCACTATTTCTGATGTCGCCAAGATTTCACTACCAATATAATCCGCCATGCCGTTGGTAGCCGGATCGTCTCCATAAAACCCCCAGCAAGAGTCGATGTTACGCTCTTCCTCAGGTTCATTCATATCTTCCAGAATGTAACCGTACACATCACCTGACAAAAATTGGTTATAGATCGCAACTTCTAATTCCAGCACTTCGACAGTTTTTCTTCTCACAACGGTGGTGACATGCTTCACGTTCCAATACTCACGGATTTTCTCTTTCCTTGTGTAAATCCAGCCGACTTGGCCGGAATCCCACGGACATGAAAAAGGTCGAGTTGCCAGGACGAGCCCAGAATGGTCATAAAGATAAAGTGGAAGTATGATGTTGTCC
>JBAXVG010000072.1:0-20740 GCA_037129255.1 Desulfuromonadales bacterium | reverse complement strand
TAGCAGCAGACCTGAATAAACTGCCGGTGCTGGAGACGCGAGCAGTACTGGAAAACCTGGATTTCAGTCTGGAGCTCTATCAGGAGTTAATCGGCATTTATCGGGCAACCTGCGCCGGACTGGGCGATGAGCTGGCTGAAATTCTCGCCGGTGATAATCTCAAGGATATACGAACCTCTGCACATTCATTAAAAGGGATAGTATCCAGCATCGGCGGCAAGCGGTTGGAGGAAGTGACCAGCCAGATCCAGAATATGTGCCACGAGGGAAAAAAACCGGCTGTGTCGGTATGGGCGGCGCTTGTCAAGGCTGAATCTTCAGCGCTTAACGCTGCGATCGCATCTATCAACTGGGAAGCAATGCGAAAATTTGTAAAAGAAAATAAGCCCTAAACCCCAGCTTCTGTCTCTTTGTAAGGAAACAATGGTCAACGTATTTTGTTTTTACTTCGATGGTGCAATTGTTCAAGTTGTGAAGGCGGACATCTCCGGCGGCACGGTGACCATCAAGGATGCTCATACATTCACTCACGATGAACTTGATGGCTACCTTTCGGGCCGCAGTGAAAAGACCTTTGTTGTCTGCTGCAATCCGTTGTTGTTCCACCAGGACATCGTGTATCTTCCTCCTGCAGCCGGCAGGCAGTATGACAAACTGGTCCGTTCCGAAGTACAGAAAAATCATCCCGAGCTAACCTCCTACACCACATTCTACAGTACTGTCGGCCAAACAACAATTGATGCAAAGGTGTTCAACAAAATTGCTGCGTTCAGTTATGTTGATGAATCCATAACCGCCTTTCTATCGGTCTTTAACCATCACGGCAAGGTAATTTCCCACCTCTACGCCGCCCCATATTCCATCTTCAGACTTATCGCTTCTGGCTTCCCGCATGATGCAGACCAGGCACGAATATTCATTGCGTATCTTCCCGGGGAGAAATTTCTCCTTGTCGCAGAAAATAACGAGCTCGAATTTATCCGCAAGCTCCCCTCATCGGACGCATCAATGCTCCCTGCTGACATACAGAATGTCAACATGACAATTGATTACTGTTTCCAGACCCTGCGAGTAAAGCCTGTGGAAGCGGTTGTGATGCGTCAGTCGGAACAGTCAGACGTGGAATCCCCGAATTTTACCGTTCCGGTAACATATTCACGACCACCCGGATTGGAGGGGGTCCCACAACATATTCTCGCTGATTATCTCGCTCCGCTTGCCGCCGCACTGCACTACGCCACAGCCCCGCGTTCCGGCGATATTCTGCCCCCGGACTACGTCGCTTTTTCAAGAAACAAGAGCGTGCTTACTGCTGGAAGCGCACTTATGGTTGCCTTGGCACTGCTTCTTGCAGGATACACTCTGTCACAGTGGATGGTGGTATCAGATTTGAAGCCTGCTGTCGGAGCATTACGGACGCACTTGCGCACTTCCGGAGAGGAAATTGCCGCCTACAGGAAACTTGATGAGGAAGTGAAATCTCAGAATAAACCGTTGGAAATACTCAATAAGCAGAGAACCTCGCTCCATCCGGCGGCAGCCTTGGCTTCCCTGACCCTGCCGAGCTCTCAGGATTATTCCATAAAGGGGATCTCAGTCCAGACTGCAGAAGGTTATTTGGCTCTGCAGATCGATGGCGACATCGATTCGAGCGGTTTCAGTAACATCCAGGCTACTTTCGAATGGATAATCGAGCAACTCGGCAAGATCCCCGGATATTCCATTGTATCCAGCACTCTTGACATTAAACTGAAAACCTTCAAAATACAGGCGCGTTACAACGGCTTCGCTCAAAAGGACAAATGAAACCATATCATGAGCAGGTACGAAACCGACATCGCTCCGCTTAAGCGGCGTTTCTGCTTTGCAGCTGCGCTTTTTCTGGTCACGGCCATGGCCTGTGTGAGTCAGATCAGGAGCAGGCGGCTACTGGAAAAAACCCATGATGAACTGGTGCGGGCCAAAGCCGGACTGGTGCGGGTACGGGAAGCAGGCGCTACTCGCAGAAACACCCTTGAAATGCTCAAAAATCTGCAAATGCATGGTGCTGCAAACACATCCGCCGAGAGACGTATCTATGGAAAAATTGATGAGCTGAATACCCGTCTCAAACCTGACGAATTGACCATTTCAGCCATCGAAAGAAAAGGAGACGAGGTCTTACTCCAGTATTCCTTCAAATTTATCAATCCGAACTATAACGATTTCCTCAACACCGTCAACTATCTGGAGGGAAGCGTCTTCCCCTTGACTACGGTTAATGCCGTTGCCATCACTCAGGTCGAAGCGGGCGGGAAAAAAATGCTGTCCTGCAGCGTCAATGGAAAAGTTCTGACGAGCGAGAAACAGAAACCATGATCGTTGACTCTACGATGAAAACCGTCCTCGCAGCAACACTGTTTGCAATCGGTTTACCGGCCCTGTTCCTGTTCTGGAAGCTGCCTGCTACAAAACTGTCAGCCTCTGAAAAGGAATTGATTTCCTTTACCAATCAACCTCTCGCCATGTCGCCCCTGCGGCCTCAGACCGTTTTTTCGGGGCTTGATTCTCCTGTCAAACTGATTCAACACAAGCAACCCCCTGCAGCCGGAACCGGATCAAGGATTTTCCCGCCTGGTCCGATTCCTGATGCACACCCCGCCAGAGTGGCATCGGAACCGGGCCGGCACAATTCTTTTGATAGTCACCCTGTCGTTTCCATGATATATTTTGAAGGTTCTGTTAAAACAGCCATCATCAACGGACAGGTGCTTCACGAGGGCTCCTTCCTGGCCGGCGGACAGATCATAAAAATTGAAAAAACGCGCGTATTGCTGCGAACTTCAGGAAAGGACATATGGCTGAGCATAGATTGATGACACGTGCCGTCAGTTTCACGTTGCGGCTGGTTCTGATCGCTGCCCTGGCTACTTTGACCGCCTGCGCGGCGCAAAAGAAAGCTGCCAGATCTGATGAACACCTCATAAAGGACAATATACCCCGTTCTCCGACGTGGAATACGAATCCCAAAGTTACCCCCGGCGACCCCTCCCCTCCCCCCGCTTTTACCTCCTTGACTGAAGAGATCGTTCCTCTCAAAACAAAAATAGTCAATATTGTGGTCAGAAACAGCACACTCGGAGACGTTCTGCACGTCATGGCCGAGGCGAGCGGATTGAATCTGCTGATTGACAGGGATGTGTATCTTGAACAGCCAGTGACCCTTTCCCTCAGAAATACATTGGCAGAGGATGCCCTGAAGACAATCTTCTCCAATCTGGATTGCTTCTATACCATCGAAAACAACGTACTGAAAGTGGAAGCAATGGGAACCAGGATATTCGAACTGGGGCACCCGGCCCTGGTCAACACTTATTCGATGGCTGTGGGCGGAGACATCCTGTCATCTGCAGGAGCAGGTGGTCTGAAGGGTACCATAACATCCGGCAACAGTGCTGACAGCAAGGCGTACGATTTCTGGGGCTCCCTGGAAAAAACCCTGGATAACATCATGGGAAAGCAGGAACCGCAAGCCATAGTCGCAGCCAAAGCAGCCGAGTCAGCACCGCTGGCGCAGAGCCAGCAAACCAGACTGAATACCGCTGCCGGGGCAACGAATGGGGAACCTGCCGGCACGACCACTGGTATCGAAGCAGGCCGAACGGCTCTGAATCGGTCTCTGCCGGGCAGACAGCAGCAAAATATCACCGTCAACCGCCTTACCGGCACCATCATGGTAACTGCCTCCCGAAAAAGCATGGAAAAGGTGGAACGGTATCTTGATAACGTCAGAAAGGTACTCGGCAGGCAGGTGATGATCGAAGCCAGAATCATTGAAGTTCAACTGAATGACGGATTACAGTACGGCATTGACTGGACCGTACTCGAAAAAGAGGCCTTGGGCATGAGCTCGATAGTCGCAGGCTTCGGAGCTCTCAATCTGGCCACCGCCTCGTTTGACGCTGCCTCCACAACTGCTTCCGGCGCCTCAAAATTTCAGATGGGTGTAACCAAGTCAACCTTCCAGACCCTGCTGACCGCTTTGCAGACGCAGGGTAACATCAGGATTCTCTCCAATCCGAAGATTAACGTCATGAATGGTCACGCTTCCATTCTGACTGTCGGTACCAACACCAGCTTTATTTCAAAGGTCACTACCACAACGACAGCCACTGCAGCAGGTAATTCAATCAGCTTCGTTCCTGAAACCACCAGTGTCCTCTCAGGGATGATCATCGGTATCATTCCGTACATTTCGGAAACAGGCGAGATTACCCTAAACATCACTCCGATAACATCCGACTTGACCAACCTGCAGGACAAGACATTTGGAACCGCCGGCAACCAGCTTACAATAACCATCCCGACCGTCGCCCTCAGAGAGATGACGACCACGGTCAAAATGCGGGATGGTCAAATGGCTGTCATAGGAGGTCTGATCTCAAAGAAAGAGTCTACAAACGAAGAAAAGGTACCACTCCTGGGAAGCATACCGTACGTTGGCAAACTTTTTACCAGGATGAATAATTCCGAGACAAGATCTGAACTGGTGCTGCTGCTGCGACCCAGCATAGTAGACAACGAATAACACGTGTTGACCGATACCTTCTGGCTCATCAGGTTATGAGGTGATGATATGGGAATTCAGTGGAGCGATTCATATTCTGTCGGTATCGATGCAATTGACTCTCAGCACAAGGAACTGCTGCTGCGCTTCGACAGGTTACTGAATTGCTGTGAATCCGGCCGTGGAGCTTCAGATATCAGACAATCACTGGCTTTTCTGCAGGAGTACGTGCATACTCATTTCAATGATGAAGAAGCCCTTATGAGGCTGCACCGATTCTCCGGCTATGAAGAACAACGAGCTCAACATGCGTATTGTAAGGAATGGATCAGGACGCTACGCACCGAGATTGCTGATGGCGTAATACCCGCCCGACACATCCATGAGACTCCAAAACAGCTCCTGAACTGGTTTTTGACCCATATTACCACCGTGGATTCAGCGCTTGCGTCTTTACTGCTCAACCCGGCCGCCAATCTGGGTGACCTCCTGATCTCCAAGGGGTTGATCAGCGCCAAGCAACTCAATGTAGCTCTCAACCAACAACGCGTGACCGGCATCATACTGGGAGAAACACTCATATCCCTCGGATTTCTGACCGCGCAGGAGTTTGCCAAAACCATTGCCGAGCAGTCCGGGCTGGAGTATCTTGATCTGCGTATCTTTTCCCTGTCCGATCAGGCGTTGAGACTTGTCCCCAAAGAAACCGCGATGAAGTATGGATACTTGCCCCTGGAAATATGCGATGGGGTTCTCTCCATAGGTATCATGAACCCCAGCAACGTTGTTGCCGTAGACAATGCATTCCATCTGACCGGTGAACAGCCAAAAGTTTTTCTCGTGGACCGGGATGCCTATGGTGACGTTTTTGAAAGAGCCTACTACTTCGCGAAAAATTCGGTACAGCAACGACTGGAAGAATTTTCGGGCAGTCTCAATAACGGCAAGGCCGTACTGAGTGCCATTGTCCCTGAACTTACCGAACTACTCATTATGGACGGCATCCTCAAGATGGCATCCGATATCCACATGACCCCTTCAAATGAAGTACTTCATGTGTTTTATCGTATTGACGGTGTTCTGACCTATGGACACTGTCTCCCCAAGATAATCCAGTCATCGCTGGCCTCGCGTATCAAGATTATGGCCGAGCTGGATATTACGGAACAGCGGCTTCCTCAGGACGGCGCCTTTACACAGCCGTATTTTAACAAAAAATACGATCTGCGCGTATCAACAGTTCCCACCATCTACGGCGAGAACATAGTCATCAGAATTCTGTCCACGCAGGGCTCTCTCCGACATATTTCCACTCTGGGGCTCAATGAGAGAATAGTTGATACCATGCGGGAACTCTTCAACAAGAGCCACGGCATCATCCTGATAACCGGACCAACCGGAAGCGGTAAGACCACGACGCTGTACTCCTGTCTCAGAGAGATCGACCTTCTGGAAAAAAATGTCATAACAATCGAGGATCCGGTCGAATACCACCTGAACTTCGTCCGTCAGACCGAGGTTAACGAGAAAGCGGGGTATACATTCGTATCATCAGCCAGAACGTTTATGCGGCAGGACCCGGACGTGATGCTGCTGGGAGAAATCCGCGACAAGGAAACGGCCCAGATTGCCATCCGTGGCTCCATTACAGGCCACCTGCTGCTCTCAACCCTCCACGCAACCGACGCAGTCGCATCGATCCCCCGTCTTCTGGATTTGGGGATGGACAAATTGCTTCTTTCTTCGACCCTTTTGGCAATCCTTGCCCAGCGTCTGGTGCGCCGGATCTGCTACTATTGCAAGGAGGAGTATGAACTGGGAGAAAAGGAACGGGCACTATTTGCCGATGCAGGAATGAATGTAACTACCGCCTGGCACGGAGTCGGTTGCAGCAGGTGCGGCAAGAGCGGCTTTGCCGGAAGGACCTCCATTGCCGAAATAATGGTATTGAATGTTGAGCTCAGGGAACTGATTTATGCCGGCGCCTCAACCGAAGCCATCTTTCAGGCGGCGCAGCGGGGAGGCATGACTCCGCTTTTCTCGGAAGGTCTCAATCAGGTGGCTGCCGGTCACACCACCCTCCATGAGATTCAGAGGGTAGTGGGATGAATACCTACTCCTACCAGGCCGTTGACTATTCCGGGCAGACAGTCAAGGGACGCATCGAATCCACTACTGTTGATGCAGCATCACGGGACCTGGACGCCAAAGGGCTCTACATCCTCTCCATACACGAGAGCACCAGCTACTTTTCTCGTTTCAACGGGCCATGGCGGGCCTTTCAAGTGCGTCAGTCCGATATTGTGGAATTCTCCCAAAGTCTTTCCGTCATGCTCGATGCGGGTATGCCAATCATCGGCTGTCTGGATGACATCATTTCTTCAACCCCCAACCCGGCATTTGTCCCTGTTCTCCAGGACTTGCGCCAAAGACTGTTGAGTGGAAGTTCCGTATCCCAGGCGCTGGAGGCTCATGGGGCGCTCTTTCCGGAAATCCTCAGAACACTTGCCGCGGTGGGAGAAGAAACGGGAACCCTGGTGGCGAACCTGCGGGAGGCCTCTGAACACCTGTTACGGATGCAAAAATTAAAAGACGGCGTCAAGAAAGCCCTCATGTACCCGCTTTTCGCCTTCATGGCAACAATAGGCGCCCTGGTGTTCTGGCTCATTTTCGTGATACCCAATCTGTCCGTTACACTGAAAAGCATGGGTGTGAAACTTCCCCTGCTCACCCTTGGCCTGATTGCAACCAGCGCCTGGTTTCAGGCACATTGGAAATTGTTACTCCTCTTTGTGGGCCTGGTACCGCCACTCTATTTTGCGCTATGCACAAACTCCCGGATCAGATATCTAAGGGATTTGGCCCTGATAAAACTTCCCATACTGAAAGTCATTCTCTATAATCGCCT
Organism: Desulfuromonadales bacterium; assembly: GCA_037129255.1. Lineage (GTDB taxonomy): Bacteria > Desulfobacterota > Desulfuromonadia > Geobacterales > Pseudopelobacteraceae > JACRCG01. The sequence goes on along the minus strand of JBAXVG010000072.1, from coordinate 13,286 downwards.
GCTGGCTACCTTTTCGGAGCAGTTCAAGATGATGATTGCTGCAGGCATCAACATCGGGAGGCTGTTCGACCTACTGATTCCATCACTGGGAAATGAATACTTCGGCGCCAACATGCGCACGGTCAAAGATAAAATCCTCAACGGAGGCCGCATCTCCGACTCTTTCGAACAACAGAATATTCTTCCAGCGCTCGTTCTCAGCAAGATACGTCTGGGAGAAACCACCGGAACCCTTGACAATCAGTTCGAATTTCTGGCTAAATACTACACAAAAAAACTGGACGACACTATCGACAACCTCGGCAAGATCATTGAGCCCCTTGTCATGGTCGTAATTGGCGGATTGTTTGCCATCATCATCATGGGACTGTTGCTCCCGATTTACGATCTCGTCTCTAAGGTGGGGAAAACCTAGGAGGAACCGGCAGGCATGTCCACGAAATATCTTTCATTTTTCAACCTCAATGATGACCCGTTTCGCCTAACGCCGGACACCGCTTATTTTTATAATTCTCCCGCTCATGCTACGGCACTTCAATCGCTTGAATATTGCGTTACACATAAAGAAGGGTTTTGTGTGCTCACCGGTGATCCGGGAACCGGTAAAACCACTATCCAGCGGCTTTTTACAGAAAAATGGAAAGACAGGGCCGAAATTGCACTGATCATGACCCCCCGGCTGATGCCCGATGAATTTTTCAGGGCGATCCTGGATGATTTCAAAATACCGCTGAGTGACAGTAAAAATGAAATGCTGAAATCGTTCCGGGATTTTCTCCTCACCCATGCGACACATGATAAGCGTGTCGCCATTATCGTGGACGAGGCGCAGGAATTGCCTGACACGACTCTTGAAGAGCTCAGGCTCCTGTCAAATCTGGAGACTGAAAAAGAAAAACTGCTTCAGATAATCCTCATCGGCCAGCCCGAACTGTCCAATAAACTGATAAGAAACCCGCTGCGCCAGCTCAACCAGCGCATCACAGTGCGCGTCAAGCTGAATCCCCTCTCCGCAGCCGAAACCTCGGACTACATTAATACCAGACTGATCAAGGGGGGGAACAGTTCCCTGCTTTTCAATCAGATGGCCAAGGAGCTTATCTATAACCTCTCCAAGGGAATTCCCAGAACTATAAACCTGCTGGCGTCACGGGGCCTCATGTCCGCTTTTCTGGAAGGAAGTCATGAAGTGCTTGAGAAACATATCAGACAGGGCGCTACGGATGTCATGGAGGCAACGGTTCCTGCGCATACTCCCAGGGCTTTTCCGTTGCGGACTGCAGCTGTTGCCGTAGCGGGCGTGTTTGTGGCCGTGGCAATCGGAGCGGCGTATTATTTTGTAACCGGTAAAACACTGGATAATCGGAATACGGTTGCAGATCAGCCTGCAGTCGCAAAGCCTGTAGTGACCCAGGTCAGTTCTGCACGACCGCAGCCCGCGAACCCGCCGGAAAAACCGGTTGTGGCGCCGGTGCCTCCATCATTCGCGGCAACCGTCTCAAAAGAAATAGCCGTGGCCGATGCCAGCCAAGCAATTTTTCAGTCATTCAACTCCATGGCTACAGCCTGGAATCTCCCTGCGATCCCCCATTTTACCGTACAGAAGGGAACTCCACTGAAATATCTTGCCAACCTGGCTCTGCAACGCGGGATGGAACTGATCAATTTCGATGGGAATACGGAAGGGATTATCGAAATGGGATATCCGCTCATTCTGAGCATCAAACCGTCTGAAAACGATAAGGAAATCTACACGGCCCTGACCGGAACCACCAATGGAGAATATATTGTGTCTCCACCCCTTGGCGGAAAACAGCGGCTTACGAGACAGGATCTGGAGAGCGTCTGGCATGGCAAGGCGATAATACTCTGGAAAAACTACGAAAAAATTCCGGCGTGGCTCCCGAATGGGGATCGTACCGCCGCCACTGTTGCTCTCCAGAAACTGCTGGGGAATGCGGGTATAGCCGTTGAGAAAAACGGCGTGTTCGATCAGAAGACCGTGGACGCCCTCAAATCGTATCAGAGTTTGAAGGGGCTTGAAGTCACCGGAAGGCCGGGTCCCAAGACGTTGCTTTTTCTGTATCAGGGAGCATCAGGCTATTATCATCCCACGTTGAAACAATGATGGTAAAATCTGCGAAAGTGATTACCAATTGTATCGTATCCCTTTATCATTGATCATAGCGTTACTCCTGCTCCCGACACTGGCCGGAGCTTTCTGCTTTGAAGAAGCGGGGCGCCTTTATGGCGTCAGTCCGCGTCTGCTGCAGGGAATTGCCCGCGTGGAGTCCGGCATGAACCCTGCTGCTATCAACCGCAACCGGAATGGCAGTGTCGATATGGGTCTTATGCAGGTTAACAGTTTCTGGTTGAAGACACTTGCCGCGTCCGCACAGGATCTTATTGACAAGCCGTGCTATAATGTCATGGTTGGGGCATGGATACTCAGTGACTGCCTGGATCGTCATGGCAAAACATGGAAAGCAATCGGCTGTTATAACGCTGCGGATCACGATAAACGGGTAAACTACTCGTGGAAAGTATACCGTGAACTTCTGAAGGACACCACATCGGCCCGCAATGTTCCGGACGAATCGGGGGCTGTTCACCTGAAAACCTCTCGCACACTACCCCACCAGAGGGATGCACAAGACGATACCGTTCCGGTTGTTTCGACAATACAGGTGACAGTAACGGAGAAAGAGTAGTTATTTTGAATGTGATCAGGCTGCAATAACTAGCGTTACAGCCCCCGAAACCGACAAGGATACACCAATGACAAACAGCCAGTACCGTGCATGAGTCTTCTTGCGGATCTTCTGTCAAAAAACAAACCGGGCGCATCACGCGGCAACGCTGAAAAGCCACCGGGCCTTGATGTACCTCCCACTCTTTCCAAAGCTCGGGGAATTCACGCGAGTGTTCGAAAACTCAACATCCGCTATGTAGTAATAATGGTTGTGTCTGTGGCTTTCGTTGCTCTCGGCGCGTTTGTTACTGCAAAATTCAAATCGCACAGCACGACGGTTAAGAAAAAACCGCCCCTGCAACCCCGGACAGTACAGCAGCCCGCACTATTCAAGGATCGCACTTCAGCGGCAACGCCGCCGCCGGCAGCTACCGCATTACCGCCGGCCGAGCCGGCAAGAATAGCAAGGATCACCCTGGAGGAACCGCCTGCTCCTGTATCGGTGAAGAAACATAAAGCGCTGCATAAAGCTAAGAAAGTGCGATGTCCGCCGCAACAACCAGCGGGCAAAAGTCCGGCAACGCCAAAATCGGCCCCAGAGATTCCGGCGCAAAAAATCGAGAGTTCCATTCAGCAGACAGCTGCACAACCTCGCCAGAAGCCGTTTCCTCCTCTCAAGATCGACACGGCGGCGAGGGATTCTCTTCTGTATGCGGCGCGTTCATCTGAACAGAACTCCGATTGGAAGTCGGCACTGGCCAGTTATCGAAAGGCTCAGGAGATTGATCCCGGCGATTATAAAATAATGAGCAATGTCGCCGCTGTTCTCAACAATCTCGGCATGTTCGACGAAGGTGCGCAGGAAGCCGAGCGGGCGCTGGCCAAAAAGCCGGACTATGTGCCCGCGCTGATCAATGCCGCCATCGGTTACTCGTCAATGGGCAACAGTCAGAAGGCTTTGCGGCATTTTACCCATGCCAGCGCAATTGAACCCGGCAACAGGAACCTGATCATCAATCTGGGTACACTGCATGAAAGGTCCGGAAACCTCGACGATGCTCTGGCAACCTACCGTCAACTGGCGGGCGCCGGCGATCCCCTTGCTCTGCAAGGGGTAGGAAGAGTGTACGAACGCAAGGGTAACAGGAGTGAGGCAATCAGAGCATATCGGCAGATAATGGCGCTGCCAAACGCCACTCCTGCCCTGAAAAAAGATGTCAAGGGAAGACTGGCGAGGCTGGAAGAGTAGAAGTGATGTCCAAGTACCTATATTATTTATAAAATATCTTGACCAGTCGATAATTATATATTATTATGAATAAGCTGCTTCAGTTTTATGTCATTTCAACCATATAAGGAGCTGGAAAATGGAAACCATGAAGTTGCCGAAGAAACCTGCTGTCATGGCCTACATCAGGAAATGCAAGGGTTTTTCACTGGTTGAAATGGCGATCGTTCTGGTGATTATCGGTATTATTATCGGAGCAATCATCAAGGGGCAGGATCTGATTGTCAACTCCCGCGCCAAGCAGGCTGTTTCTGCGGTCACCACATGGCGCAATTTGGCTGTGGCCTACCTTGACCGTAACGGTCGTCTACCGGGCGATTTTGATAATAGCGGTATCATCGGGGACTCCGCTGCAGATCGTACTGCCGGTCAAACTTCAATTGATGAAATTGTTGGAGTAATGACGAATGCCCCGGACAATCCTCTGGTTATCGGCAGTCTGAGCTTTTGGGTCTACTTCGGAAATGTAGCTGGCGCCGTAGGTCAGAGAAGCGTGATTGTCATATGCAAAGACGCAGCATGTGCAAATGTTTTCACTACGGATGAGTTAGAGATTATCCAGGCGATTGACACGGCTATAGACGGAAGCGCCGATGCCGGAGTGGGTCAGTTCAGGGCCTTCACTGCCGCACCAACCATAACTGCAGCCCTGGCGGCGGCAAGCAACCGGGCAAACCGTGTTGTCAGCGCCGCGGTGGCTCAATCTACTGCTGTTGCCGGATCAACAGCCTCGTGGGCTGTAACTCATCGTGGCGCTCTCTGGGCCTTCGATCGACCCTGGTAATATTTTTTGCCCTCACAGCTTATACATTTAGCCTGAAAAGGAGCTTTTAATGCATATGATCGATCAACCCATTAAACTGTCCATAATGGCCAAACTTGGAAACCGCAGGGGGTTTTCGCTTGTTGAGATGGCTATTGTTCTGGTGATTATTGGAATTATCATTGGCGCCATTATCAAGGGACAGGATTTGATAGTTAACGCCCGGGCCAAACAGGTCATCGCTGCCGTAACCACGTGGCGCACACTTGCCATGGCCTTCCTTGACCGCCGCGGAAGATTGCCCGGTGATGCCAGTAAAAACGGCGTGATCGGGGATTCAACTGGAGTACCTGCTACAGAAGAGCAGACTGTCGCTTCCAGTGCGATTGGTGAACTGGCGGTGGCGATGGCGAATACCCCGGACAACCCGGTAAAAGTCGGCAGTCTGAGTTTTTGGGTCTATTTTGGTAACACCGGTTCGAGAAACATCATTGTGATGTGCAAGAATGCAGGTTGTACTGCAGCATTCACGGCGGATGAGCTGGAAATCATCAAGTCGGTTGATACTGCAATAGACGGAAAAGCCGATGGAGGTTTTGGTCAGTTCAGGGCTTTCACTGATCCTCCTGTCTTAATTGGTGGGGCCGCAAGCGGAGCCGTCAGCGGCAAGACAACCGACGTCGCTACACCGGTTGTGCTAAATGCTGCCGATGATATTTCAGCGGCAGGTTCAACAAAACCTTGGGCTACTACCCATTTTGCCGCTGTCTGGGCCTTTGATCGCCCCTGGTAGCACCTATTCTCAGACTTTCTAACGAGGGAGGCGGCGATGCCTCCCTTTTTTTATTTTACCGGTTGTGGTATGAAATAACCATGCGTGTTTACACTGATCATAGAGGCTTCACCCTGATTGAACTCGCGGTCGTGCTGGTAATCGTCGGCATGCTGGTCGGTCTCGGTTCCAGCATGGTCGGGCCGCTGACTACGTATGTCAGAGTGCGGGAGACCAGGGAGATTCAGGAGGCTGCCCTGCAGTCGGTTATCAGTTGGGCGTCGTCGAGAAACACGATTCCCGGCAATACCGAATTCGCCACGGCTGCAAAATCCCGTGAAGACGCATGGGGACAAGACATGATCTACATCTTCGACGGCAATCTCAACACTCCCCCAATTACCAGAGACACCATCTGCGGTCGCCGCTCTACTTCATTGAACCTGGCCCTGGACGCCGCGACCACCAAGACCAATGTGGCCTTCGCAGTGCTGAGCCGAGCGGATAATGATGCATTTCAGAGCAAACGGGGGGACGGTTCCACCCCGGTCTCTGGACCTGTCTCCGACACCATCACTGCATACTCTGCAAGCGGAAAGAATCCTGATATCATCCGCTGGGTAACGCTGGATGAACTGCGCAGCAAGATCGGCTGCCAGGGGGCGCCGCTGAAGATACTGAACAATGAACTCCCCTTCGCCAACGCCGGTGGATATAATGCAACTATCGCCGCCGACGGGGGCGTACCGTTTACCGCACCCGATATCTACGGATGGTGCGTGCAGACTACCGTTGATAATACAGCACCTGCTGCCGGACTTGTCTTTAAAAAACCGGACAACTCCGTGATCCTGCCCAGTCAGCTATGTAAATCCAACTGTTCTCCCGACAACCCCGTAGCTGTAGCGTCCTGGTTTAAAGCCGGGCGATTGGGGCTTTCCGGTACTCCAACTCCCAGTAACAGTTATTTTTTTGCTGTTTATGTCAGTGACAGCAACGGTAACATAGCGTCAAAACCTTTTGTTCTGACCGTTAATCCGTAAGTACCACGATGGTGATCATGCCTTTCTCCCTGTTGATACGCAACCAACGCGGCATCGCCCTTCTCTACCTGATAATTTTCTTTACCCTGTTGGGAGTGCTGGTCAGTGCAGGTGTCAGGAAATTCAACTCTATAGTCACGTTGGCAAAAGCTAAAGACACCAGAACCGAGTTGGAGCGTGATGTGCAGATGATCACAGCCTGGGCGGTAAGAAATGGGTATTGGCCCACCTTTAAAGATTATTCGTCCGGCATATTCGGCTCCAAACCGTTGGATACCTGGGGGCGCCCTTTGGTATATGCCTACTACAGCAGCCCGACACGATCTTCCACCAGCGAACTCTGTGGCAGAGCCACGTCGGACATCACCTACAACGGCCAATATGTGGCTTTTCTGCTGCTGAGTGGCGGCGACGACATGACAATCACCTCTACACCCGCCGCAAGTGGTGCTTTCAGTGGCGCACTGACCAGTTTAGCGGCGGAGGATATGTATCGAATCGTCACATTGAGTGAATTGCAGTCCCAGGCGGGTTGCAACGGAACGACCACAGGGAGTCTCAGGATTTTGAACAATGAATTGCCAACGGTCTGTTATGGTGGATCATACAATGCAGCTGTTTTTGCGACAGGCGGTGTTCCTGCCGGCGGCGCCACATACAAGTGGACCATTCCGGTCACAGCCGTATCTCCGCTTCCTTCGGGTTATCCGGCATGGCTCACCGTGACAGCACATTCAATTACATTATCTCCTTCTTTGAGTACCTCGCCTGTGTACCGGGATTCCACCGGGCTTCTGCTGGCGGGTACGGCTCCTTACGCGTATATTCCGTATTCCATGATGTTAGCCGTTAAAGATAACGACTCCACCCCGAATATCATGCAGAGAGCCTATACAATAAATGTCAGCATAACAGGGGCATGTTCAACTGCCTGTGCTGCAGACCCTGCCTGTTCTGCCGCCTGCGCCGCAGATCCAGCCTGTCGTGCCGCTTGCTCTGCAGATTCAGCATGCGCTACGACCTGTCCCGCCTGTATTCTTTAGTTTCTATTTACCTGAGAGTTTAAGGTAGCAGTCTGCGATAAAAAGCCCCGCATCAGCAGCCAGTAATGAGCTTGCATGACCAGCCAGAAATCGATTGAAAAGCAGAATAGCCTTCTGACAATCACCGTTTCTATACGATGTAACAGCTTGCTCGAACAGCGTCTGTCCGGATGTCGAGTAATTGGGGAATGTCTGCGGTTTCACTGTGACGATTTTATCAGTAACTGGGGGAGTTTGTGCGGGAAGCTGTTTTGCAGCTGCCATTGCGGGTGGTTTGTACGTCTGTTGTCTGGCTGTCGTAGTGCCGGAGAATACCTGTGGTCTTTGGATGCCGGTTTTAACGGGAATCGGTTTCGGCGTAACTGTGGCAACCTTCTGCTGTTTCGGGGCAGCCACTGCAGCTGGTTTGGGCTGTTTTGCCTGGTTGTTCACCACTTTCTTCTTCTTGAACAAGGGTACTTTAATGACATCGCCACTGGTGAGCTTTCCTGGATCCTCAATATTATTAAAGCGCAGCGTCTCAGCATAGGAGGAACCGTCCTTACCGTATTTGCGGGATATGCCGTACAGAGTATCTCCCTTTTGAACCGTGACTTCGCGGTATGAAACACCATCCTTGACCAAAATCTGATTTTGCCTCATCTTTAATTTTTCTTTTTTTACCTGCTCCTGTTCCTTCTTAATCCGCTCTTTTTCCTTATTAACCTGTTCCTTTACCTTTTCAACGTGTTCTTTTTCTATCTTTGCTCGCTCTTTCTCCTTTTCAACCTGTTCCTTGGCTTTCTCAACCAGTTCTTTTTCCCTCTTTGCCCGCTCCTTTTCCTTTTCAATCTGTTTCTTTTCCTTGGCAACCTGCTCTTTTTCTTTTTTTGCCTGTTTCTTTTCTTTTTCGACCTGTTCTTTTTCTTTTTGTGCCTGCTTCTTTTCCTGCTCAACCTGTTCTTTTTCCTTCTTTGCCTGCTCTTTAACCTTTATAGCCTGGTCTTTTTCCCTTTTAAGCCGTTCTTTATTTTTTTCGGCCTGCTCTTTTTGGCTCTCGATCAGCTCTTTTTCCGTTTCGGTCAGAGGATTATTCTTCTCATACTGCTCTTTTTCCTGCTGACTCCACAGTTTGGGAGAGTGCAGAATATAATTCTTGCCCCATACCGGAACAGCGAGAGACATAAACAGCAGCGCTGCCATTATGCCGCGTGTGCACCGGGTCATATCAATTCCGTCTGCCTGACGATCATGTGCTGATCAGCCAATGCTTCATTGAACGCCGCTACCAGTTCCATTTTTTTCGGGGAGAAGAACATGAAGTAGATACTCACAATGCCCGTGAATTCAAACTGTTATTTGTGCGTGACAGGGCAGCAGTGTACAACAAAATGAACAGTTTTTCAATGTTTTGGTTCAGAATGGCTTGGACTTTCAATTCGTTTGTGATAGACCATCACGATAAAAAATCTTCACCACTTTTTGCCGTAAGGAATCGCCATTGAACAGATTTGGTGAAAACACCAAGCGGCATAGGTTCGACGCTCATGAAGAGTCGGAAATTATACGATATGGCCCTGGTTGTGGCAGCAATGATTATAATTATTTCAATCGGGCTTTTGACCGACTGCTTGATTTTCAGGTTTGGAGAGAGCTTTATTCACAGCCGTTGGGGGTCTGGCGGCAGAGGCTGAGCGCATGAAGCACCCTGATAACGGAGGGGAAACCATGTTTTCAATTCTGATCATAGAAGATGATGCCGAAGTTTGCAGGCTTATGGAAATAATCCTGCAGAAGAAAGGTTTTGATGTTAGTACCGCTCCCGATGGGGTGGCAGGGCTCGCCAGACTGCGTGAAAATCGCCCGAATCTGATTCTGTGCGATATTGAGATGCCGATCATGGATGGTCATTCTGTATTGGAAATCATCAGAGAGGAAGGAGCATTTGCAGATGTACCCTTCATTTTTGTGACTGCGAAGGGAGAACGCGATGAAATGCGCCGTGGGATGACAGGCGGAGCCGACGACTACCTATCAAAGCCGTTTTCCCCTGAGGAGCTGATTGCTGCCATTACCAGTCGTCTGAGGCAACGTGATGCCATACGGAATCACCACCTGCAATCGGCCTGTCAGGAAGAACACATCATTCTCACCGAGCGAACTTCCGTTCGGGAGCGTGAAGTCCTCCGATTAGTGGGACGTGGCGCCACATCCAAGGAAATTGCTCAACTCCTCGGAATCAGCATCAGGACTGTAGATGCACATCGAACAAATTTGATGGATAAACTCGGTGCCGACAACGCGGTAATGCTTGCACGCTGGGCAACCTTGGCAGAACAGCTGCGGGAGCAGCTCCCACCCGAAAACAGGTAATTACGGATAATATCAAATTACAGCTGCTGATTTCTCCCCATATGCCCCTCTCATAGGTATTTCTTACAATCGACAGTAAGTAGTTTTTATGCATTAATGACGCCTATTAGGCATGGCAGGAATTAATAACCACCGCCGGATATCGCAAATGATCAAGAAAGGAACCCGCATGAAAATTGATCTCAGATCCAACCTTCAACATATGGGCGATATTTTTGTTGGTGCAGTGCAAAAAACAGCAGACTCGACTATTGCGTATTCTAAGAGTGTCTTTTTGACCTATGTCCGTAACTCGCTTCACAGCAGAAAGAAGAAAGTCGCCAGTGAAATTATTGAACGCGTTACGGTGCTGATAAAAGAGGGGAAGAGTGATGTTTGTCGGGATGCCACGCTGGTGGGTCTTGTTACCAAACTTAACGGCATTGAAAATGATATCACAGGATATTCAAAACAGAAAGCCGAGCCAGATAGTCCTTTTACGTCAATATTAGTGAAGTCTGGATGGTCAACTTCCATCATGAAAAAGAAGTAAAGCTTTGGCTATGTTGCTTGTCATGTTTATCTTGACAGTTTACATCCCTTCAATATACAAATACCGCACTGCAAAATGTGCAATATAGTTTAAATACGGCTCACGGAACTTTTGCTGGAGCACCTGCCGCATGGAAACAATAGAAGCGAAGAAAGCCCGTTTGTTCAGGGAGATGAGTGAGAGGGAGCATCACCTGAAAAATGGTCGTTTATTTGTCGAATCCTCCCTTGATGTGGTTTTTGCAATAGATACCACCGGCAGCATGGAACCCTACATACATGAAGTACGCGATAATATCCTCAAGATCCTGGAAGATGTGTTTGAATTTTCACAGGGCGTGAGGATGGGGATTATTGCCTATAAGGACCATGGAGACGAAGGAGAGAGCGAATTTTATCTGACAAAGATTCTGCCGCTCACATTTGACAAAAAAGAAGTGGCAGAATTCTTACGCTCCCCCGATTTGCACATAGGAGAGGGCGGAGACGGAGCCGAGGCGGTCGAATGCGCTTTATACGATGCTGCCAATCTGAACTGGAGTTCATCAACAACGCCCAAAGCGGTAGTTCTGGTAGGAGATAAACCTGCGCATGGAGTAATCGACAGCTTTCGAGCCTGTACCCGGATGAAGGATTACCGGAAAGAAGTCGGAGTCATTAAAACCAGAGGAATCAAGATCTATCCCATTCTATGCAACAACATCCACGAAACGGAATCCAGTTTCCGCTGGATGGCCTGCGAGACGGGTGGTACGTTTATCTATCTCAACGAAATATCCAGCCTGAGCGATATTTTAACCGGGATATGTTTGAAAGAGGCTGGTAAATTGCTTGAATACAAGGCCAAGCTACTTGAATACGGAGACAAGGCCCGCCTGGAAACTATACTGATGCTCAGTGCGAATACGAGTGAAGAACAATCCTAAAATCTGGGGAGGCAACAATGGAAACTGCATCTGTAGCGAACAATTCAGGAAGTAAACAGGCTGGAAGCAATCTTATCAAAGAGAACTATTCGTGCGCAACAGAGGATAATATTCATACCGCCTGCTCTATTTTCGGCAATACAGTCGCCGGTCTGGGTGTCGGTGTTGTGACCGGAATAACTCTGGTAGTTGTTGCGGCCTCCGCCGAAGTTGCAGTTCCGGCCATACTGCTGTTAAAAGCATTCGGATTGACTGGCGGGGCCTTCGGTTTTTTGAAGGGGATCAAGAAAGATTGACTGATACTGGTAATTAAGAACTATAATGGAGGAATACCGTGGGAGATTCGAAAATTTTAAACGTTGGAATTGATTTTGGCACATCGATGAGCGTGATAGCCTGCGATAATGGTGTCCGCGTTTGTGTACCAAGCTACGTCGGGTTTCCGAAAGACATGATTGCGCGGAAACTGCTTGGCAAAGAAGTGCTTTACGGCGATGAGGCCATTAAGCACAGGTTGTCCTGCAATATTTTCCGACCGCTTGAATTGGGAGTTCTCAAGCACTCTGACCATTCAAAGGAGAATCCTGGTGGCTACAAACAGACCATAGATGTAGCAAAAAAACTCCTCAGGCATCTGATCGACCTGGCGACTCAAGGGAAGCCGGAAGACTATATTATTAGAGCTGTCATTGGAGCACCCGCCCTTGCAAGCGAGAATAACAAGCAGGCGTTGCTGGATATATCCGAGGGGATTCTGGATTACGTACAGGTAGCCTCCGAGCCTTTTTCTGTGGCGTACGGGATGAACTTGCTGAACAACGGGCTTGTTATTGATATAGGTGCAGGCACCGTTGATTTGTGCCGGATGCAGGGTTTGTTTCCAACGAAAGAAGACCAGATAACGACCTATAAAGCTGGCGACTTTATCGATAATGTTTTTTTTGATCTGATTGAAGCAAAATATCCGGATGCAAATTACACATTGAACATGCTTAAAAAATTCAAGGAAGAGCATGCTATTATTTCCAATAACGCTGAAAAACTGTACCTAACCCTGCCGATTCAGGGGAAACCTACGGCACTGGATGTAACTGATGAAATGCGGCAGGCATGCCGGTCGATCGTGCCGGAGATCGCTGAAGGGATCAAATATCTCGTATCAACCTTTGACCCTGAATTTCAGGCAGAACTGAAGGAAAATATCATCCTTGCCGGTGGGGGAAGCCAGGTGGTCGGTCTGTGTGAAGAATTGGAAAAATATATGCAGGAAACGCTGGGGTATGGCAGCGTGAAAAGAATCTCGGATCCTGTCTATGCCGGCGCAAACGGCGCTCTGATGTATTGCAAGGATCTGCCTGAGGAGGAGTGGGCTGAGTTGAAGGTCAATACTCAAAAATAAAGGCTGGTTTATATCATCATGCAAATCAAGCTGATATTCTTTTCTATCATCACGACTTTGTTCCTGGCTGTTTTGTTTCTCGACCAGAACAGTTCTCCCGTTCCGGTCAAGATCATTCTTGGTGATCCAAGGCCGATAGGACTCAGCACGATAATTGTTGCCAGTATGTTGGTCGGAGTGCTGTTATCTGTCGCCGGGATGTTTGTATTCAGGGTTGTGCGAAAACCGAAAAAAAATCAGCAGACAGTTGAATAGCACAATTTATATGCTCCACGCTCTCTGTGGGCCCTTCTGAAGGCAGACAAGGGACCATGAGGGGGGGGGGGGGGGGCAAAAAAAAAAGGGGGGCAACGAGGAAATTTTGGTTTGGGGAAAACCCTCCAGCACATGGGGGAATTTTTTGGGGGGGCAGTGAAAAAACAACACGACCCGGCCGAGAAGGTTTAAAGGGGTCTTGTTCTAGTATTGGCAAAAAAA
>JBAXVG010000071.1:0-21480 GCA_037129255.1 Desulfuromonadales bacterium | reverse complement strand
CATTGCTGAAAACAGCCATCTCGCCGTCTTCCATGAAGACCATCTCGCGGGTGTGCGCCAGGATGGCAGGAATATCCGAGGCGACGAAATACTCCCCCTGCCCAAGCCCCACCACCAGTGGCGAGCCAAGTTTGGCGGCAATCAGGATCTCCGGTTCTTTTTCATTGAGGATGCAGACCGCGTAGGCGCCTCGCAACTCCGCCAACGCTTGACGGACTGCCTTGGCGAAATCGGATTCTTTTTTGAGTTTTTCTTCGATCAGATGGGCGATGATTTCGGTGTCGGTTTCGCTCTTGAACGTGTGACCGGTACGCTTGAGTTGTTCTTTGAGTTGCAGATAGTTTTCGATGATGCCGTTATGGACGACGATGACCGATCCGGCCTTGTGGGGATGGGCATTGATCTCGGACGGCTTTCCGTGTGTCGCCCAGCGGGTGTGGCCGATGCCGATGACACCTGAGAGCGGTTGCCGGAGCAGATTATTTTCAAGGTTGACAAGCTTGCCTTCGCTACGCCGTATCGCAGATTCTCCCTGTGCCAGAGTGGCGATGCCGGCCGAGTCGTAGCCGCGGTACTCCAGTTTTTTCAGACCTTCCAAAATGACGGGTGTAGCCTGCTGCTCACCGATGTATCCGACAATGCCGCACATGATGATTTCCTCCGGGAGAGTTATTTTGGTAAGAAACTATACGACTATCACACAAGATTGGCCATATACCACGGCAGCGCGGCATCCAGTCCCTGATCAATCGAATGGGTAGGAGCGTACCCCAGAAGTCTGGAACCCTTACTGATATCGGCCTGTGAATGCAACACATCCCCTTTGCGAAAATCACGATAGACAGGTTTGCAATCATGCAAATGCGGGAAGTGGGGTAGAAGGCGGCTGTGCAGTTTGCTAAACAGTCCGTTCAGGTCGGTTCTTGCATTTACCGCTGTGTTATAGACCTGGTTCACGGCATTCGGCTCCGTACTTGTCGCCGCCAGGAGGTTCATTTGAATCACATTCTTCACGAAACAGAAATCTCTGCTGGTTTCACCGTTGCCATTGATGTAAACGGCTTCTCCCTTTATCAGCGCTCTGATCCAGCAGGGGATAACTGCGGCATAGGCGCCCTCCGGATCCTGGCGGGGCCCGAAAACGTTGAAGTAGCGCAATCCGATCAGCTCCATCCCATAGGTTCTGGCAAAGACATCAGCATAGAGTTCGTTCACGTATTTGGTAACGGCATAGGGAGAGAGCGGTTTTCCGATTTCGTCTTCCACTTTGGGAAGACCGGGATGGTCACCATAGGTAGAGCTGCTGGCCGCATACACAAAGCGCTTCACTCCTGCATCCCGGGCAGCCACAAGCATGTTCAGGAAACCGCTGACGTTACTCTCGTTACTGGTGATCGGATCCTCGATAGAACGCGGAACAGAACCCAAAGCAGCTTCGTGCAGGACAAAATCAACCCGCTGACAGACACCACGGCAGGTGGCCGGATTCCGGATATCCCCTTCAACAAACGTGAACCTGAGCCACTGCTCTTCAGAAACGCAATGCTGAACTTCATCCAGGTTACTCTGCTTGCCGGTGGAAAAATTATCGAGCCCCACAATCCGCTGGTCAAGCCGCAGAAGATGTTCCAACAGATTTGAGCCGATAAAACCGGCCACACCGGTGATCAGCCAGGTTTTCGGTTGTGACTGTAATTGACTCTCACTCTTTTCGTAGCGATTCATACTGCCTCCCTTTTTCCTTTACAGTCTCCAAACCCTTATTCCAGCAGCCTTCATCGCCTGCTGGTCATACATCCCCTTGACATCAATCAAAACAGGGTTGGTTCCCATCAAAGCGGCGACATCCGCAGTTGACCACTCCTGAAACTGCTGGTGAGAAACCGCTGCAACAAGCGCTGCAGCAGGTCTCAATTCCACTATCGGAACAAGTCGGACACCGTACTCATGCATCGCTTCGCCAGAATCGGCCATCGGATCACACACCTGGACATCAACACCGTAATCCTGCAGTTCCCGTATGATATCTATCACTTTGGAATTGCGCAGATCGGGGCAGTTCTCTTTGAAAGTCAACCCCAACACAGTTACCGTGCACCCCAGAATATTGTGTCCGGCGCGAATCATCTCCCTGATAGCACGTTGTGCGACAAAAATGCCCATGTCGTCGTTAATCCGGCGACCGGCCAGGATCACCTGGGGGATATAGCCGATTTTTTCCGCTTTATGAGTAAGATAGTATGGATCAACACCGATACAATGCCCGCCGACCAGCCCCGGCTTGAACTTGAGAAAATTCCACTTGGTGCCGGCCGCTTCCAGAACATCATTTGTATCAATGCCCATGCGGTCGAAGATCAGGGCCAGCTCATTCATCAAGGCGATATTCAGATCGCGCTGGGTATTTTCGATGACCTTGGCCGCCTCCGCGACCTTGATGGAAGTAGCCCGGTGCACGCCGGCAGTCACCACCGATTCATACACCTGGGCAACAATTTCCAGAGTTTCAGCATCCTGGCCGGAAACCACCTTCTTTATTTTGGTAAAGGTATGTTCTTTATCCCCGGGATTAATCCTCTCCGGGCTGTATCCCACTGTAAAATCCCGCCCGCACTCAAGTCCTGATACCCGTTCCAGTACCGGCACGCATTCATCTTCCGTCACCCCCGGGTAAACGGTTGATTCATAGACAACAACATCTCCTTTTTTCAGAGCCTTGCCTACCGTTTCTGATGCCTTGTACATCAGAGTCAGATCCGGCTGGTGCGCCTCATCCACCGGAGTCGGCACCGCAACGATATGAAAATCCGCCAGAGCCAGCTCTTCCAGCTTTTCGGTAAAAAGGATATCCGTTGCCTGAAGATCCGCAGTAGTCACCTCACCGGTCCGGTCGTATCCAGCCTGCAGCTCTTCAATCCTCGTCCGGTTAATGTCAAAGCCGACAGTCCTGCGAACCTTGCCAAAAGCAACCGCCACAGGCAAACCGACATAGCCAAGCCCGATTACTGAAATAATTCTCTCACGGTTCATATCTATGCTCCTTTGATTGTTTTTGAAATCCCGAGTAATCCCGGTAATCCCGAGGCCAAGAAGACTTAAGAGTCAACGAGGCAAAAATTCCCTGAACAACGGCTCAAAATCCCGGATGAACTGTTCGCCCCTGGCAGTGGCCTGGTCAATATTCGCGTCAACCTGCACGGACACCCGTATGAAAGAAGCGTCCCGGCGCCTGTAAAGCGCCGAGTTCATGATCTCTGCAATTTTAAGGGAATATTCGTTTGTTATGGAACGATCCCGCACCTGAAACCAGTACAGGAACAGCTCTTTGCTTTCACCCTTCTGGTAAACCGCTCGCACGATGTTAATGCTTCCACCGGGAGTATCCAAAACGCCTTGGCGTGTCGATACCTCGTACCAGCCGCTGCCCGGCAGACAGTGTTTGGGAGAGTGAATCTCGCCGCCACCTTCGCCACCGCCATGATAACCGACATAGAGACTTACCGTTTGTCCGGCTGCATCTTTATACTGGTGATACAGATAATCCGTTGGTTTCAACGCTTGCAGAACATCAGCGCTGAACTCACTTCGACTTGACATCTTCCACGCCTGCACCTGCTGAGGGAACTGGCTGAAGGGACGATTGGTCGGTACGTCCATATCCTTGTGGAACGTGATGATCAGCGCCGCCACGGTCAATAATGCGAATACGGTGATGAAACGGTATAAGGGATGAAGCGATAATGGGGTAACGGCCGGTGATGCGTCGATATGGAGATGAGATGATGAAAAAACTTCTGGAGATGCGGTTTCTCCGCATGCCTGCTTCCCCGTTTCACCCTTTCCACCCTTCACTGCCGCACCGAACGCTACCAGCATAACCATGGCCAGTACAAACACCGCCATCCCGGCAAATTCATGAAAAAAACCTTCTGCGGCCCGGGCCCCCCACCATTGGGCCAGAATTCCGGTCACGATTACCCGCAACGAGTTGGTTGCTACCGCAATCGGCACAGCCGAGCAAATGATGATCCAGCGACGTAAAGGGGAGGTTTTCATTACGAATGAGTATGCAACTGCGATTGCCAGAAGCGAAATTAGCGACCGTATACCGCTGCAGGCATCCGCAACCTCCAGTGTCGTAGTGGGAAACATGATAATGTTCCCCTCCCGCATTACCACGACCCCCACTATTTTCATAAATGCGACCGACACTCTGGTCACGAACAACTTCAGTGGAAAAGCGGCCATATCATAAATGATATAAGGGATCGGAATCATGAAAATCAGGTAGCCCAGAGGCAGAGCCATCCCTTTCAGCACCTCCCGCCCGAACCAGAAGAGGGTCATTCCGGCCAGAAGCACGATGAGAGACGAGCGCATGGTGAAATACTCAACTCCAAGCCAGGCAATCAGAAGTTGAACCAGACCCCAAATGATCACTATCAGGCCCAATCCATCAGGCTTGACCAGTCGCCCTTTCAGATCGGGCCAGCGCTGCCAGAGAAAGTACCCGGCAATGATCGGAACGAGAAAACCGTGCGAGTAGTTCTCATCACTGTACCATTGACGCACCATCGACGGCACGATTCGCCAGTAAACCGCAACAAGCAGAAGAAGAACTGCGCCGAAGTAAAATCGGTATCGCTGAAGCGTAGCAAGAAATGTCATCTGCAACCTTTCGCTGTTTAGAGCTATCATCGATTCACTGCCGAAAATTTACATTACCTGCCAGCAATATGCGATAAAAATATAGCAGGAATCAACAGACTGACAATCAAATTTCTGCTACAATCGTTCTGGAAAAGATCCTGCAACAACCGCCAGACGTAACGAATAATTCACCGATGTAATCCGGAGCTCATCTCATGATATCTGCAACCTGTAAGAGCATTTTGTACATCGTATGTACCATTATCCTTTGTCTTCCCGGCATGTCAGCCACCAAAACCGGCTCAGCAGATCTGGCTTTAAAATCATTTGCAGCTGCAACAGATCAAGTGCTGGTACTCTATAACAGTGACTGGAAAAATCAAAGCTCCGGCAGTTCAGCCCAGGATTCCAGGGAAGTCGCAGAGTATTATGCTTCCATGCACACCGATCCTGAAACAGGGAAAAAGCCCCACCTGCTCGGGCTTTCCTGCAAGCATTTTGGCCGGAGTCATCTCAATTCCTGGTACATCAAAGAAGAAAGCCGGGACAATCTTAACGGAATCGTATTTGTCGGGAAAGGAAAAACCCCATCCGACAGTAAATGGATCAGAGATTCGCGCAAAGTCGAATTTCACGTAAACGATCCTGACGCTGACTGGAACACAGTTCTAATAAAATGCCGCTCGGAGGAAAGTGGTCAGGAAACAATCATCACATCGATCAGGCAAGATCTGCTTGTCAGCGGCCTTCCCGCAAACACAGGCGATTCAGCCAGCTATCCGCCGGTCGAACAGGGCAAGGGGCGTTGTTTCCGCATCAACGCCGCACAACTATTCAGGGGTAGCATTACGGTAGAATTCTCGATTAAAAACCGCCAGGGCAAAACCATTCGAGACCTGTCGCTCCGTTACCATGATGCCCGTGATTTCACATTCTCTGCAAACGGGAACGATGAAATACCGGACGACAAAATTACAACCGAGGACATTCTTGACCCGGTCAGAAAATTTCTCGAAGACCCGTTAAACGCACTTCCCGACGGCACACTGCTTCGTGATCACATTCTTTACATCGTCGTCGTTCACGGCACACCTTATGCCGTGCAAGGAGTTTTCGGCATCGAACATGGGGCAACGCCGCACCGCAGCGATCATGGATCGCTCGTCTCATTGGAACAACGCCTGCAAACCATATACTATGACTGGCACAACATTCCTCCAGCGGTTGTTCCATTCTATATGGCAGGCGGGCCGGAGGCAGATAAAGGGGTGATCAATTTCATCATCACTTCCGCCTTGCGCAAGCCATTGATGGAGTGGAATCCCTACATGCACCCTGATACGTACGCATATCTGCGGAAAAGCAGATATACACCTACATTTCAGCTGCTTCCACCATTTGGTGAACAGCGAAAAACAACCCCCAAACGATTCTTTGCCTATGCCGTTTCTCGCATTGACGGAGAGGGGCCTGAAGAAGCCAAACGATTAGTAGATTACGCCCTCTATGCCTCACGTTACCTGCGGCCGGAAATTGACTGCCGGTTCAGACAGACGTTGGCCGCTCAAGGGAAAAAAAGTATCACAACCGGTGATCTTCGGGTACGATTGCAGCAAGCGGCTGAAAAAAATCTCTGGTCTGCAGAAGAACTGAAAGCTCTCGGCTTCCTGCTGCCGGCAAAGAATGACCAGGGACTTCCATTCCTGTCCCGCCCCTCCGCAGAATTCGCCGGCAGCTGTAGCAACGGACCTGCCGACTGGCATGTGGAAGGATTTTACCCCGGCGGCGTCGAACGCACCGTAACCAGTCCGAACGGCCTCAATTTCAAAGAAGCGAATGTCTGGCAGCAGGTAGCAAAAGGGGTCACGATCACGGCAGCCGGGGCCCCCGCCTACGCCGGAGGACCTCATATTACCAATGCAACTTTCGGGGATTATGCGATACTGATGAAATACCTGTTACGCGGCCGGGATTTAGGCGAATGTTTCCTCCGCGCAACTTCTTATGTCAATTGGTCTACCTCACTTTTCGGTGATCCTCTCTATCATCCCGATCTCAATTACACCATTATTGACCAGACACCGCCACGCGCCGATCAACCGCCAGAAATCCGCTTTGAAACGAATACGCAAGGAGTAACCTTGCATGCAGCCAGCAAACTGATTGACTCACCGGAAGAGCCTGAGGTGGCGCTCCTCAGAGTCACAGTGCGGGACAAGTCAGGAACAGAACAGGTGTCAACATCTTCCCTGTACTCGCGACGGCCTGAATTGACCATGACCGGACTGAAGCCGGATACCACATATACGGTGCGTACCGAACTGGCTGACCCTTACGGCAATCTTACAACTTACGCGCCGGAAATCATCCATACTCCGACAATCAGTCACTCTCTTGAACTGTTCAAGCAGTTCATTGACAAGGCACGAAAACAGATGTAGGGGGAATAGGCCTACTTTTTCTTTCCTTGCCTGACTCTTGACTGATCTGAATGTTCTTCAGCATCCAGGACGCGCCGCATCGCCCGGTACACATCGGTATTGTCCAGATATCGGCCATCAAAACCGCTTCCGGCCAAATCGTACCCCTCAACCATGTGCAGCCCAGTCAATAGCGCCCCCCCTCCCCATCAAAACGAACCCTTTCGGAGATGCCGACAAAACAGTGACAATCCCGATACGCATAGTACGAATGCTACAATATACCGTTTCAATCTATACCCGCCAGCCGACTGACTTGATATGCAACCTCTCATCTGCATATCAAACCAGATGTCTCATTCTCGAAAAACCAGTGGAAGATCAATCTCCAGATCCGGAAGGATACCGACAACTATCTTTTCGTTATCGCCGTAAACATCGGGACGACCATACCTATTGCCGAGGTCAAGCTTGAAAACGGTAACTGTATTCGCCAGCGGATCGACCAGCCAGTATTCTTTAACTCCTGCACGTTCATAACGTACAAACTTTTCCTTATGATCCTTACGCGAGGTCGATGGAGACAGAATCTCCGCAATCAGGTCAGGCGCACCGATACAACCGGCGTCATCAAGTTTATGCGAATCGCAGATTACGGAAATGTCAGGTTGCACAACCGTCAAGATATCTTCATCAGCCTCATCTCCCTCGGGGAGACGCACATCAAAAGGTGAAGCATAAACCTGGCACCGCTTATCAAGCAAATAAGTGGCAAATTGCCGAAACAATTCGCCCGAAATGTCCTGATGTCTCCGGCTAGGAGCCGGTGTCATATTGTACGCCGCACCATCAATCAGTTCCCACCGTTCGTCATCATCCCAGTTCAAATAATCGCCGTATGTATAAAACTCTCGCAGTCTTTCAGCCAATGATCCCAAACAGCACCTCCAGAGGCGATAAAAATACATTGTTGCAAGTCTGCACCAGATGCAGCCACTCAAATCCTTTATGTGATATAATCAAAAGTTTATCACCAGCGAGTTGGAAGATATCTGCATAAAAGAGCTCCTTTTGTGTCAGGAGTGGACACCTAAGACCCTCAGTCTTACGCCCAAGCTCTTTTTTTCACCATATACCAACTCCACAACAATTTAGCCAACATCTGGTACTGCCACACCTTTATGCACATTATGGTCTAACCTGGTTGTCGAATTACTGTTTTGCTGTAATTATTAAATTTTTTCATGACTTTTCGTGTCTTTCGTGGTCCCAAAAGCGTCTAGGTTATTTCGTGGTTCAACTGTTTTTTGGCTCAGATGTTATGCGCATCACAAAGCATCACTTGGCAATCATATCGATTACGGCAGAGGTTTCAATATCGGATTAAGAGTGGTTACATTATAATCACAATCCTGGGTTTAAGAAACCTGTTAAGCGAAACCGGATTCGTCGCAGCGGTCGGATCCCATCCGGAAGCCTTGAATGTGATGGCATTTTCCAGAGTCAATCGGTCGCTCTCGCTGATGGCTATACCGGCAGCAAGCGAACAGGTCAGGCGGGCCATTTCACCAGGACCGAAGCCTGTCTGGGCATTACTGCTGTCTGCAATCACCAGCGTAACCCTATTTGGTGCCGAATAGCGGCCAAATACGGGAAAATTGGTGTTTACCGCGCTGCTCGCAACACTCCCGGCCTCCAGGCCAGAGGCGATGGTCGATCCGGAGGCGGTTACCGTCAAACCCGCCGGCAGCGTTGCGCTGATCTGGACACCATTCAGGCGAAAGGGAAGTTTTGCGGTGCTGATCAATGAAAATGAAATAACCACTTTGGCAGGGGTAGCAGGCGTGTTTGCTGCGGGTGTGCCGGACGTATTCGCGGCAGAACCACCGCCGCCACCACACCCGAAAGAAAGCAGCATAATCAACATAGGCAATAAGCGTGCAGTACTCTTTGTCATGACATGTTCTCCTTTATCAACAATTCTCGCACCTTGGCGATAAATTCCCTGATTTATTTAATCTCATCCACGAAAAACCAATGCAAGATCTATTTCAAGGTCAGGCTCCCACCGTTCACCATCATCCCAGTTCAGATAATCACCATACGTATACAACTTTGTAATTTTTTCAGCCAATGGGCACAAAGTGCGTCAGCATGTGGCAGAGACTTATCGATAACTAAAAAACCTTCCATAATTGGCACACTGAATTTGATTAAAACCCAAATTAAAAGCAATGTAATTATGAGAAGCATGGCAAATTTCTTTCTTGAACTGCGGAATATGATCAAATTAGAACATTAAAATTAAAAAAAAATTGTATTATAAAGAGCAATGGCATTTTAACATCACTTAGAATATAATCCAACCCAAACGTCCAATTCATTATGAAAAATCCAATGTTAGACAAAATAAAAATACTTCACATCATCTCCGGTGATCTTTGGGCAGGGGCCGAAGTTATGGAATTTAACCTGATCAGATCATTGAGAACACGCTCTGATCTCGCCATCACGGTAATCCTCCTCAATGAGGGAAACTTGCCGAAGAGCTGAGGGTGGCGATCTGGCTGTACATGTCATTGATGAAATCAGGGATTGAATGTCTATCTCAATACCTCATTCACGAGGGAAAACCAATGACAATTCTTGAGGCCCTATCTCACGGCCTGCCGGTAACAGCTCCTGCAGTTGGCGGAATTAGTGAGATATTTGAAAATGGCTCAGAGGGGTTTTTGATAGAAGGCCGCGATCCAAAAGATTTTGCTGCAAAATGCCTTCAGCTTTTTGCGGATGATGAATTGAGGGAGCGGATGTCACAGGCAGCACGAATGAGGGCCGAACAAGCATTTTCGGCAGAAAAGATGGCGGTGAGTTATCACCGGATATATCGTGAAGTAAAAAAAAGGAGCATTGCATGAGCGACGCGCTGAAGATTCCGCTCTACTTTGTCACGGTAAACCTGGCTATTTTTGTGGCCTGGTGGCGGTTTATAAGGGGTAAAAGGATGGTTATGTAGGCACCGTCGGAGAGATGATCTATTTTGAATTTTGAGGGTAACGAGGTAAAAAACCGTGAAAAGCACACTGGTTAGATTTGATTGGGCGTTAAAAAAACTGCTCCGCAATAAAGCCAACTTCGAGATACTTGAAGGTTTTCTTTCGGTGTTGCTCAAGCGGGATGTGAACATCAAAAGCATTCTTGAGAGCGAAGGCAACAGGCAGAGCGAAGATGACAAATATAATCGCGTTGACCTGCTGACAGAAATTGAAAGTGATGAACTGGTACTGATCGAATTGCAGGTGGGTGGCCAGTATGACTATTTCCATCGGATGCTGTATGGCGCATCAAAACTGATAACCGACAATATGGACACCGGCTTCAGCTATGACAAAGTCCGCAAGATCATATCCATAAACATTGTCTACTTTGATCTCGGGCATGGTGAAGACTATGTCTATAAAGGTGTAGTTGATTTCCGGGGAATACATAAAAACGATCTGCTCCAGTTGTCCGCCTTACAGAAGAATAAGTTGAGTAACCTGGCGCATGTGTCTGAAATCTTCCCCGAGTATTTCATCCTCAAGGTGAATGATTTTAACGACCTTGCGGAAGATAGCCTTGATCAATGGATATATTTTCTAAAGAATTCTGAAATCAAGAATGAATTTGAAGCCAAAGGTTTAAAGAAAGCGGCGGTAGAGCTGGATATTTTGAAGCTTACCAAAGAAGACCGTAAGGAGTATGAGAGTTACATTGAAGACCGGCGTGTTCTTGAAAGTTCAATCAGAACATCATGGTTTGAAGGAGAGATGAAGGGGATTGAGAAGGGGAAGATTGAAGGGAAGATTGAAAGAAACCATGAAATTGCCATTGAAATGATAAATGATGGTGAGTTAAATGATAAGATCAGGAAATATACAGGGTTGACTGATGAAGAGATAGATGGTTTGCGGTAGGTATAGTTGAAGCGGAACTTCCCGCTATGGAAGAATTCGTTGATGAAATAATCGGCTACCTATAAATTGACTTTGCCCGCATTACTGCCTACCCAAAAGCTTTGACAAAAATGTCGAAGAATGTGAGACGTTGCCAGATAAATCGATTTCTATTTTGAGTTTTGAGGGTAACGAGGTAAAAAACCGTGAAAAGCACACTGGTTAGATTTGATTGGGCGTTAAAAAAACTGCTCCGCAATAAAGCCAACTTCGAGATACTTGAAGGTTTTCTTTCGGTGTTGCTCAAGCGGGATGTGAACATCAAAAGCATTCTTGAGAGCGAAGGCAACAGGCAGAGCGAAGATGACAAATATAATCGCGTTGACCTGCTGACAGAAATTGAAAGTGATGAACTGGTACTGATCGAATTGCAGGTGGGTGGCCAGTATGACTATTTCCATCGGATGCTGTATGGCGCATCAAAACTGATAACCGACAATATGGACACCGGCTTCAGCTATGACAAAGTCCGCAAGATCATATCCATAAACATTGTCTACTTTGATCTCGGGCATGGTGAAGACTATGTCTATAAAGGTGTAGTTGATTTCCGGGGAATACATAAAAACGATCTGCTCCAGTTGTCCGCCTTACAGAAGAATAAGTTGAGTAACCTGGCGCATGTGTCTGAAATCTTCCCCGAGTATTTCATCCTCAAGGTGAATGATTTTAACGACCTTGCGGAAGATAGCCTTGATCAATGGATATATTTTCTAAAGAATTCTGAAATCAAGAATGAATTTGAAGCCAAAGGTTTAAAGAAAGCGGCGGTAGAGCTGGATATTTTGAAGCTTACCAAAGAAGACCGTAAGGAGTATGAGAGTTACATTGAAGACCGGCGTGTTCTTGAAAGTTCAATCAGAACATCATGGTTTGAAGGAGAGATGAAAGGGATTGAGAAGGGGATTGAACAAAGAAATATTCAAATTGCCGTTGAGATGATAAATGATGGTGAGTTAAATGATAAAATCAGGAGATATACCGGGTTGACTGATGAAGAGATAGATGGTTTGCGGTAGGCCGTTTTGATGTTTGTGGTTTTGGGGATCATCGTGTTGAGAGAGAATGTCCAAATGTCAAGACCCCAGAGATGTTCCTTCTTTGCATCTTGTAATCGCCATGTCGATAGCAAACCACGAAAAGCACGAAACTCACGAAAGGAATCATCTGGTGTAAAATTAAATAAGCAGCTATTTTTAAAGGCATTATTGTCTGCCTTTCCATAAAATATATTTTGTTTGAATGTTGATTTTTTTCGTGCCTTTCGTGTTTTTCGTGGTCGGATTTTAAAGTACCAGTCTCTTAATTGTTGCCTTTGGATATGATCCGAAATTGACAAGAAGACCAAGTTTCATCCCTGTTGCATTCAGATAATTCAAAACTTGTCCTTCATGCTCAGGTGAGAGTGCCTTTAATGACTTGAGTTCCAGAATTATTTTACCAAAACAGATTAAGTCGGGTTTATAGATTTGCCGAAGCAGTTCGCCTTTATAAATGATGTCCGGCGGGCATTGCGCCTTGTATTAGTCACTGGACAACACCCTGGGGAAGTATCAGCAATGCACCGGGGAGAAATTGACGGCAGGTGGTGGACTATTCCAGGGGAAGCGATCTATACGGCACAAGCTAAGAACCATGTGACGCACCGGGTGTATTTGACTGACACGGCACTTGAATTGATCGGTGATACCACCGGCAAAGGTTATATCTTCCCTTGTCCACACGGAGCGAAACAACAACCGATTGACACACGCGCCCTTGCTCACGCTGTTCGGCGTAAT
The DNA here is from genome assembly GCA_037129255.1 of Desulfuromonadales bacterium. Taxonomy (GTDB): domain Bacteria; phylum Desulfobacterota; class Desulfuromonadia; order Geobacterales; family Pseudopelobacteraceae; genus JACRCG01. The sequence continues at coordinate 8,634 of JBAXVG010000071.1, read as the reverse complement.
TTGCGATGGCCGGTACTTCACAAGGGCAAGCTGATGGCAAAATGCAAGATCGGTCTTGAACACCGTGATCGTGTATTAAATCACAAAAAAGAAAAACTTGATGGAACTTATAACCAGCATGACTTTGATGATGAAAAACAGGCGGCGCTTGAAACTATAGAGCGGAAGATCAAGAGCATCATTTCCGGCAAAGAAAACAATGTCATTCCGATAGCAGCCGGAAGAAAAGCGGCTTGACAATATACCATAAAAAGGGATAATGTGACCGATGACGTGGACAGTGACATACAGCAATAAAGCAGGGAAGCAATACAGCAGACTGCCGCAATCAGTGCGCTGCGCTATTGACTTGCTGATTACGGAAATACGCATAAGCGGTCCTGTGCGCGGCAACTGGAAAAACTACGGCAAACTGACTGGCAAACAGCATCATTGCCATGTCAAGACCGGCAGACCTACTTATGTTGTGGTATGGGAAGAACTGGACCACAGCATCAAACTTGTGGAGGTTATCTATGCAGGCACTCACGAAAAAGCGCCCTACTGAAAAACTGGTTGAAATCCGGTTCAGGGGTACAGTCTCTAGTATTAACAAGTTGCGTAGAACGGCAGCAGCACTGCACGTCACAGACCTTTCGGGACAGTTACCTGAAAAGGACTTCTACACACCTGAAGAGCTTTCTCCGGAACTGCTAACTAACCGTGCGGGTGTATGTATCCGTGGTGGACGTGGCAAGGAAGGGCTGACACAAAAGCAGCTTGCCGACCGGATCGGAATAGCTCAGCATCATATCAGCGAGATGGAGAATGGCAAGCGTACTATTGGCAAGGAAATGGCTAAGAAACTGGCGGAAGTGTTGAAAGTTGATTATAGGGTGTTTCTTTAGAAGGAAGGGGACGGGCTGCACGTTTCACCCCGGACGCAGGAAAAGTGGGAATAGGGGAGAACCAAGTCGAACGACCAGGCCGCTACCCTGATTACGATGGTACGGAAGCTTCCTGATACTTTGCAGAGGTTAAAGCAGTTGGCAGCATGACATAGATTCGGATTGTGGAAGGGCATTGAGAAAAGGGGCATGGGGAAAACCATGCCCCTTGTATTTTATAAAGCCATAGGCAATAACATGAAACATTTTGATATTATTAGTTATTTTAGACATATACTGACACTTTTTCATTGTTATGCTACATTTCGCTCATCCATGCTGATATGTGTCTCCACGGGAGCCACCGCAACTCAATGTGCGTGATCAGCTAAGGAATACTTTTCCAAAGGAGCGAAGACCATGAAAAAGCGTTGCAGAAGTACGTCCGCAATGAATGCCCCCCCACAAATCGGTTTTTACCGAATCAAAGAAGTATTGAAAATTTACCCTGTCTCAAAATCAGTATTGCTATCTGGTGTCAAATCCTGCGTGTACCCAAAACCCGTGAAAAAATCTGCCAAATGCTCCGTGTGGAAAATTGCTGACATTGATCGTCTTGTCGCGGAGGTGTCAGCGTGAAACCGATTCGAAGAAAACCGATGTTGGCAAAAACAGGGCTTGCTGCATCTACACAATGGCGACTGGAGTCAAAGGGCCTATTTCCAAAAAGAAAACAGCTAACTGTCGGCTTGGTATGTTGGGACGAAGACGAAATCGACCAATGGCTTGCTGACCTGGCAACAGTAACAGTCGGTAGTGTCCAGGCAGTTGCACCCAACGCAATGCGGCGAGGCCGTAAGCCGAAGAACTGGGAAGTTGCAAATCTTGCTTCCCATCAAAAAGCGGGGGCTCAACTATGACCCCGACGACCATAAGTGATCTTCACGAAGCGGCACAAGCAGCATGTGAGCAGATCGGTATTATCTATCAGGCAAAACCAATAGACGGAGCCTTCCATACCTTGGATGTCGTAGACAAGTCACCCAAAAACGGAGCCGGGAGAATCCGCCTGTATGCAGACGGCGAAGGTGGACAAGTTTGGAATCATGTTACAGGCGACTCCCTGCAATTTTGGGCAAAGAGCGAAAAAACATTTTCATCGGCAGAGGTAGCAGAGCGCCAGCAGAGGACAATACAAGAGCGGGAACAGACAGAAGCCTTGCTTGCCGAAGAACGGGCTGCAGCGGCGAAGTTGGCCTTCCGAATCTGGAAGGTAGCCACACCGACAGCCAACAGCATGTATTTCGCCAGGAAGCAAGTCGCACCGACAGACACTATCCGGGAGATGCCGCTTGATGAATTGGTGAAGATGATCGGCTATCACCCGGCGGCAAAGGGCGTGGCGTTTACCGGCGACATGGTACAGATCATTCCAGTAAGCAGCGGCGCCGGGATACGGACCATTGAGATGATAGACGAAACAGGTTTGAAATCTGGATTGAGAAATGGGCAGAAAAAAGGCGGTTTCTGGAGTAGTCACAAACTACCCTCTGGAGATGGCACCGAGTTTGTTGTCGGTATTGGTGAAGGTGTTTCAACGATGCTCACCTACAGCATGGTGGGCGGAAACATCGGCATTGCAGCGCTTTCTTGCGGGAATCTGGTAGCGGTTGCCAAATACTTCCGGGGACGTTATCCGGCAGCACATATTGAGATCGTTTCCGATGTAGGCAACGGCGAACAAAGCGCACTTGAAGCAGCGCGGGTGGTTGACGGGTATCTGATTAAACCCGCCTTCGCAGACAGCAGCTCAAGCAGCGATATTAACGACCTTCACACAGCATCTGGCTTGCAGGCCGTCAAGGATTGCATTCAGGCGGCGCGGCAAATCGAAGCCTCTGAAACACCCGTAACGGAACCAACTTTAGCAAAATTAGCAACTTTAGCATTAGCAACTGATGTCTGGGTGGAACCACAACCGATAGAATCTCAGATTGAGTCACTGCCCTATCCCATTGATGCACTACCCGTTACGATACGCCTTGCAGTCGAAGAGGTTTTAGGATTCGTTAAAGCACCAATACCACTTGTTGTGTCTGCGTCGTTATCTGCTCTTTCGATGGCGGTACAATCCCATGCTGATGTCGCGCGGGCCGAAAAACTGTCAGGGCCGTCGAGCCTATTTCTCTTAACCATTGCCGATTCTGGGGAACGCAAAAGCACATGCGACGGATTCTTCACGGCAGCTATCAGGGATTATGAGGCGAAGCAGGCAGAGACCGCAAAACCAGTAATCAAGCAGTATGAAGCTGAATACGCAGCTTGGGATGCCAAGCATAAGGGTATTACCGATTCAATCCGTCAGGCTGCAAAAAGTGGACAGTCCACCGACGAACTTGAAACTGACATGTTACAACTGCAAATGGACAAACCGGAGTCGCCACGAGTACCAAGGATAATATACGGCGATGCAACCCCGGCTGCGCTCAAATACAGTCTTGCAAAAGGATGGCCGAGTGGTGCCGTTGTCTCCAGTGAGGCCGGAATCGTATTCGGCGGGCATGGTATGAAAAAAGACTCTGCAATGGAAAATCTCGCCACTCTGAACCAGCTATGGGACGGTACAGACCAGCCGACAGAACGCCGTGCAACCGAGTCATACACTGTTAAGGGTGCACGTTTTACAATGTCGTTAATGATACAGGAAGCTACACTGCGAGCATTCTTCAAACAGGACGGCGGACTGGCCCGAGGTACGGGTTTTCTCGCAAGATTTTTGATTGCATGGCCGGAGTCAACACAGGGATTCAGACCGTTTACCGAAGCTCCGGAAAACTGGGCGCGCCTGGCCGCATATAATAGCCGTATATCCGCAATTCTCAAACAGGATGCACCTATAACCGAAGATGGCGCATTAAAGCCTGCGATGCTCACGCTATCACCAGAGGCAAAAGCGGCGTGGGTAGAATTCCATGATGCCATCGAAATCATGTTGGCAAGCGGCGGAGAACTGTTCGATATCCGGGACGTGGCCAGTAAGACAGCCGACAACGCCGCACGCCTTGCCTGCCTTTTTCATGTGTTCAGCGGGGATGCCGGTTCTATCAGTCTTGATGCATTTGAGTCGGCCAGCAGTATCACAGCATGGCATTTGAATGAAGCGAGGCGCTTCTTTGGCGGATTGGCATTGCCGCAAGAGTTAGTTGACGCCTCTCGATTGGACGAATGGATGCTGGAGTATTGCCGTCAGCACAAGAGCGCCGTTATTCCGATTACGAAAGTCCAGCAGTATGGCCCTTGCGGTTTACGCTCGAAAATTGCCATTGACGCAGCTATGGAAGAACTCGAAGGGTTGGACCGGGCGCGCCGTGTCAAGGAAGGCAAACGAAAAAGTATTTACATAAATCCGGCGCTATTGAGAGGTAAAATATGACCCTTGCCGATCTTATCAAGAAGAAGAAAACGGCAATTACTTTGCCGCTTGCTACTGCTATTCCTGCTATTCCTGCTATTCCTGCTATTCCTGCTATTTATGCCACAAACCAGGCCGGAATACTCCCAATAATAGCAAAAAAAGCAACAATAGCAGTAGCAGACAATAAAACGAACAGGATTACCGGACCGATGGTTGAAGACCCATACCAATTTTCCCACTACTGCGCACCAGATGACTGCTGGTGTAGTTCAAAGTTACCTGGCAGCGATTATCCGGCAGGCTGTATGCGGATAAAATGCCCACAGGATGCCCCCCGAACGGCACACAAGTCCTAATAACCCTTACACCATAGGAAAGATTACAAAAGCCGTCGGGTCGTTGTACTGAAGCGAGTTATCAGTAGAGAGGTTCTTTTAGCCAAAGACCAGCTCAACCAGGCATACATCGAAACAGAAAACGGCGTCAGGAAGTATGGATATCTACACAATCTCAACAGCCGAGTGTCGATTTTTATTACAATAACAATTGCGACTATTCTTGTGATATCTGGCGGTTCAGCCTCCTGGAAAACCCAGCCATGCCCCGATGTCCGGCACGTGCGGTTCTTCCTCTCGTTCCCTCAGTCTCCTCCTTCTGCTCCATCAACTCCGCTGGTTCCCAAACAGGCTTTGGATAATCCATTTTTGTCGATAACTTTTACACTATTACACAAAGAACAAATGGTAAGATTAAATAACAATATGAATTTATTGCTAAATGAATGTCGGCATAAAGATTGCTGTTGGATGGCAACTTGATTACTGATTGAATGAATTTTGGTTACATATCTAATTTGGAGGGTCGATACAATGTTGAATAAAATTCTTGGTTTGGTCTTTTGTTTGAACATGTTTGCCGTTTCCGCTATGGCTACTCCGTTTACAAGTGATTTTACTAACAGCAACTGGCAAGTTTTTAACGGTTCGCCTTCTCAATTTACAGTTAATGGGGGCGTTGGTCAGTTGACTACCTCTGATTTTCGCCCTTTAACTCTTTCTCAAGTGTTTGATTATAACTCTTCCACCAGTACATACACCTTCTGGATGCAATGGTTTCCCTCCTTAAACGGTGGAGCGACAATATCTGTTGACCTTGTTGATTTTAGTAATGGATCAATGCCGGTAATAGACCCCTTTAGCTCCATTCTCTTCTCATCATCTGCTGATTTGCTCAATCGTACTCAGGTTACCATGGTTTTTGACTCGTCTTACGACTTCAGTAATACTTCTCAACTGCAGTTGACATTTACGATTCAGGATTATGATTCCAATCCCGATCAGCTCAGGATTGATTTCAATAATAGTGCTCCGGTTCCTGAACCATCTACAATGCTACTGCTGGCGTTGGGTTTTGCTGGATTAGGGCTTGCTCGTTGTAGAAAAGCTATATTTTAACTTGCCAAATGAAGCCTCCTTTTATTGTTCCTGTGAACGTTTCACTTTAATAGGAGGCTTCTAATTTTATTAAGGGGCTATTATCTAATTTGGATCTCTGGAGTATAACTCTTTTAGAACACTTACATCATATTTACGGCACGTTTTTTTGCTTTACCCAGCGTTAATATTTATATTGTTCCGTTTCAGGGCAAACCTATCGAGAGGTAGAGACGCAAAGTTGCGAGTCCAAGTTTTTATAATTGGATAGTCGGACTGCCAGTTGCGAGTCCAAGTTTTTATAATTGGATAGTCGGACTGCCGGATGCAATGGTCTGAGCGGGACGTACATGCCTCATTTCTCTTTCTCTTTAACCAAATTAAGAATATTGCTGCTATTGCCACTACTGCTGGTGCATCTGCATAGTGGTATTGCATTACTTCATCAGCATTTTGACAACTCCTGGCACGTCGACAATGACCCCATCCATCAATTTTCAGGCAACTCTTGTAACTCTCCTAAAACAACCGTAGACCTTAGTTCCCATCAAGATGTTTCAATTTATCAATTCATTCACACTACGACTCTTAACGACGTAGTACCCGCCATCATTATTTCCAAACTTAACCACCTGATATCTCTAAAGACGCTATACGATTGCCCGTTAGAATCATTTCCTAACAAAGCATCACCCGCATAAGCATACAAATTTCACAGAATTGTGAAGTGAAATTTGGTCAATAACATTGCTTGAATCGTTAAATGGCTGATCCGGTTGCAGGCTGCGAGGAATCATACCTATGGAGAACATAGGTTTCTTCTATGGAAGATATCAGTAATATATTGAATATTTGTTCATATGATAGTTATTAATGCTTAACATAGTTGTTCATTTTATTTGCAATTTAAGTTGACGCTAAACAGGAGGTTTCCATGTTAAAAAGAATTTTGGTGCAGATATGGTTATTGTTGTTTGTCCTTGGAGTTGGATCAGCGTTTGCAGCCCCAAAAGTGGAGCTCGGTTTTGCTTCGAGGATGATAGGAGATAAGGGGCCAAATGCGGCCAGGATTCCTATCCTGCTAACCAACACTGATACGCAAGACGACGGAACCGGAAACCTGGTGCCTTTAAATATATCGGCTATCGGCGTAAATATCCAATATGACACATCGCTGATAGAGTATTATTCTGCAGAGGCTGCCGATAAAGTAAATAAAAAAGCTGATTCAAACATTACCGATCCTGGTGATACGAGTACCGGCAAACTTGCCAATGTCAGGATTGCTATAACCGGAGGTCAAGTTCTCCTCCCTTACTCCCCAACTCCCGTGATAATAGGTTATGTCAATTTCAACATCAAAGAACTAGCCTACACAGGTTTTACTACACTCGTCAATCTTCCAGATCAAGCTTCCACGCCTGATGCTGTAAAAGTAGACCTTGCAAAAGGTTCTGATGGTTCGCTTGAAATTACTGATTCCAATCCAGTGGGTGGTCCACTCACTACCAGCGTAGTTGGTGGAACCGGACTTTCATCCGTTACAGTCGACCCACTTGGCTTCAGCTATGATCCTACCATGTACAACCTTGGCAACAAGGTTATTCTTACGGCAGTCCCTGAAGATAAATACCGTTTTAAAAACTGGTCAGGAGACTGCGCGGGTAGTGATAGTACTGCAAATCCGTTCACTTTAACCATGACTGAAGGTCCCAAGTCATGCACCGCGAACTTTGTACTAGATGTCTATAAAATCAGCCTCAAAACCACTCCTCTCAGCAGTGGCTCAACTGGAAACAGTCTCGGTGCATTCACTTTAAATCCCTTAGCAGATAGTTCTGCTCCAGGTGCTACAAACTACACAGTTTATTCATACTCACCACCTACATTGTTGACTACAAAATCGATAGTTGGTGTAACGCTTGGAAATCTGTCAGCAGATTACGAATTTAACCGCTGGAACGGTCAGTGCACAGGCACAAACCCAAGTATAGACGTATCCTTTACTGACAAGCTTGATAAAACTTGTGCTGCAATTCTTAACGTCAAAGTTACGATGGTTGCGGCAGTTGGCTCTATTTCCGGGAAGGACTGGGTAGATGGCTCATCGTCAGCGCCACAGGTATATACGATCACGCCACCTGCTATCGGATACGCCTTCAGTGCCTTAAAGGTTAACGGCGCAACGGTTAATCCCACAACCGGCAACTCGATTACTTATACATTTCCTTCTGGTATAAAAATTCCTACAACAATTGAAGCAGTTTTTGTTGCTTCACTGGCAGACCAAGCCCCCCTGACCGTAATAGTTACCCCTTCGACCTTGGCCTTCGGAAGCACTGCGGTACTTAGCAGCACCGGCGGCAGTGGCACAGGAGCGGTAACTTTCGTTGCTACTGGAGGTGGTTGCTCAGTTTCCGACAGCATTTTGTCTGTAGTCGACACTACTAAGACCTGCTCCGTAACCGCAACCAAAGCAGCAGACACCACCTACAAGGTTGCCATCTCGGCAGCGGCACCAGTAACACTGACCAAAGGTACCCAGGCAACCGTCACCGTAACGGCGCCTGCAACAGCAACAGTCGGCCAGACCGGACTTAGCGCCGTAGCAGCAGGCGGCAGCGGCAGCGGCGCATACAGCTACAGCTATACCGGCACAGCCTGCAGTGTCAACGCCACAACCGGCGCACTGACATTCTCTGCAACCGGATCCTGCTCGATCACAGCAACACGTGCAACAGACAACAACTACCTTGTATCCGCAGTAACTCCTACACCGGCAGTAGTAGCGGTAGTTCTGGCAGACCAGGCCACCCTTACCGCCGTTGTGACCCCATCGACCGTAACCTTTGGCAACACAGCGGCACTTAGCAGCACCGGCGGCAGTGGCACAGGAGCGGTAACTTTCGTTGCTACTGGA
>JBAXVG010000070.1:0-22193 GCA_037129255.1 Desulfuromonadales bacterium | reverse complement strand
TCCGGAAGATACGCAGACCAGGTGATTAACCCGGATACCAGAAGAGGCCGCCGATCATGGTAGCCTCGATGATGATGCTACTTCAAGCGCCTTTCCAGTTTCTTCATAATGCTTTCGTTATATTTTACCCGGTGTTCCTCAATCCATTTCCGGCGCTGCTCTTCTGTCGGCTCTCCATTCCGCTTTACTCGACGCGCCCGGTACTCTTCAAAATGCTGTTGATTCCAATTTTTACAATACACCTCATAAGCTGACTTGAATTTCAAACCATCTTCAAGCTCATCCCGTTTTTTTGCATTTATAAACACAAGGCCGTTATTTTCAGCATATAGCTTCAATGTCCTATAGCTGACATCAAAGGCCGTTGCTGATTTCAGGCCAAAAAGAAACCTGATCTCATTTGCCCGGCTGTCAACGTGTGGCTGCTTGATCTTGCCCGCTTCTTTCAATATAGAACTATCAGGAAAGAAAGCATCTTCCATGTGAAAGCCCGGCTTTCCTACATTCTCAAAAAATCTCTTGATGCCGCCCGCCAGGTAATCAAGTACCCATGAAGGAAAGAGCAACTTGTTTTCGTGGCAGTAATGAAAAACCTCAAAAGCATATTGAGGATTGCCCCGGTCAAAGTCTTTTTCCATTTCTGCAATATGCCGCGCCTCATCAATTCCCGGCTGCCTCAATTCATAGCTTTTGAATGTGGTAATCATACCCGCGCCCCTATCCGAAAATTTTCTTATTCATGGATTCCACAACCGACGAAACATGAGAATCTGACAAATGAGAATAGCGCTTGACCATTGCAAGCGTTTTATGCCCCAAAACCGCCGCAATGTCCGTCAAGCTTGCACCGTTCATAGCTAGGTAAGAGGCCGCGCTGTGGCGCAAATCATGGAACTTGAAATTCTCGATGTTCGCTCTTTTGAGTGCCACAAGAAATGCAGTCCGTAAACTGGCAGGCCCCTTGCTCATGGCATGGCTGCCAGGAAAAACAAGATTAGTGTCAATCCTTCTGACCTTCTGTTTTTTCAGCTCAGTTAAAAGCTCTAACGCCTTTCCTACCAATGCCACCGCCCGCCGCTCCCCGTTCTTTGTCTCTTCAAGAATGATTCGACGGTTTGAAAAATCAATATCAGTCCAGGTAAGATTCATAATCTCGCCGTGTCTCATGCCGGTTGACGCTGCCAAGACAACAACCGTATAGAGAAAAGGATTACGGCTTTCTTGGCATGACTTCAAGAGGCGTTCGCGCTCATCATCATCAAGAAAGCGCACCCGCCCGCGTGACTCTTTCAGCTTCTTTACCTTTTGCATCGGATTGACTTCAAGCCACTGCCATTCATTTGCTGCCACCGAAAGGCAATGACTCATTGAAGCCATATAGCGGTTAACCGTTGCCCCGTTGCGCTGACTCTTTGTCTCGATCACTTCACTATCGTCTTTTCTGTTGACCTTACGTGTCTTGATAATCGGCTCGCTGAAAAGCCGATCTTTCACCTCTCCAAGCATGGCAGGTGTCACATCCGAAAGCATATATGCGCCGATCTGCTCTTTCCAGTAACTTAGATGCAAGCTGACATCCTTTGTCGTTTTCTTCTGAGGCAAAACCTCTTTGACATACCGTTTAATCATATCCTCTACCGTGTGGCGTTGTGACTCTGCTGTCTTGAAATAGCGCCGCTCCCGGATAGCTGACTCGGTATCTTGTGCCCACTTTTTTGCATCAGTTATACGGTCAAAATTTGCTGATTGAGGCGGGAACCCCTTCATGCGTACTTCAACCCGATACTTTACGCCCCGTGTCCCTTCTACCTTACGAATTGTTGCCATAACTGACCCCCGGAAACCGATCTTTAAAATCATGCTCAAAAAACTATAACAAACTCCATTTATTGTCAACTATAGTTTCTTAATACCGACGATCATTAATATTAACCATCCGTTGTTATTTATTGTTTATTCAAGTGCTAATATGTAAGCGCAAATTTAGCGCAATTCAAAAATATACGGCTGACAGCTCGATAATTTTACAGGTTTTTTTGATTGTATGATGTTGGAGATAATTGGAAGAGATTGAAACCATTTGCGCCAAATTTGCGCCGATCTATTTTTGAGCAACAAAAAAGCACTTACCTGTAAGAGCGTAAGTGCCTGATTTTATATGGCGGAGAAGGTGAGATTCGAACTCACGGAAGCTTTCACTTCGGCGGTTTTCAAGACCGCTGCCTTAAACCACTCGGCCACCTCTCCGTTACTTGGTATCTGCCGACCTTATAACATAAACTTCTTCGTTTTTCAAACGGTAACAACAATAAATCACCTGATCCGTTCCAAACCACCCATGTAAGGTCGCAGCACCTCAGGTATGATAACCGATCCATCCTCCTGTTGATAGTTTTCCAAAACGGCCACAAGCGTTCTTCCCACGGCCAAACCGGAACCGTTGAGAGTGTGGACGAATTCCGGCTTGGATTTCTCGTCTTCGCGGAAGCGGATAGCGGCGCGCCGAGCCTGAAAATCGGTAAAAGTGCTGCAGGAAGATATCTCTCGGTAGCAACTCTGCCCCGGCAGCCAGACTTCGATGTCGTATGTCTTGGCGGCCGAGAACCCGATATCCCCGCTGCAAAGCGCCATCACGCGGTAAGGCAGCTCCAGAAGCTGCAGCACCTTTTCGGCATGTCCGGTCAACAGCTCCAGTTCCGCATCTGATTCGGATGGGTGAACAAACTTGACCAGTTCCACTTTGTTGAACTGATGCTGGCGAATCAGTCCGCGGGTATCCTTACCGTAAGAACCGGCCTCGCGTCGAAAGCAGGGAGTGTAGGCAACATACCTGACCGGCAGGTCGGAGCGTTTCAATATCTCGCCCCGGTGGATATTGGTAACCGGCACTTCAGCGGTGGGGATCAAAAAAAACTCAGGGTCTACCAGCTTGAAAAGATCCTCTTCAAATTTGGGGAGCTGACCGGTGCCGGTCATAGACTCACGATTAACCATAAAAGGGGGCAGCACCTCCCGGTAACCATGGGTATCAGTATGCAGATCGAGCATGAAGTTGATTAACGCCCGTTCCAGACGGGCGCCGGCGCCACAGTACAGGGTAAAACGCGCACCGGTGATTTTGGCGCCCCGCTCAAAGTCGAGAATACCAAGTTCTTCACCAATATCCCAGTGTGCTTTTGCCTTGATGGTAAACGTACGAGGCTCTCCCCAGGTTCTGACCTGAACATTGTCATTTTCAGAAACACCGACCGGCGTCGTGGCGTGCGGCAGGTTGGGAATCGTCAGCAGGAAAGACAGCAGCTTCTCTTCCAGTTGTTTCAATTCCTCGTCCTGCTCTTTAACTGTTTGAGAAACTGCCCGCATCTCCAAAATTTTATCCTGGGCCTGGCTCTTGTCCCTGATACGTGCAATCTCATCCGAAACCGTGTTGCGAAGAGCCTTGAGAGTCTCGTTTTCAAGAAGCAGGCTTCTGCGCTTTTGATCCAGTTCGCGAAAGCCTTCAAGAAAAGATGCTCCGCCACGGGTATGCAGTCGCCGTTCGGCCTCGTCCGGATTTTCACGTATGTATTTTATATCAAGCATCGGGAAACACCTTTATTTCTGGGGAGTAAAAGTGTATTTTCTAGCATTTGCGCTCTCACACGTCAATGCAAAAGAGTCCGATGAAATCCATAGTTGCCTACATTCTGGTCACGGCGGCACTGCTTGCCCAGCCGACAGACCTGCATTCAGAGGAGATTGTCGTCAATGCCGTGGGTGATATCATGCTGGCCGGCACATGGGCTCCGGTGCTGAAGAAGAGAGGTTATGACTTTCCCTTTGCCGGTGTGGTAGCGGAACTGTCGACCGGTGATATCAACCTTGCCAATCTGGAGTCGCCCATCGCGACCGGTGGAATCGAATGCATTACGAAAAAATTCCGCTTCCGGGCCGAGCCGGAAGTCGCACCTGCCGTACGTGCTGCCGGTTTTAATCTGGTTACCCTGGCCAACAACCACAGCATGGATTTTGGTGCAGAGGCACTGGCAGAAACAGTGCAACATCTGGCCGCTGCCGGTATCGGCTGGATCGGAGCCGGTTCTAATCTGGACGAAGCCCGCACGATGGCGCTCTACACTATCAAGGGGAAAAAGATTGCCTTCCTCGGTTACTCACTGACCCGGCCAACAGAGTTTTTTGCCGGCCTGAAGCGCCCTGGCACCGCTCCAGGATATGAAAAGCTGGTTGAAGAGGATATCGCAAACGCACGAGGACAGGCCGACTACATCATCGTCTCCTTTCACTGGGGAACAGAAGGTACCGGTGCGGTGCAACCCATTCAGCGCAAAATGGCCCACAAAGCAATTGATGCCGGCGCCGATGTGATCATCGGTCACCATCCCCATGTTCTGCAGGGGATTGAGCGCTACAAAAGCGGCATCATCTTTTACAGCCTGGGCAATTTCACGTTTGCCAGCAGGAGCAAAACCGCTGATGTCAGCGCCATGATCCGCCTGAGACTGAATGATACAGAACGCACAGCCGAAATTCTGCCGCTTGACGTACAGTACCGCCGGGTCGGTTTCCAACCGCAATTTCTGAAAGGGGAGGAGGGGGAGGCGGTGATTGAAAAATTGAATGGATTGTCGAAAATATTCAAAACAGAGATTCTGAACAGGGGAGGCAGGTATATTCTGTCATTCTAGTGCCATGTGACCCATGAAAATACTCCTCACAACTCTCCACTCCAAATACTCTCACGCTTCATTGGCGCTCCCCTGCCTTGCGGCCGGTTGTTGTGGATTCAAGGACACCGAGATTCTGCTCCGAGAATGGACCGTCAACGAGCCACGCGAGCATATTCTGAAAATGATCATGACTGAAGAGCCTGATCTGGTGGCCTTCTCCTGTTATATCTGGAACATTGAAAAGACTCTCCGGATCGTCTCCGACATCAAGAAGATATCCTCCCGGACACTGATTGTCCTGGGTGGACCAGAGGCCTCCTTCGGGATTTTTGAGCTGATGTACGACAATCCGGCTGTTGATTTTGTCGTCAAAGGAGAAGGTGAAGCTGTCTTTCGTCGTCTGCTTGAATCAATAGTCAACGATGGCTTTCCGGAATATTCCCTCGCCAGGATTGACAACCTGTTTTTCCGGTCCGGAACCGATATCGTTTCCGGACCGCTCAATAAGGGACATCTACTGCTTGACTCTATCCCATCACCTTTTGAGGGCGGACTGGTCGATCTGACTAAACCGCTGATCTACTACGAAACCTCTCGCGGCTGCCCTTTTTCCTGTGCTTTCTGTCTTTCGTCCGTGGAAGGATCTGTGCGTTCATTCAGTATGGATCGGATTCACCGGGATCTGCTGTTCCTTATGCATCACAATGTGTCACAGATCAAACTGGTAGACCGTACGTTCAATTATGACTCCCGGCGAGCGGATGAAATATGGGCGTTCATTCTCCGGCACAACCAGGGGAGTCACTTCCATTTCGAGATCGTTGCAGAGCTGTTGACCGAAGACAATCTTAACACTCTGGCACGTGTTCCGGAAAACACCTTCCGCTTCGAGATCGGCATTCAGTCCGCCTCGGAGAGCACCTTGGAGCAGGTGGGACGCACAGCTGATCTTTCACAGATTTTCTCTGTTGTCAGGCGTCTCAGGGCCGGGACAAATATCGAACTGCACCTTGATCTGGTGGCTGGATTACCAGGCGAAGATTATGATGGATTTCTGAGCTCTCTGCAGGCGCTGGCGGATCTTGACCCGCATGAGATCCAGATCGAGCCGCTCAAGCTGCTTAAGGGGGTTCCCATGCGGGAGATCGCCGCTCGCGAGGGGTACTCTTTCTCCCGTTTCCCCCCCTACACCATACTGCGCAACCCCTGGCTCTCCTTCGATGACATCTGCCGCATGGAGACCATCGGCCGCCTGCTGGATCTGTTCCGGAAACATGGCAGGTTTGCGACTGCATTTCGCATTCTGCTCACGGAGCATCCGTTTGCTGCCATTTTAGACCGGATGGCGCGTGGGGTCGGCAGTGAAGCACTCTCCGGTTTTTCCTGCCGTCGGGTATTCGAACTGTTCGCCCGTCTGGCAACGCCGCTTGTGGATGAAGAGAGACTGTCTGATCTGCACGATGCACTCTTCTTTGACTACTGTACCATCGAGATGCCGTTGATGGGCAGACTCCCCGTTTTTGTAGCGGAGCGCCAGAAGCATTGTGCCTGGACCGGTGCGGGTGATCTGCCGGCAGAGCCGAGCCTGCCTGCGGGGAGCAGGATAAAAACATTCCGTTATTCCTTTACGTGCGATTATCGTACTGAACCATGGACGAACTGCCCGGCGAACATTACCTTCGTATATGTTTCAGGAGCCGGGCGGGGGCTTACGGTAATGATGGTTTGAGGGATGCCTCTTCAATATTCATAAACCGTAAATCAGCAATTTCTACATCCCTTAGTGCAGCCGTTCATCCACAATCCCCCGAATGTACGATACATGCAAAATCCCTTTTGTTACATCGCCTGACTATGATATACACAAGCTATTTTAACAAACCATTCACAGAAGGAGGGACAGATGAAAAAAGCGCTGATTATGACACTGTTGGTTGGTATGGTAGCGACACAGGCATGTGCTGCCGATGTCATTAAAATTGCGATTACCGGTCCGTTCACCGGGGGGTCGGCTCCCATGGGCGCATCAATGCGCGATGGAGCCAAACTGGCCATTGCCGAAATCAATGCGGCAGGGGGGATAAACATCGGCGGCAAGATGATGAAATTTGATGTGACCGAACGAGACGACGAAGCGAAGAACGAGCGGGGCGCCCTCATTGCGCAGGAGCTTGCATCGATGCAGGACCTGTCCGGGATTATTGGCTCGGTTAATACCGGTGTAGTACTTGCGGGCGATAAGCATTTCCAGGAAAAGGGAATCACCAAAATCATCACACCGGCAGCCGGCTCCGCTTCGATGACCCAGTGGAGCAAGGCGGGCGTCAAGGATCTGTCGATCTTCCGCTTCGCCGCTCACGACGGCATCCAGGCGGCTATGGTGGTGGAGGAAGCCATCAACCGGAAACTCCTCAAGGTGGCCCTGTTCTATGATTCGACCAATTACGGAGTTTCCGGCCGTGACGATATGCTGGACCAGATCAAGAAGCAGGGGGACAAGCTCCAGGTAGTCGCCACCGAAAAGTTCAACATTGGCGACAAGGACATGACCGCCCAGCTGCTGCGGGCGAAAAATTCCGGCGCCCAGGCGATACTGATCTGGGGGATCGGCCCCGAACTGGCTGCCATTGCCAACGGGATGGCGAAGATCGGCATAAAAGCTCCGCTTATCGGCGGCTGGCCCCTCTCCATGTCCAACTTTCTCGACAACGCCGGGAAGAACGGCAACGGCACCATGATGCCGCAGACCTTCATCGAGGAGCCGATTACTCCCAAGGCCAAGGCATTTATCCAGGGATACCACAAGACTTACAAGGTAACCCGGATTCCGTCGCCGGTTTCGGCTGCCCAGGGGTATGACGCAGTCTATATCTTCGCCGCCGCCGTGAAACAGGCACAGAGCATTGACACCCATAAGATCAAGGAGGCGCTGGAGGATCTGAAAGAGCCGGTGAAAGGGGTCATTGCCACCTGGCAGAAACCTTACAGCAAGTGGGACCCGGCAAATTTCGACACCCATGAGGCCTTCCGCCGCGACCAGGCAGTCATGGGGATGGTCAAGGACGGACATGTCGTCTTCGCCAACGATGCCGACCGGCAGCGACTGATCAAGAGTGCTACTGCAGTTAAAGGGAAAAAAGCCAAATGATGACTCCCCCGAATTATAAGCCATGAACGAATCCGTAGTTGCCCAGATGGTTGTGAGCGGGGCTTTGATGGGGCTGGTCTACGCCCTGATCGCCTACGGATTCCAGCTCACCTATGCAACCAGCAAGAGCATAAACTTTGGTCAAGGGGAGCTGGTAATGGTCTCGGCCTTTATCTGTCTCACCTTCACGGATCTGGGGCTCCCTTACGGGATTATGGTACCGCTTGGCCTCCTCAGCGGCTCTCTTCTGGGGCTGTTCGTCGAGCGGGCCGGCGTTCGCCTTGCTCTGGAGCAGAAGAGCGAAGGGTGGATTCTCCTCACCATTATCATCGGTCTGCTCTTCTTTTCTGCCTCTGAAAACATCTGGGGAAGGGATGACCGTCCCTTCCCCACGCCGATCCCTTCTGATGCTATCCAGCTCATCGGCATCAGCGTAACGCCGGTGGAAATTTCCGTCGCCGTCGGTGTTTTTTTTATCATGGGAATGATTGAGCTGTTCAAGCGAAAAACTCTGCTCGGCAAAGCTTTCGAAGCGGTATCGGCTGATCGGGACGCCGCTGAGCTGATGGGAATCTCCGCCACCCGCACAGTTATGCTCTCCTACGCCCTCTCCGGGATGGTGGCAGCGCTGGCTGGAATCCTGGTCGCACCCATCACTACCGTTGGGCCGACCATGGCATCCGCCCTTGTGCTTAAAGCATTTTCCGTGGCAGTGGTGGCGGGACTCGATTCCGGATTCGGCGTCGTCGTGATCGGGCTGTTTCTCGGAGCACTGGAAAGCCTGACCAGTTACTATGTGGGAAGCGGTTGGCGGGAGGCCCCCGGTTTGATTCTGCTGATACTCGCCCTGGCGGTGCGTCCCACCGGGGTATTCGGCAAGGCTGTGATCAGAAAGGTTTAGCGGGATGGAGGAGTTGGAAAGATGCTGAAGCGACTGGTTCTCATCCTCGGTGCAGAAGCACTGTTACTGGCGGTGCTGGCTGCAATTCCGATAACGGTGAACAACTCCTTTGTTCTGGGGCTCCTGACCCTGCTGATGATCTACGGGATACTCCTGATCGGCCTGGATATAACCGTTGGCTACCTGGGACAAGTCAATCTTGCCCAGGCCGCCTTTCTCGGCCTGGGCGCCTATACAGCCGCCCTAACTGTCACCCGTTTCGGCTGTGGCATGCCAACAGCACTGATAGCAGCCACCGCAGTGGGGTGCCTGTTCGGCGGGATTCTCTCATTCCCTGCGCTTCGTCTGGAAGGCCCCCAATTCGCGCTTTCGACCCTCAGTTTCATGGCCCTCACCACCACCGCTCTCAATGAATGGGAATCCCTGACCGGCGGTGCACAGGGTCTGCAGGTGCCACGCCCTCCCCTTTTCGGTGCCGTGCTGCAGGCAAAAGGATTCTACTGGCTCTGCCTCCTGCTGCTGGTCTTTGTCTGGATTGCGATGAGAAATCTGCTCTCTTCACAATGGGGAAGGGCCTTTGAGGCGCTGCGCGACAGCCCCATAGCCACTGACGCCATGGGGATCGGTACCCTCCGTAACAAGGCGGCTGCCTTCACCCTCGGCTCCGGCCTCGGCGGCCTGGCCGGAGGCCTGTATGCTTTCAACTTTCAGTATCTGCAACCTCAAGTGTTTGTCTATGATCTGATGGTCATTCTGCTCCTAGGTGTGGTCCTCGGGGGGAGGAAAAGTCTCTGGGGAGCCTTTCTGGGAGCCACCATCATTGTTCTGCTCCCCAACCTTCTCTCCAACCGTCTCCTGTTCCAGATATTTTCAGGGACCGGTTTCTTGCTGGCATTGGCAGCGGGGATTCGCGGTCTCGCAAAAAAAAGCACCAGACCATTCCAGGCGGTGGCGCCGGTAGTCGCCATGGGGATGCTCGTTGTCGGCGGGATTTTCACCGCTAACACCGAGGACTGGCGCAAGGCAATCTTTGCCCTGATGCTGTTTGCGGTTATGGTCGGACTGCCGGAGGGGTTGATGGGGTTTGCAGCCAGCTTCCTGACGCACCTTTTCCGCATTGCCCCTCCGCCTCTGGCGGAACCGTCAGCTCTTGATGCCGTACTTGTAAAAAAAGAGACCGATGACCGGCCGCTGCTCGAACTGCATGATCTGAAACATTATTTCGGAGGAGTCAGGGCTGTGGACGGTGTTTCCCTGACGGTCCGTTCCGGCAGGATTCATGGACTTATCGGACCCAACGGTTCCGGCAAGAGCACACTGGTCAATGTCATATCCGGTCTCTACGCCCCGACTTCGGGTGAAATCCTGCTGAATGGCAAACCACTGGTGAAAGGTAGTCTGTTCAAGGTGGCCCATCGGGGGCTTTCGCGCACGTTTCAGAACCTTCAGCTCTTCAGTGAATTGTCTGCACTGGATAATGTCATGGTGGCTATGAAGGGGATCTACCGGAGTCCGTTGCCCCTGGTGCTGCTCGGTCTTACCCGGGGCAACGAAAAGTGCGCTCAGGCCGATGCCCTTGCTCTACTGGAAATGGTGGGGCTGAGGGATGATTGCCGTGTTCCTGCCAAGGACCTTCCTTACGGCGCACAGCGTTTTCTTGAGATTGCCCGGGCTCTGGCACGCCGTCCCGACCTGCTGATCCTGGACGAACCTGCAGCGGGTCTTGCCCAGCCTGACGTTATCAGGTTGCTGGAAATTATTCGGCGTATTCATGAGCGGGGCATCACCATTATCCTCATCGAACATCATATGGCTGTGGTAAATGAACTCTGCGATATCGTTACCGTCCTCGATTACGGTAAGATCATTGCAGAAGGGAAACCTGAAGAGGTGAAACGCCATCCCAAAGTGATCGTAGCCTATCTTGGAAGCACTGTTGAATCGATCGACCAGAAGAAATACCCTGGGCAGGTGAACGCCGTACCGGTCCCGGTATGACGCGCCGAAAGAGTAAGATATGCTGACTGTCGATAATCTCTACGCAGGATACGGTGCAAGCGAAGTGCTCATCGGAACCTCCCTGGCCGTAAAGCAGGGTACCGTAGTTGCTCTTATCGGCCCCAACGGCGCGGGAAAGACTACCACGATGCGTGCCATCTCCGGTCTGCTGAAACCGACCAGGGGAGAGGTGAGAATCGACGGCAGACCGGTTCAGGGGATGGACGCCTCGCGAATAGCAAGACTCGGCCTGTCCCATGCGCCGGAGGGACGCAAGGTATTCGGCCCGCTCTCGGTTGAAGACAACCTGCTCCTTGGCGCATACAGCAGGCTGCCAAAGTTTTTCGGCTTCCGCGGAAAGGCTGCCCGCGATCTGGAAAGGGTATTCGATCTCTTTCCGCGCCTGAAGGAACGACGTAAACAGTCGGCGGGTACCCTGTCAGGCGGCGAACAGCAGATGCTTGCCATTGGTCGTGCACTGATGGCCGATCCAAAGGTAATGTTGATGGATGAACCTTCCATGGGGCTTGCACCGGTGATTGTCGAGGAGGTATTCGCTACAATCCTCCGTCTCAAGGAAGCGGGTATCACGCTGCTGCTGGTCGAGCAGATGGCCAGGAGAGCGCTGGAAGTGGCTGACTATGCCTATGTCATGGAACGGGGGATAATTGTTGTTGAAGGCAGATCCGCAGAGTTGAAGAAGGATGAGAGGGTACTGTCGGCTTACCTGGGTGTCGTCTCTGCAGAGAGATGAAAATCAGATGGATGAATAAAGTACAATATACTGAACTATCAGAAAGGGGCTTGCTCATGATTCAAAAACGTGTGGCACAGTTGACGGGATGTGTTGTGATTGTTATGACAGCGGTGTGTTCCTCTGCTGCCGAAAAACCGCAGATAAAACCTTATCCTCATTACTGGATGAGCGTTGCAACCAGCAGTCAGAACATCCCTGGAATGACGCCTGAAATGGCCGGGATGGCATCCATGTTCGGGGGCGGCTCCGGTTTTGGTCCCAAGCGGGATCTTACACTGCAGCTTGAGTCTCCGCAGACGCCATCTGCAGCGCCGGAAGCATTTCACGACATACCTCCCGGCCAGAATATGGGGAAAAATCTGCCGCTTGTGACTCCTAAAATTGAAAAACAACAGCAGCGCACTGAAAGAGACTACCCACCCGCTACAAGAGAAAAGGCAAAAATTCGGATGCTGTATTACTGGGGATGCGGCGAAACTATCGGCACAGGTCAGCCCCGCATTTTTGATTCGGAAAAATCCGGTTTTGAGGAGATGGCTCAGATCTTCAAAGGGAGAGCACCTACTGTCCAGACGCCTCCTTCAGCTCGCAAGGGCTGGACCTATGGCGAGTGGCCTTCAACCGACGAGCGTACGGCTGTCCCCAAGGATTCATCACTGATCGGCGCGCACACCATACGCGGCAACTACACCGTGAATATTCCGTTTACCCTTGATGTAAAGCGTGATTTTATGTCACCGGTCGAGTTCACCTCTGTTAAGGGAACGGCTTCAGGCGCAACGGAACTTGCATGGAAGAGTATTCCGACCGCCATCGGCTATTTTGCTACTGCGATGGGAAGTGACGGCAAGGGTGGAGACATGATCATGTGGTCGGCCAGCGAAATACCGGAAAACGGCATGACGCTGATGGATTATCTGACACCGGGTGATATCCATCATTACATCAGGGACAAGGTCATTATGGATCCATCCCGGACCAGTTGTACGGTTCCACCGATTTTCAAGAATGCACAGGGAGCCATGGTGCAGTTTATTGCCTACGGCGAGCAACTCGATATCGTTCATCCTCCAAAACCCAAAGATCCCAAACAGATCTGGCAGCCGGAGTGGTCTGTCAAGGTGCGTCTGAAATCGACATCCATGACTCCGCTCGGTATCAATGCAGACGGAGAAGAACGTCGCGGTCGGTCTTCATCAAAAAAAACCAGGGAGCAGTCACGTCAGGCTGATCGTGATTCTGATGAAAAACAATCCGTCGATGATAATGCGGACTCGAAAAAATCACGAGGACGCGGTGTAGGAGATGGCTTGCGCGGACTGTTCGGCTTTTAGGTTGACTTTTCAAAGTAGCTATTATATAAAAGCCTGCAATTTTATCCTGTCCAAAAATTTTTATTATTTTCGCTGACACGGAGAGAACATGGCACATTTTCGTATTGTACTTGCAATATGCCTCATACTTTTGGCGTTACCCCAACTCGTATGTGCATCCAAGTCGCATGTTGTTCGCACGAGCGAATCCCTGCACTCGATAGCCCGCAAATACCATGTATCTGTCGATGAACTCAAAAACGTAAACAACATATCCGGCACCCATGTCGAAAAAGGTGCCCGCCTGATCATTCCATCTCATGCTGACGGCAAGCTTAAGAAATCTGCCAATGTAGTACGCCAGCAGTCCTACACGATTGTCAAGGGCGATACGCTCCCCGGGATAGCTAAAAAATCCGGACTCAAGATGTCAGAGCTCCGCAAGCTGAATGGCCTGAAAGGTAACAGAGTCAAACCAGGCCAGATTCTGGCATTGGCAGATCCCGCTGTAGCTGCCGATCCATCTCCCGGTACGGTACATGTCGCCAGATTACAGGTTATAAACAAAGATCTTCTCAGTGAACAGGAACTGACTGATACGTTGGCTGAACTGACGGATATGGATTCTGGCAGGCCGGTTGATCTGGCCAAGAGCCTTGAAGCCAACCAGGCAATTAACAGCCTGAAAAAATCGGCCTACAGCTTTTTGGGCGCCCGATACCGTTTTGGCGGCAGTAGTCGAGGCGCGCTTGACTGTTCAAGTTTTGTTCAGCAGGTTTTCCGGGATCAGAAAATCGGTCTTCCGCGCACAGCCCGAGAACAGTTCTATATCGGCAATGAAGTCGTGCGAGGAGACCTGCGCAAGGGAGACTTGGTGTTCTTTCAGACCTATGCCCGTTTTCCCTCACATGTAGGGATTTACCTCGGAGACCGGAAGATGATTCATGCCTCATCACGTGATCATCGTGTTGTAATTTCGTCCATGGACACCCCCTACTATCTGTCCCGCTATCTGGGTGCACGGCGTGTGACTGATACGGCATCCGATTCGATCAACTTTAACGAATTGCTCTTGGGCGCTGAAGAGGAGAATGATCACGATGTTTTGACGAATGATTCCCTGGGGCTGTCTTTTAACCTGAAGAATTGAGTACCTATCTGTCCGCATACCGCCTCTGCATCCGGGTCACCTGACCCGGATTTTTTTTCGCCATGAAGATTATCCTCGCGTATATTTCCGGAGTATCCAACCGCAACGACCCATATATAAGCTTGCTGCCTACCGGCCTCTGTTACCTTCATGCCTGCCTGCGTGAAGCCGGATATGATTCACTCCTCGTCAATTTTTCAGGCTGGTCTGCTGCCAGAATTGAGCAGCGACTGACGCTCTTGGTGCCCGATATGATCGGAATCTCACAGTGGACGCACAATCGCCACTCCTCACGTGATCTGGCCTCAATGTGTCGACGAATTTTTCCCGGGAGCACCATTATCATGGGAGGCGGACATGCCACCTTCTGTTACGAGGAGTTGCTTGCGGAGGATTCTCCGGTCGATTGTGTCATAATAGGCGAAGGCGAACTGACTCTGCTCGAACTGGCGGGGCGGGGCGCCGGGCGAACCGGCTGGCAGCATATAAACGGCATTGCGTTCCGCCGGGACGATCACGTACATGTTACTCCCAGACGAGAGTCTTTGGTCGACCTCGATCGACTCCCTGTGCCAGCCCGTTACCTTGAGCATTCCATCGGCCTGGACATGGAACTGCAACCTGAATTCATAGTTACGGCCAGAGGCTGTCCATCGATCTGCCATTTTTGCAGTTCGCCGGCATTTTGGGGGAAAAAGGTACGTTTCAGGTCGGCACAGGCTATCGCGGACGAAATTCTATACATCCGGAACCAGTTCGGGCTGATCTATTTTTCGATTCGTGATGATACCTTTACTGCCAACCGCAGTAGAGCTCTGGAACTCTGCTCAACCCTTGTCGATCGCCAGACCCATGTCCTCTGGAATTGCCAGTCAAGGGTAACGGCCATTGACGAAGAGCTGCTGGTAATGATGAAACGGGCCGGATGCGAATGCATCCAGCTTGGAATAGAATCAGGCTCGCCGCGTATTTTGCGGCAACTGGGAAAGAACATCACTCTTGCTCAGATCGAGCAGGCCTGCGATAAAATCAGGGAAGTCGGTATCAATCTCTCCGTTTACCTGATCAGCGATATTCCCGGTGAAACAGGTGAAGACCTGCGTCGGACTGTCGATCTGCTGCGACGCATACGCCCGGATGACGGTTACGTATCGCCACTTGCCTACTATCCCGGTACGAAACTGTTTACAGACGCCGTCTCCTCGGGCATTTCAGAAAAAAACATTTTTGCCGACACCGGACAAAACGCTCTGTATGTGAACGCGAACTCCGGCCAGGCCGCCAAGCGGCTGCTCAAAGAACTCTCAAATAACAGGTCTGATGATACATCCCGTTTTAACAGACAAAAAGAGCTTCTTGGGTATTGCTACACAACCAATATATTAGCCGGGGAGTTGTATCGCCAGAGTAAAAATTTTAGCTCCGCTGAAAGTGAATTTCAGGAAATCACCTCCATACAACCAGATAATCCTTGGGGATGGTTTCTTCTGGCTGAACTGTACTCGGAGATGAGAAAAGAAAAAAAAGCAGAATCGTGCTATCGCAAGGTGCTGGAGGTAGTCCCTCGACATCGACCGTCAAGGGCCGCAATTTCAGCATAAAAAAACGGGGCCATTTGAGTAGCCCCGCCAGATCAATTCAATAATTTAACTATTTTACTATCCTGATGCCAGGGAGAAACAGGATTTTTTCAAAGGTCCTGTTCAATGTCTTGCTCTGGAAGTTGGTCATCGGCTGAGCTTCCGGATACTCAATCTTGTCGCCTTTGGCGACCTTCATTTCTGGCAGGGCCATCCAGACTTTCACACCCTTTTCGTCAGCAGCCTCTACATACGTGTAACCACCAGAATTCATGGTCTGGGTAACGGTTGCTTTTTTCCCGGCGCCTGCGGCTATTTCCTGGGCCTTCATACCAGCGTGCGGATCTCCGCCTGGAGCAGTACCACCTGGAGCGGCACCACCCGGTGCTGCGCCTGGCTGGCTGGCTGGCATCTGCCCCTGCTGCGGAGCAGCAACCGGAGCCTCTGTTTTTGGTTTGTCATTGCACCCGGCAAGGGCGAGAGCGACAATAACGAGAAGAACTAATGCTGTTTTTTTCACCTGCAACCTCCTGTTTTTTGATATTCATTTCCTTCTACCATACCATGTCCGAATATTCAAAGAGAAATAATCTAACATTCGATAATATAACACTATTTCTCAAAACAAACATCATTATCAGCTGTACCGGGAGTGGCATAACTATATAAATTCACTGCTTAAGCCTACCTGATTTTTTGATATTCAACGAGTCGTACAATGTAATCTGCTCAGCCAACGAAAGCTTGCGGCGTGAGCAGTTCTCGCTCTTAAGGCAGAGACGACAACGGTCATCCGAGCAACGCTGACAGAAGGTACAATCCGGGCAGGGATGTTTTTTGGAGGAATTTGTCAATAGACTACATTCCGTTTTACTGCGTTTCCTTCAAGTAATCTCACAAAGGTCTTGCCGCTGTCGGAATTCAACAGCAGGTAACGGGGCAGTTTCATTACGGTATCGACAGCGGTCGCATGGCGCCTCTCAATCGTAAACGTTGCCGCATATCCTGCTTCGGAGGCCTTTGCAGTCAGGTAATCGTCATAAATACCAAACGGCCAGGCCAGCATATCGACCTTTAACCCAAGTTCACTCTCCAGCTTGGCCCTGGATTTACGTAGCTGAGTCATAACGAGGGCTTCAAGAGCCTGGTGACCAAGTTTTCTGCGTTCCTTCTTGAAATTGGGATGCCAGTAAGTGTGCGACTGAAAATCAAATAACCCTGTTTTTTTGAGTTCACGCAGTTGGTCCCACGTCATTGCGTATTTGGCATTCGATATAGCTGACGGATAGGTGAATACCGTTACCGGGTAACCGTATTTGCGGATGACCGGAAACATGTCGCTGTACACCGATTTATGGGCATCATCTTCAACGAGTACAACCGACTTAGGCTCCGGTACCGGGGCTTTACCCAGGTAATGGTCAACCAGGCGGCGTAGAGGAATTACCTTATATCCATTATCTTTCAGATACTTCATCTGGGATTCGAAGACAGTAGTAGTCGTGGTCATACCATCTGCAACTGTCAGCCCAAAGCGATGATACAGAAGAATCGGAACTCTGAAAGAGTCTGCGGCAGCAACCGGTAAAGGGGTCAGCAATAATGATACAGCTAATATTATACGCAAAAAAATATATAAAAACATTAATGCACCTTTCTTCTGTCAACCTCTGACGATATAGACTGAACAGGGAGCGGTACTGGCGACTGTGTGGGAAATGCTCCGCGATATTCGTCGCTGGATAAAACCTTTACCCGAACTGCCGATGACGATCACATCAATTTCCTCTCGCTTGGCAAAACCGGTTATTTTTTCGGCAGGATCGCCATACTCCACGATCATCTCCAGCGGTATATCGTGTTCGGCAGCACATTTTTCCACGACATAGAATATCCGTTGCCTCAAATTATCCCACTTTTCAGATTCAGTCATCGGAACAGACGGTACGAAGTCTGTGTAGGTTGATGTAGATGCGTTCGGCAAAACCAGCAAAGCAAACACCTGGCTTCTGAACAGACTCTGATTGGCTGCCGCGAGCCGTACTGCCTCTTCAGCAGCCTTGTCAGACTCTGGTGAACCATCTATCGCCACTAAAATTTTTTTGCGAAGGTTTAGCATACCTACCTCGATATCGTTCTTGTTACAAAATCAGTCCTAGCGTATAATACGCGTTCTTTGCAATGGAATAATAATTTAATTTTTCGCACTTGACAATTATAAAACAATATTCTAAGATGTACGTGCAGAATTTCACCGTAGCAGCCATCTATTTATATCACAGGACTCGAGACCATGGCCAAAAAAGAAAAATCGGAGTATCTCATCCAGGCGGTATCCCATGCTCTTGACCTTTTAGAGCAATTTCACGGCGAAGTTGACGAACTTGGAGTTACTGAGCTCAGTAAGCGCCTTAAGTTGCACAAAAATAACGTTTTCAGGCTGTTGGCAACCTTGGAGTCGCGCGGCTACATTGAACAGAACAAGGTGACCGAAAACTATCGACTGGGGCTGAAAACTCTTGAGCTGGGTCAAACCTTTATTAAACAAATGGGGCTGCTTCGCCAATCAAAACCGGTACTTGAAACGCTGGTTAGTAAATGTAACGAAACGACCTACGTTGCCATCCTCAAGGATTTCTGCATAATATACCTGGATGCGGTAGAAACCGATATGACTGTCAGAGTAGTACCGCGCGTCGGTTCACGTCTGCCTGCCTACTGTACTGCCGCAGGCAAGGTCCAGATCGCCCATATGAGTGACGAAGAGCTCGAAACCTTTCTCCCCGGCAAGGAGTTGAAGCGTTACACACCCAACACGATCACTGATCGCGATGTTCTAAAAAAACAACTGAAAATGATATCAGAAAAAGGATATGCCGTCGACAATGAAGAGCTTGATATCGGAGTAAAATGTGTCAGTGCTCCAATCCGCGACTACACCCGCCGGATTATTGGTGCTGTAAGCATCTCCGGACCTTCAATGCGCTTCCAGGACGAGCGGATTACCAATGAGCTGATTCCTCTGGTTTTAGGTGCTGGTGAGGAGATCTCTGCCAAACTTGGTTTTCAAAAATAGTCGGAGTTCCCACAAACACCTACCGGGCGGCTTTCGAGCCGCCTTTTTTTTGGTCTGAAAAGTATACCCTGTCATGCTGATATTGCTGCAATACTTCATACAAGGATGCGATCATGCTGATTTACAAAGTTGTTGAAATTGGGAGCGTAACCGAAGACGCGATCGAAGAAACGCTCAACAGGTGGAGCTCAAAAGGTTGGAATTTCGAAGGCTTACAATTCGCCATGCGAGAATCGAGCAAACGTCCAGCCATGGCCTTTGTGCTTTTCACTCAGGAATCAGATTGCGAAGAGGAAATCCCATGAACCCCGAAGATACCCTTTACCTGGTCGACGGATCCTCCTACATATACCGTGCATACTACGCCATCCGTCACCTTTCGTCACCCGGTGGTCATCCCACTAACGCCATTTATGGTTTCATCCAGATGCTGCTCAAACTGCTCAAGGACCATCAACCCCAACATGTGACCGTGGTCTTCGATGCTGGACGCACGACATTCCGTACCGAAATGTATCCGGATTACAAGGCCAACCGGGCCGTCATGCCGGATGACTTGCGCATGCAGATGGAACCGATCCGAGAGTTTGTTCGGACACTCAACATACCGACACTGGAACTGCAGGGATATGAGGCTGATGATATCATAGGCACGCTGGCGCAGCGCTTTGATGCCTGTGGTGGCAGGGTGGTGGTGGTAACCGGTGATAAGGATCTGATGCAGATTGTGACTGATCGTATCACGCTACTGGACACCATGAAGGGCAAGTCGTCGGGCGTTGCAGAGGTGATCGAGCGTTTTGGGGTTGGACCGGAGCTGGTTGCTGATATTTTGGGGTTGGCGGGTGATTCTTCTGACAACATACCCGGCGTACCGGGAATAGGCGAGAAAACTGCTACCAAACTGATTATGGAGTTTGGGTCTCTTGATAATGTACTGGCACGAGTTGACGAGATTAAAGGAAAAAATGGAGAAAGGCTGAGGGATTTCCGTGAACAGGCACTACTTTCGCGGAGACTGGCAACAATAATATGTAACGTGCCGATTGAGGTTGATCCAGCAACACTGACCGCGCGAGATCCGGATCAGACAGCCCTGAATACGTTCTTCAAAAAATTCGGTTTCACCTCGCTGATCAAGGAAATGACCGGTAAAGCGACTCTTTCTATTGAAAGTTACCATACAGTTACGACAATGCCGGAACTTGAGACCCTCGCAGATACTTTGGAGCGTGTCGAAGAATTTGCTTTTGATCTTGAGACCACCAGCCTGGACCCACTTCTGGCAGATATCGTCGGATTATCATTCTCTTTCCGGGATCATGTGGCCTATTATATTCCGGTCGGACATGTCCTGTCCCCCTTCCCAGCCTCTCCCTTGCTGGAAGAGGGAACGTTGTTCTCATTCCCCAACTCTCCATCTGTCGGGGAAGAGCTAATACTCCCGCTCCCCGCGGGAGGAGTTCAAGTGGGAGGTGAAAACTTTACTGAAGGGCAAATTCCACGCACACTTGCACTGGAGCGGTTGCGCCCTCTGTTTGAGAACCCGGCTCAGCGCAAAGTTGGCCAAAACATCAAGTTTGATATGCAGGTACTTGCCAATAGCGGTATATGTCTGGCCGGAGTCTGGTTCGATACCATGCTGGCCTCCTATGTACTCAATCCGTCACGTCATGGGCATGGTCTGGATGCACTGGCAATGGAACATTTGAACCATCGCATGATCAGTTACCGTGACGTGACCGGCAGTGGCAAGACTCAAAAGAACTTTGCCGAAGTAGCCATTGAATCAGCATCGCGCTATGCCTGTGAAGACGCCGATGCCACCTGGCTGTTACACCGGAAGTTCGCGCCGCTGCTGTCCGAAAACCGGCTCGACAACCTGTTTCACTCGGTAGAGATGCCGTTGGTTCCAATCCTGGCCGCCATGGAGCATCATGGAGTACTGCTTGACTCGCAACTATTGAACTGCCTCTCTGCGGATTTCGCCGGCCGTATGTCCACTCTCGAAGAACAGGTTTTCGGGTTGGCCGGACAGCGCTTCAATCTCAACTCGCCCAAACAGATGGGTGAGGTACTCTTTGAACAGATGGGGCTGAAAACCGGTAAAAAAACCAAGGGCAAAACCGGATGGTCAACCGATAACGAGGTACTGACAGCACTGGCGGAAGAGCATGAGATTGTCCGGCTGATTCTGGATTATCGCAGCATCGCTAAACTCAAATCCACGTACTCTGACACCCTGCCGCGCCTTGTCAACCCGCAGACCGGGCGGGTGCATACCTCTTACAACCAGACCGTCACAAACACCGGGCGGCTTTCATCGTCGGATCCCAATCTGCAAAACATTCCGATCCGCACCGAGGAGGGGCGTATGATCCGCCACGCTTTTATCGCGCCTCCGGGGTATGTTATCCTTTCGGCTGATTATTCCCAGATTGAACTGCGTGTGCTGGCGCATTTATCCGGCGACACAGTGTTCTGTCACGCTTTTGCCAATGGCGAAGACATTCATATCCGCACCGCTGCCGAGGTCTTCGGCCTGTTTCCCGAGATGGTCACCCCTGAAATGCGACGTCAGGCAAAAACCATCAATTTCGGTATCATCTACGGTCAGGGAGCCTTCTCTCTTGCAAAGCAGCTCGGCATCGCCCGCAAGACCGCCGATGATTTCATTGCGGCTTACCGGGAGCGTTACAGTGGCGCCATGGCTTATCTGGACTCCTGCATCCGCCAGGCTGAAGAGTCAGGACATGTTACTACGATTCTGGGCAGGCGCTTGCCAATCCCGGACATCCACAGTTCAAATGGCAACGTACTGGCCTTTGCCCGGCGTAACGCCATCAATTACCCGATCCAAGGTTCAGCTGCAGACATCATCAAAGCAGCCATGATACGGGTTGACACTCGTATTCGCCTGGAACAGCTTCAAAGCCGTCTGATCATGCAGGTGCATGACGAGCTGGTTTTTGAGGTACCGGAAAATGAACTGCTAAAGATGGAGCAACTGATAGAGGATGAAATGGGGCGTGCCGTAGAAACAGGGGTTCCGCTCAAGGTGGATATCAGTTACGGGAGCAACTGGAGTGAGGCGCACTGAGAATATAGGAAAAAGTTCTTTGAGTCTGCCCAGTCACGGGGAATATACTTTCCGGTATTTCTGATCAATCAGGGAGATGGGTTTTCCCATAGACACTCAGGTGCTCAGCTTCAAGCATCTGATGATGAACGACGCCATATGGCGGAGATAGTTTTTCTGTGAAACGGTACGTGACAGGTTGCGGCGCCTCTGGCAGAGTCTGGCTTGAGAAAGGAGTTAGCGCCGTGAGGTAAGTCGGCTCTTTTCGTTACAGTATCATTTTACCAGAAAAGCAATTATTGGTATGTATTTTGCTTACACGAATATTCCCATAACACTGACAGTCGGTACTTCTCCTGTATTTGCGTCACTATGTTCAGACAATTTCGCAGACTTTTTATTTCAGGCTTTTGTCACCTAAATTCATCTGTTATTGCCAGATGTGAAAGTTGAGTTTACGAATATGACCATCAAACGCGTAGCCCTCATCACCCCCCCCTACCACTCCGGCGTCGTTGAATCCG
>JBAXVG010000007.1:0-144202 GCA_037129255.1 Desulfuromonadales bacterium | reverse complement strand
CCACCCCCCAGCCCCCTCCCGCAAGGGGCGGGGGAGCAAAAGTCCAAACTCCAGTGGTGCGCACTGCGCACCCTACAGATATGCTTAAGAATTCAAAGGCGAATTAGCTTTTTGTTTGCCCAATGTCTTTTAGCTTATGACTCCAGGTTTTCTCCGTGCCTCTGTGCCTCCGTGTGAGAAATGTTTTATGAAGATTTTGCTCAGATATTTATCCTGTCCATCCTGGCAAAAAAGTTTTCCCTGTTTCTCTATTGCAAAATCCCATCTGCCACCCTGATTCCACTGGCCCAGGCGCCGGTGATACCCCTTGACGTGCCGGCGCCGTCACCGGCCATGTAGACGTTTTCGCTCACTCTGAAATGCCGATCCATAAAGGTGGGTTTGTTGGCGTACATTTTTATTTCCGGATAGTACATTATGGTGCTTGGGTGCAGAATGCCGGGGACTATCGTATCAAGCCTCTTCAAGGCTTCCCAGAGATGACGCATTATCTTTGCGGGCACCGCCAACCCCAAATCGCCGGGAGTGACCTGGCAGCTTGGAGGGAAATCGTAGAGGTCTTCATTGAAGGTATCTCCCATAGAACGTTTCCCCATGCGGAAGTCTCCTACCCGCTGCATGAGCGGCATGCCACCGCCTATCTCATTGGCCAGCCGGGCCAGAAAAACAGCCATCTGCTGTCCGCTCCGCACCGGATTTTTCAGGCCGATGGTCTTGAGCAGGGCGAAATTCACGAGATTATTTCCGGAATGATCTTCTGATAGGGCATGGCCGTTGACCAGGGCGAATCCCTGATAACGCTCCAGCACCACCCTGGCATGCCCGGAGTTGGTACAAAAGGTGCGCACTTTGTTGGGAAAGAGAAACTTGGGATCATAGTAGTCATATACAATCGGATAGTTCGCACGCTTTGTCTCAATGCGGATACCGACATCCACCACATTGTCGATATAGGAAATGCCCATCCGTTCCATCACATGCTGGAGAAAGCTGAAACCTTTCCGTCCGGGAGCGACGATAACCTTCCGCCCGCGAACTGTTTCGGTACCGGAAAGCACCATGCCGGTACCCGAGGCATCATCAAATACATCAGTTACTTCCCGCTCCAGCAAAAACCGCACCCCTCGCCGTGAGAGCTCGTCACGAAGGCGCTGTATCAGTTTCAGACTGCGATCAGTGCCGACATGGGCCTGGCGGATATCAAGCAGTGTTGTTCCAAGCCGTTCAGCCCGGTGTCTGTAAACTTCAAGGTTCCGTTTTTCTTTTATTATCGGTTGAAGCCACTTTTCCACCAGTGGCAGTAACCGCTCGGCTTCTTCCTTGCTCCAGTTCTCAACGTCAAAGCCGATCGGAAAGGTATAGTTCTGTTTGCAGTCGTTAAGCAGGCCTCCGGAGCATATTTTTTCTCTGTCGACCATCAGAATGGAGAGAGAAGGGGAGTGTTCAACAAGGTGAAACGCAGCGCCAAGAGCTGTCGGTCCGGTACCCACAATTATGATATCGTAATCGGGAGAGGGCATGAATTTGATTGCTACCTTTTTCCTCTGTACCCTTCAACCACTTCACGGGCACAAAACAACGCAGCAGATGTCCGGATACTCCAACCGGCAATCACGCCGTCAGCTCGTCCGCCACATCAACCAGCTTCGGCAAATCCGGTTTGGTCAAAATGCAGTTGGCGCCGAGCCCGATCCATTTGCGTTTGTTGTCTTCGGAAGCAAGTGACGAGAAAATTGCAATGGGCAGATCTTTCAATGATTCTTCCTTGCGGACCAGCGAGGTAAGATGCAGCCCGTCCATCTGCGGCATCTCAACATCAGTTATGAGCATATTTATAAAATTCTTGAAGGGGCATCCATCCTGGGCAGCCTTCTGCATGGTCTGCTGTATTATATTCCATGCTTCGGCGCCGTTTTCCGCCTCCAGAACTGTATATCCGGCCGACCGCAGACTGCCGCAGAGCGTTTTGCGAATAAACAGCGAGTCATCTGCAACCAGAACGGTTCTTTGGGCACGCTCGGGATTGGTTTCAGAACGCAGCATGAGAACATCATCCAGTGGTTTCAGGGCGCTTTCAGAGCAGAGTTCTGCAACGATTTTCTCAAAATCCAGCACCAGAATGATTCTGTCATCCATCTTGACCAGACCGGTAACCTGTTCGCTGTGAACCGCCCTGGCGGGTGGCTCAACATTTTTCCATGAAATACGGTAGATGCGCGAGACTGAATGGACCAGCACGCCCACCATCAGGTTATTAAACTCCAGTACCACCACGCGATCGGCAACCATGTCACCGATATTCTTGTTCAGTACCGTAGCCAGATTTATAATGGTTATGACCTTGTCCCGCAGTTTGATCATCCCTTCCACGCCCGGCCTGGCGTTCACCACGCGCGACAGCTGCGGTAATCGTATGATCTCGCGCACCTTGGCTACATTGACACCGTAATAACAGGGCACGACATTACCATGCCAGTCCATTTCATCAATTCTGAACTCGACGATCTCGAGTTCGTTCGTATCGCTTTCAAGCAGGATATTACTCTGTTGCATGGCAATCGGCCTTTCATTGCGTAATGATCACATAATAGCATGATTTTCCATAAAATAAAGTACCTTCCTTTTTTCATCACACATGGCTGATCTTGACTCTCCCGGGAGCCTGTGCTAGCTTTTTTCCACACATCAATTCATCTCCCGGAGTAGCCATGTTTGTTCCCAGTTTTGATCAATTCCGCCATCTCGTCAACAAGGGTAACCTTATTCCTGTCTACAGAGAAATCATGGCCGATATGGACACGCCGGTTTCAGCTTTCAAAAAGCTCGATGACGGGCAGTTTTCCTACCTGCTGGAAAGTATCGAAGGGGGTGAGAAGTGGGGGCGCTACAGCTTCCTGGGGTCACGTCCATCCGTAATCATCCGCTCAAAAGGCACCATGGTCGAGATCATCAATAATGGCGTCACGACACGGCAGGAGGTTCGTAATCCGCTTACCTGCATTCGAGAACTTCTGGCACAGTTTTCACCGGTGGAAGTGGAAGGGCTGCCCAGATTTTTCGGCGGCGCCGTCGGATACCTCGGTTATGACATGGTTCGCCATTTTGAGAACCTGCCGTCTGACAAGCCGGCGCTTCTGGATGCTTTCGACTCTTATTTCCTGATTACCGACACCATTGTGATATTTGATAACATGCGCCAGAAGATCAAGGTGGTTTCGAACGCCCACATCAGCGGGGAAACCACTCCTGAAGAGGCCTACAGTCACGCCACCGGGAAAATAGAGAATATTATTGAGCGACTGCGAGCTCCACTTGTTCAGCAAAAAATTTCCGGTTCGGAAAAAACAGTGGAATTCAAATCGAATATCGACCGCCCCGACTTTGAAGCATCTGTTGAAAAGGCCAAAGAGTATGTACGATCAGGCGACATCATTCAGGTGGTGCTGTCCCAGCGCTTCAGTGGTGATCTTTCAGCCGATCCGTTTGACATTTACAGAGTATTGCGAACTCTTAACCCCTCGCCATACATGTTCTTCCTGCGGCTTGAAGATACGGTGATTGCCGGAGCATCGCCCGAGGTAATGGTTCGAAAAGAGGGCTCGCGTGTGGAGCTGCGTCCAATAGCGGGAACCCGCCCTCGTGGAGCCACTCCCGAGGCTGATGCGTTGCTGGCAGAGGAATTGCTGGCTGATCCGAAAGAACGTGCAGAACATGTCATGCTGGTGGATCTGGGACGAAACGACCTGGGAAGGGTCTGCACCACCGGTTCGGTTACTGTCACGGAACTGATGGTCGTCGAGCGATATTCACATGTGATGCATATCGTATCTAATGTTCAGGGTGAGTTGTCCGACGAACATGATGCCTTTGACCTGGTCCGGGCCACGTTTCCGGCCGGCACATTATCAGGAGCCCCCAAAATACGGGCCATGCAGATTATCGACGAGTTTGAACCGGTTCGCCGCGAGATCTATGGCGGAGCCGTCGGCTATTTTTCATTTTCCGGCAACATGGATCTGGCCATTACTATCCGCACTCTGGTGATCAAGGACGGCAAAGTTCACCTCCAGGCCGGAGCCGGAATCGTTGCAGACTCTGACCCTGCGGCCGAATGGCAGGAAACCGTCAACAAGGGCATGGCGGTCATGCGGGCGGTTGAGACGGCAGAGAAAGGGCTCGTGTAATTCAACGGCAACCTGCATAATAATACAAAACGGGGTGGTTACCCACCCCGTTCAGTAATTGTCAAGCCTTTACTCTGGTTCCAGGCTACTTCCTGATATAACAGCCGTTCTCGTCACACTCTTTTCCCTCGGAAAATACATGAACCTTGGTGGTATATTTGTAGCCGCTGAAAATGCTGGTTATCTCGCCACCCTTTTCTTTTACGTCCAAAAGCCAGACGCTGTATATATGGTTGATGACAAAACAGATAATGAGCCACATTCCCAGATGGTGATACAGATGCAGCGACTGGGTGGAGAACAGCAGGTAAACCGGCTTGAACATGCTGAACATGATGCCGCCCGGCGCATACTCGGCATACAGCGCAAATCCGCTTACAAACATCCCGAAGAAGATCATGAAGAGCGTTACATATGCCGTCACTGCGAGTGGGTTATGCCCTACCGCCTCCGGTGTCTTTCGATCTATGAAAAAATAAAATT
Organism: Desulfuromonadales bacterium; assembly: GCA_037129255.1. Classification (GTDB taxonomy): domain Bacteria; phylum Desulfobacterota; class Desulfuromonadia; order Geobacterales; family Pseudopelobacteraceae; genus JACRCG01. The sequence goes on along the minus strand of JBAXVG010000007.1, from coordinate 139,535 downwards.
TCAGCATCACCAGGATATTCTTCCACCCCTCTCTGGTAAGAAACGGGAAGTACTCCCGCCAGCCCGAGAAACAGTGATCGTTGAGAGACCAGAGCAATCTGGCGATAACACTGATGAGAAGCACATAGCTTGAGACAAAGTGAACAAAGCGGATCCACCCCATCAGATAGGACGCCGGGGAACAGCCGGCAACAGCCGGATACCCGATCAGAAAACCGGTGACCGACAGAAGCAGGATAGACAGCGCTGTGGCCCAGTGACAAATCCGGACCGGCAGTTGCCATACATAATATCGTTTAAACATTATTGGTGCGCTCATAGTCGCGTCCTCCTAGGAGACCTTGACTTTGACCATTTCGTTGCCGTTGGCATCCAGAACATGGACAGCGCAGGCAAGACAGGGGTCAAAGGAGTGGATGGTGCGCAAAATTTCCAGAGGTTTGCCGGGATCGGCAATCGGGGTTCCGACGAGAGCGGCCTCGTACGGCCCGCGCTGCCCCTTGGCATCACGGGGTGAAGCGTTCCAGGTCGAGGGTACGACCGCCTGATAATTGAGAATCTTCTGATCCTTGATCTTGATCCAGTGCCCCAGAGCGCCGCGCGGAGCCTCGTGCCAGCCATAGCCGCTCGCCTCTGCCGGCCACTCGGAAGGATCCCATTTTTCATTGGCATGGATACGGTAGTCGCCTTTGGAAATATTGCCGATCAGTTCATCCAGGAATTTGGGGGTCTGCTGTGCATTCAGCAGGCAATCGATACCGCGCGCGGCTGTGCGGCCCAGGGTCGAGAAGAGTGCTTCCGCTCCGACCCCCAGCTTGCCGAGCACCAGATCCACAATCGCCTTGGTCTCCTTGTGGCCGGAGGCGTAGGCCACCAGTACACGGGCCAAAGGACCGACTTCCATCGCCTTTTCATCATATCTCGGCGACTTTACAAATGAATACTTGGCATTGGTGTCAAGGTTTTCGTACGGTGGTTTGGGGCCGGTGTAGCGAACTTCGGTCTCTCCGTCGTACGGATGCAGCCCTTTTCCGGCGCCGGCAGAATTTTCAAACCATGAGTGATCAACATATTCCGCGATCTTGCCCTGATCAACCTTGAGAACCTTGGTCAGATCCCGGTTCAGAATTGCACCGGCCGGGAACCACATGGTGCCGTTGGCATCCGGGAAATCGCCGTAACACATGTAATTGCCCACACCGGCACCGATTGCGGCCCAATCCTTGTAGAAGGAGGCGACTGCCAGCAGGTCGGGGATATATACCTTTTCGACAAAATCCTGGGCCTTTTTCAACAGGCGCTTGATCTCGATCAGCTTGTCGGCGTTGAGGGCATTCTGGGAATCAGGATCGATCGGAATCGCCATGCCGCCGACAAGGAAGGTCTGCGGATGCGGATTCTTGCTCCCGAGGATGGCGTGGATCTTGATGACGTCCTTCTGCCACTCCAGGGCCTCCAGATAATGAGCGGTCGCCATCAGATTGGCCTCTGGCGGAAGTTTGTAGGCAGGATGCCCCCAGTAGGCGTTTGCAAAGGGACCCAGACGGCCGGAGGCGACAAAAGCCTTGACCTTGTCCTGGACCGCCTTGAAATACGTGGCCGAGTTATTGGGCCAATCCGAAATTGAAGCAGCCAGTGCCGAAGTCTTGGCCGGATCAGCTTTGAGACCGGAGGTGATATCGACCCAATCCAGGGCATGCAGGTGATAGAAGTGGATTACGTGATCCTGTATGTTCTGGGATCCGATAATTATGTTGCGAATCAGTTCGGCATTGGGCGGCACCTTGATTTTGAGCGCGTTTTCAACTGCGCGGATCGATGCGATGGAGTGGACGGTGGTGCAGACACCGCAGAAGCGCTGGGTCCAGAACCAGGCATCACGCGGATCGCGCCCCTTGAGGATTTTCTCTATACCGCGGAACATGGTGGCGGAGCTCCAGGCATCAACGATCTTGCCGCCGTTCACTTCGGCCTCAATGCGAAGATGTCCTTCAATCCTGGTAATCGGGTCGACAACTATCTTGGCCATATCTTAACCCTCCTTGGTTTCTTCAGCAGGTTCTTTGTCTTTACGCAGGGCACTGATGGCGCCATGAACGGCAAACGCCGCACCTACCCCGACTGCCATTCCAAGACCGATCTTGTCGGCGGTCTGTTCGATACCGAAACCGGGTACGTTGGGCAGACGCTTGTACATGGGGCCCATGGCATCCCAGAACTGCGGTTCGGAACAGCCGGCGCAGGGGTGACCCGCCGCCACCGGCCAGCTGGTCTTCTCATTATAGCGCTGGCTGGGACAATTATGAAATGTTGCCGGTCCCTTGCATCCCATTTTGTAGAGACAGAACCCCTTGCGATGGCCTTCATCGCCCCATTTTTCAACGTACTGGCCGGCATCAAAATGCGGTCGGCGCTCGCAGTTGTCATGGATGCGCTTGCCATAGGCAAACAGCGGACGGCCGTGACTGTCCAGAGCTGGTATCTTACCGAAAACCAGATAATGGACAATGGTGGCGGTCAGGTTGTCGGCATTGACCGGGCAGCCGGGAAGGTTGATGACCGTTACGCCGGAAACAGCGTCACGCACTCCCACCGCACCGGTCGGATTCGGAACCGCCGCTCCGATACCACCGTAGGAAGCACAGGTTCCGACGGCGATGGTGGCCAGTGCACCGCCGCATACCTGGCGGGCGCGGTCAAGGTGAGACTTGCCGCCGGTACTGCCATAGACCCCGCCATCTTTCATCGAAATGGATCCTTCGACAACACAGATGTATTTGCCCTTATAGGCGGCGATGGTCTTATCCAGAGCCTCTTCGGCCTGGTGGCCGGCAGCGGCCATGATCGTCTCATGATAATCGACCGAGAGGATGTCGAGTATGATTTCGGCGACAGTGGGATTGGCCGACCGGAGCAGCGCTTCGGAATCACCGGTGCAGCTCTGCATTTCCAACCAGACCAGGGTCGGCCGTTTGACCTCATCAAGAGCCTGGGCCACCTTCGGTGCGAAAGAAGCGGGCAACGCCATTGCCGCCGTCATGGCAGAGCAGAATTTGAGGAAATCCCGTCGTGACACCCCGCGTTTCTTGAGCATTTCGCCAATCGAACAATCCCTCTCCTTTACATCCTGCTCAAAACAACCACCTGCTTCATCAATCTTTTGTTTCCCCATCTCGATGCCTCCTTTTCTGGAGTTAGTACAGAAATATGTTTTATGCACATGAGCCGACCGGATTTGAATGAGAGGCAGTATAGTAAAATCAGGTTTTATTGCAACATATTTTATGTTGTATACAGATGGAATCGGCTAAAACTTCCTGTAAATATCTCAGCCTCTTCAGAATCAATGTTTTATTTTCGTCTTTTTGTATTTCTGTTTGGGGGCTTCCTTCTGCCGGCGCTCAGTTCTGGCAATCAGCAGGTCGTGACTGCCGCCGGAACCGTCACCTTCCGGTGGCCTCCTCTGGATGTAACCGCCATCAGACTGCATGTCCCAGGCAGAACGACGGTCGTCAATCTGCGTATCAAAAACGGCTCGTAACTCACTTGTGAGCGCCGCCGACTCCACCGGACACAACACTTCGACTCTGGCCTCAAGATTGCGCTTCATGGCATCGGCAGAAGCGATGAAATATTCATCCATCCCCCCATTGCGGAAATAATAGATACGTGAGTGTTCCAGAAAACGTCCCACAATACTGGTAACACGCACCGTCTCCGATAAACCGGGAATCCCCGGACGCAAACGGCAGGTGTCACGGATTATAAGATCAATTCTCACTCCGGCCATCGACGCACGGTAAAGCGCCTTGACAATATCACCATCCTCCAGAGCGTTCATCTTGAACTGGATCAGGCCACCCCCTTTTTCATTATGCAGGGAAATCTCACGTTCAATCTTCGCAAGGAGAGCTTTTTTCAACAACCGGGGCGCCGGAATCAGCTTCCGGTAGTTACGCTTCGCCATGAAACCGGTCGTCAGATAGTTGAACAGTTCCGTCACGTCCTGGGCAATGACCTGGTCACAGGTCAACAATCCCACGTCGCTGTAAATCCGGGCTGTTTCAGAATGGTAGTTGCCGGTGCCGATGTGGATGTACCGCTGAAGACCGCTGAAATCCTGACGTACAATCATGATCACCTTGCAGTGGGTCTTGAGTCCGACGACGCCGTAGGTGACGTGAATACCGGCCTCTTCCATCCGCTCTGCCAGACGGATGTTGGTAGCCTCGTCAAAGCGGGCCTTCAGCTCTACCACTACCGCCACCTGTTTACCGTTCCGGGAGGCCAGCAGCAGGTCGTCGATGATACGGCTCTGGCTGGAGGTCCGGTAGAGAGTCATCTTGATACCGCGCACCTTGGGATCCACTGCCGCTTCACGCAGAAACCGCTCCACCGAGGTTGAAAATGACTCATAGGGATGCTGCAGCAGAATGGAACCGGCATTGCGGATGATATGAAAAATATTTTGCTGTGACTGTAGCAGTGGATGATCAATCGGGTAATGAGGCAGATCATGCATGCGCGGGTAATCGAGCCTGACCAGTTCAAACAGATCGCGCAGCGCCAGCATTCCCGGCACCTCGAAGACGTCATTTTCCTCGTCCAGTTCCAGTTCGGCCGCCAGTCGTCCGCGATGAAGCGGCTCCATCCCGGTGCCGATCTCCAGGCGGACTATCGGAGCAAATTTTCGCTCCTTCAGCTCCGACTCAATCATCTCCATCAGATCGTCGGCCTCATCCTCATCCTTTTCGGTGTTGGCGTTACGGGTTACCCGAAATATCTCGCAGACCACAATCTCCATTCCCGGGAAAAGCATATCCAGGTTATTCATCATCACATCTTCCAGCCGTACAAAATGATCACCCTTACCGACACGTATGAATCGTGGCGTTCCGAGACCGACCGGTACCTTGACCCGGACCAGTGAAACATTCCTTGATTTTGCATGTCGCACTGCAACCAGAAGGTTGAGCGACAGATTTGAAATAAAGGGAAAGGGATGGGCAGGGTCGATGGATTGGGGGGTCAGGAGTGGAAAAATGTTGTTATAGTAATGTTCTCTCAGCAGCTTGCGTTCTTTTGGCATGAGCTCAGTATAGCGCTCGATCAGAATATTTTTTTCTTCCAGCATGGCACAAATCTGCAGAAACAACTCCTCTTTCCGTGTTTCAAGGTCGCGGATCATGGCATGACATTCGCTAACCTGCTGACGGGCGGAACGACCATCCAGCGACAGTTCACGCATTCCGGCACCGATCTGCTGCTTCAGCCCGCCGATTCGTTTCATGAAGAACTCATCCAGATTGGCGCTGACAATGGCGATAAACTTGAGGCGCTCCAGCAGCGGTGTGCGGTCGTCCTCAGCTTCATGCAGTACACGGCGATTGAACTGAAGCCAGGTCAATTCACGATTCAGGTACCATTGGCTGTCGGACAGGTCGAATGGCACAGAGAGCAGCTCTGAAATATCACTCTTTGTTTTGGCAGCGCTCTTTACCTTCGTTGACACAGGTTTTGGGGATTTGGATTTGGCTCTCAAAATATCCACACATGTTCCTCGGGCAGATGCACCCAATACTCCGCTGCGGACAGGTCACTGTCGCCATACGCCCGCAAATGACCGTCTCCCATCTTGAACAGGTATTCCCAGGTCGTACCCAGATAGACCGAGTTCAGCAGCGGCAGGCGGATACTGTTGTCACCGGCGCCATCAACTATGCGTAGACACTCCAGCCGTATAACGGCCACCGCTTCGTCCCCGGGTCCCCGTGTTGTACGCTGACGACCCTTGACACTCCAGCCGTCGCCCATGATGCGGGCCGTCCCGTTCCGCTGCTCGGACACCTTTCCCACCATGCGGTTATTGCTCCCCATGAATTCCGCCACAAAGAGAGTTTGCGGATCACCGTACATCTCTCTCGGGGTGCCGGACTGTTCGATGACGCCATCTTTGAGCAGTACGATCCGGTCGGCCAGCGCCATGGCCTCTGCCTGGTCGTGGGTTACGCAGACCGCCGACAGGTTCAGATCCCGGATCAGCTGCCTGAGCCAGATGCGGGCATCCTCGCGCAGTTTGGCATCCAGATTGGAGAGCGGTTCGTCCAACAGGATCATACGTGGCCGGTAGACCAGAGAGCGTGCCAGAGCCACCCGCTGCTGCTGACCACCGGAGAGCTGATGAGGGTGACGATCACCCAGATCGGCCAATCCCAGGTTGGCCAGGACCTCCCGCACCCGCAGTTCGATCTCCCCCTTGGGAACCTTGCGCAGTTTCAGGCCATATGCCACGTTTTCGAATACCGTCCGGTGCGGCCAGAGAGCATAGGACTGGAAAACGAATCCGAGGCTGCGCTGCTCCACCGGCACATCCACCCCGCCATCACCATCAAATACCAGCTGCTCGCCGATGCGTACACTCCCCTGATGCGGCACTTCCAAACCGGCAATAGCCCGCAGCAACGTAGTCTTGCCGCTGCCCGACGGACCGAGCAGTGCGACGATCTCTCCCTGTTTCGTCTCCAGGGTGACCCCCTTGAGAATCTGGTTGTTTCCGAGGATAACCTTCAGGTTCTGTACGCTTAGTTCAGTCATTAAGTTTGACTCCATAACGCAGAGCGATGCCCATCCCTGCGCTGACCAGAATGATGTTGATGAATGACAGGGCCGAGACGATTTCGATAGCCCCGCCCCCCCAGAGTGATACCAGCAGAGAACCGATCACCTCGGTACCGGGACCCAGCAGATAGACTCCGGTTGAGTATTCCCGTTCGAAGATCATGAAGATCAACAGCCAGCTGGCTAACATGCCGTAACGGATAAGTGGCAGGGTCACATGCCTGCTGACCTGGCCCGGTGTGGCCCCGGTCACCCGCGCCCCTTCCTCCAGCTCCGGACCCACCTGGAGCAGCGAACTGCTGATAAGTCGCATACCGTAGGCCAGCCAGACCACCGAGTAGGCCAGCCAGAGACTGAAAAGGGTTGTACGGAGCGGGGTCAGGGGCGGAATGAAAAGGAACACCCAGAGGAAGGCCAGACCAGCCAGCAGACCGGGAATGGCCCGGGGGATCATGACGGTATAGTCCAGGAGCCGCGTCCAGCCGTTGCGGCGGCGGTGAGAGGCCAGGCCGATCAGCGTGTAACAGATTACCGACAGTGCGCCGCCGAGAACCCCCAGCAGTACCGTGTTGAGGATACCACGCAATAGGGTGGCCTGGGCAAAGACCTCTTTAAAGTTGTTGAGCGTCAAAGTCTCGACCAGCGTGGTACCCTCGCCCCAGTTGGTGACAAAAGCACGGAACACGATTCCACCGAGGGGGAGCAGCACGGTCACCGCCAGCCAGACGAACACCAGCCCGGCCGCGATCCAGCGCCAGCCGCCCAACGGAAGAAGCCGTTGGCGAACACCTTTCCCTTTGAGGGTCACGTACTTGCCGGCATTGCGCAGCAGAAAGCGCTGGGAGAGCACCAGCGGCAGCGTTATGGCCACAATGCAGATGGCTACGGCTGCCATCAGGTGGTATGAGGGGGTGCCCAGCTTGTTGGTCAGCTTGTAGAGATAGGTTGAAAGCACCAGGTGCCCTTCGGGATCGCCCAGCACCAGAGCCAGGCCAAAAACCTGGAAACCGAGGAAGAACACCAGCAGGCCACTGTAAAGAAACGCCGGCATGACCATCGGCAGACTGACCGTCAGGGCCACCTGAAAGGGGCCTGCTCCTGCCACCCGGGCCGCTTCCTCCACATCTGAACCGAGGTTGCGCAGGGCTGCGGATGAATAGAGATAGACGTGAGGTACATGTGTGAGCCCGGCGATCAGTACGATACTGGCCATGGAGTAGAGATTCCATGGTACCGAGCCGGCCAGATGCTGCACCCAGAGGGAGAAATAGCCGGCCGGCCCGACCGACACCACGTAGCCGAAACAGAGCACCATGGGACAGACAAAAACCGGAATCAGCATCAGGGGCTCAATCCAGCGCTTGCCCGGCAGATCGGTGCGCACCATCAGAAAAGCGAGGATCCCGCCCAGTGGTACTGCCACCACCAGCATGCCGAAAGAGATGTACAGTGAATTTTTGAACGCACTCCAGAAGTCGGGATCATCGAAAATGAAGCGATACGCTGACAACCCCGGGTTCTTCTCCGGCTGAAAAAAGGGAGCATCCAGCAAACTTTGATACAGCAGTATCCCGAGCGGCAGAAAGATAATTATCGTAGTGACGATAATCACCGTGATGCGCGACAGGGGCATTCTGTTCACTTGGCGGTTCCCAGAGACTGCTGCCATTTTTTGAGAAAGTCGAGACGCTTTTTCTGGTCGAGATATTCAATGGTCTCTTTGCCGATCGGGATCGGCCTGGCAGCCGTCCCCAGCTGTTTGGTAAGGCCGGCCAGGGTGGTTTCACCCTTGATGTCGGCACGAATCGAGAACAGGTCTGCCTTGTCGGCGATAACCTGCTGACCGCGGGCGGAGAGGATATAATCAAGCCAGAGCCTGGCCGCATTGGGATTTTTGGCCTTTTTTGAGATGAACATGACCCGTGACAGAATCAGGGAAAAGTCACTGGGATAGACCAGTCCCAGTGAGGGGTCCTTTTTGGAGCGCATAAAGACGTAGGAACCGATCATGTTGAAGCCCAGAAGCGCCTCTCCCGAACTGATCTTCTCCATCATGGCGCCCACGCTGGTATATACCTTGAGCCCCGCCCCACCCATGGCCCTGGCCGCCCCCCAGAAATCGTTGTGGTACTTCATATCCTGGGTCAACATCAGAAAACCGACACCGCTCCGTTCCGGATCGTAGGAAACCACCTTGCCCCTGAGTTTGGGATTTGCCAGCGCTTTCTGCAGCTCGTCATGGGATTTCGGGACTTCGCCGGCCGGCAGCAGACGCTTGTTGTAGGCGAACACCAGCGGCTCATAGGTAGTGCCGTAGGCCTGCTCTTTCCAGTTAGCCCAGTTCGGGATATTGGCGGATTCGGGAGATTTATAGGTCAGAGCATAGCCGTCATTGACCAGCTTGACCTGAAGATCCATGGCCGAACTCCAGAGTACGTCAGCGGTTCCGGCGCCGGCCGCCACCTCGCTGATAAAACGGTTATATACTTCCGTGCTGTTCATGTCGTTATGTTCGACTTTGATGCCGGGATAGAGCGACTCGAAGTCCTTGACAACCGGGTCGGCCGCTTTTGAATCAGTGGTCGAGTAGACCACCAGCTTGCCCTCCTTCCTGGCGGCAACTACAATCTTCTGGTAGTCGGCAGGATAGCCGGCCGGCGCAGCCATGGCCGAAAACGGCAGAAGTACAGCAACAGAACAGAGCAGCATCAGCATTCTACAGATATTCTTGCTCATCACAGCCTCCTGGATCAAAATATACCCCTTTTATAATTATATGTTTTGTAACAAAGTTGACGGAAGTTTTCCAGATAAATCCGGTTTAGGCTTGAGATAGAATAACGCTTGTGGTAATGCTAAAGACACTCGCAGTTGATTTGCGGGCCTTTTTTTGTGTATTCCTCAAGGAGAAGACGATGGCAATAACCCGTGAAATCATTGCCGGAAATGTGAAGATCGGCGCCAACCGCCCTCTCGTGCTGATAGCCGGGCCGTGTGTCATTGAAAATGAGGCAGCCACCCTGCGCCACGCCGAGCGGCTTTTGACCATCTGCAACGGTCTCTCCGTCCCGCTGATATTCAAGGCCTCTTACGACAAGGCCAATCGCACTTCGATCAACGCTTTTCGCGGACCGGGGCTGAGAGAAGGACTCGCGATTCTGCGTAAGGTCAAGGAGTCGTTGGGACTTCCGGTACTCTCCGATATACATTCCATTGAACAAATTGCCCCGGCGTCTGAAATTCTTGATATCATCCAGATTCCGGCCTTTCTCTGCCGTCAGACCGATCTTCTGGTGGCAGCTTCAAAAAGTGGTCGCATTATAAACGTCAAAAAAGGGCAGTTTCTTGCTCCCTGGGATATGGGAAATGTTGCCGGCAAGATTTCTGCAGACGGCAATGAAAATATCATACTGACCGAGCGGGGCGCATCTTTTGGTTACAACAATCTGGTGGTTGATATGCGCAGTTTTCCGGTCATGCGCGCCACCGGCTACCCGGTGGTATTTGACGCCACCCACAGTGTGCAGCTTCCCGGCGGGCAGGGCGACAGCTCCGGCGGTCAGCGCGAGTTCGTTGAATATCTTGCGCGTGCTGCGGTTGCAACCGGCATCGACGGTGTCTTCATGGAGGTTCACGAAGACCCGGACAAGGCGCTCTGCGACGGCCCCAACTCGATTCCTCTCGGGGAACTGCCCGAATTGCTGAAATTTCTGAAAGCACTTGATTTTGTCGTAAAACAGAGATGGACTCCATGAACATAATCGAAGAAGCACAACGGGTCATTCGTGTCGAGGCCGAGGCGCTGAACGCCATGGCCGATCGCATTGACGGTTCATTTGAACGGGCAGTTGACCTGATTCTGGGCAGTGCCGGAGGACGGGTGATCGTCAGTGGGATGGGCAAGTCCGGGCTGGTCGGACAGAAGATCGCCTCCACCCTGGCATCGACCGGCACTCCGGCTTTTTTCCTCCATCCGGCCGAAGGGATCCACGGCGATCTTGGCATGATCATGACCGGTGATGTCGTGATCGCAATTTCCAACAGTGGAGAGACCGAAGAAATATTGCGGATTCTGCCGTCCATCAAACGCCTGGGAGCTCATCTGATTTCCATGAGCGGGAACCGGACATCTAATCTGGCCCGTTTGAGTGATGTGTTTCTGGATGTCTCGGTCAAGGAGGAAGCCTGTCCGTTGGGACTGGCCCCGACCGCTTCCACAACCGCGACGCTTGCCATGGGTGATGCGCTGGCGGTGACTCTTCTGGTAAGACGCGGCTTTAAGGCTGAGGATTTTGCGATTTTTCATCCCGGCGGTTCTTTGGGTAAGAAGCTTCTGCTGCGGGTGGAAGACCTGATGCATAGCGGAACTGCTATTCCGTTGGTTCAGCAGAATGCCCTGATGAAAGATGCCTTGTTTGTTATCACGGCCAAAGCGCTTGGCGTGACCGGGGTTTGCGACAGCGACGGAGCCTTGAAGGGGGTCATTACTGACGGAGACCTGCGACGCTCGCTTGAAAAGGGGTATGATATTCTCAACCTGCGTGCCGACGAAATAATGAAGCATAATCCTCTGCGTATCAAACGAGGAGAGTTGGCCGCCGCCGCCCTGCAGATCATGGAACACCGGGCCATCACTTCACTGTTCGTATTTGAAGATGATCAGAGTAATTCGCCCTGCGGTATCATCCATGTGCATGATATCCTGAAGGCAGGCATTGCCTGATGTGAAACCCGTTACGAATCATAGCTTTCAATCTTTATGCCAAGATATAGACGGTTGCCACGTTCTGCTGGACAGTCCATCATTCGAATGCTATAGTCCCCACCTAATATGATATCGCCAGTTTTTATCAGACCCGCACTGGTCATTGTTATAACCACGGCGATTATCCTTATCGTGACCGTTATCTCCCGGAACGGCTCCAACCGTGTCGCTCCAGTGCAGTCGGCCTTTCAGCAGCTTCCCCACAATATCGATATCGCTTTAAAACAGGCTCATTTTAGCGAAATGAAGGATGGTTCGATCAATTGGGAGCTCGTGGCAGAAGAGGTTGAATACGACAAGAACGGAGAGATAGCCTATCTTTCGGGTGGAATCCGGATGGATTTTATCAGGAACAAAACTCGTGGCGCGGTAAAGGTAACAGCCGACAGCGGTGAATATCAGAGTAATAACAAAAATATCACGCTGCGCGGAAAGGTGCATGTTCTGACAGAGGATGGCGCATCTTTCGACACGGATTCGATCCGCTATACTGCGGCTGTTTCCCGCTTCACAACAACGGACACCATCATGTTCCGTCAGGCACGATTGACGTTGAATGCTGTCGGTATGGAGATGGATGTCAAGGATCAGCGAGCCCGTTTTCTTAAGCTGGTTGACGCCACTGTGACCGGTGGAGCTGTTCATGGCGCGGTGACCGCTCCGGGATCGAAAACAGCGGTGAGGCACGTGGTAAAGCCGAAGCAGAAACCGTCCCTGCGCACAGGCCGGCGTTCTGTAAAAAAACAGGTTGCCACAAAGACCAAGAAACGCATCAGGGGTAAACACCGATGAAAAGAGTTTCACTCTTTATGCTGCTGACGTGCCTGTTACCGGTGTCACCGCTGCCGTCTGCTGCGGCTGATACTTCAGTGCGCAGAGGCCGCTCAGACCTCCCCATTATAATCAAGTCGAATGAACTGACTGCGGACAACAAGGGCAAGACGGCAATATTCAGCGGTAAAGTGGTAGCCAAACAGGGAGAAGTAACTATTTTTTCTGACAAGCTTATTGTAAACTACGCCGAAAAAAATGGCGATGTCGACAGGGTGGAAGCGATCGGCAATGTGCGCATAATTCAGCTTGACAGGACGGGAATCGCGTCACATGCCGTCTATGAAAGTCGTGTCGGCCGCGTCACTCTGTCCGGTAGTCCAAATCCCAAAGTCATGCGGGGAACGGATAGTGTCAGCGGCAAAATAATCACCTATTATGTAGATGACGACAAGAGCATCGTTACAGGTGGCGGAGATCCCTCCTCACGTGTAGAAGCGGTAATCAACCCGCCCGCCAGGAAGGCACATGCAGGTGAACAGTGACTATTCCAGGCTCTGGACCAGCGAACTCAAGAAGAGCTATGGGAACCGTCAGGTGGTCAATGGGGTCGATATATCCATTCAGGCCGGCAAGGTTACCGGCCTTCTGGGGCCAAACGGAGCCGGCAAAACGACTACCTTCTATATGGTGGTCGGCCTGGCACAGCCTGACGGAGGTCGGGTATTCCTCGGCGATAAGGAGATAACAGCTCTTCCGATGTATCAGAGGGCCAGGCGCGGCATCAGTTATCTTCCCCAGGAGGCATCGGTTTTTCGCAAGCTTTCGGTAGCTGACAATCTGCTGGCCATTCTTGAGACGATCGAGCCTGACAATGCTGCCCGCCGCATGAGGATGGAGCAGTTGCTGGAAGAGTTTAATATCACACATATAGCCGCCTCAAAAGGGTACGCCCTTTCAGGCGGGGAACGACGGCGGGTTGAAATTGCGCGGGCTCTGATCACAAGGCCTCTGTTCATCCTGCTTGACGAACCGTTTGCCGGTATCGACCCGATAGCGGTCGCAGATATTCAGAATCTGATAGTGTCACTGAAAAACAGGAATATCGGCGTGTTGATTTCAGATCACAATGTGCGCGAGACCTTGGGTGTCTGCGACTCCGCCTATATCCTGAACAACGGTGAAGTACTGGAACACGGCACTCCGGATGAAATAGCAAACAGCAAAAAGGCACGCGAAATTTATCTTGGTGACGATTTTAGATTATAGTCCGTCCGAGGGTTGTTTTAGATGGCAATGGAGATGCGCCAACAACTGAAGATGTCCCAGCAGCTGGTAATGACGCCGCAGCTGCAGCAGGCTATCAAACTGCTCCAGTTAACCCGTCTGGAGCTTCAGGATCTGGTGAGTCAGGAGTTGGAGGAGAATCCGCTTCTGGAAGAGAGTAACGAGATCGAAGAACCTGGTGAACCTACTACCCTGGAGGCATCCGAGCAAGAGCTTGAGCATGAACAGGATGTCACCGAATTTCGTGAAGTGGAAACCGGTGAGGAGACGCTGCGGGATTGGGACAGTTACATCGACGGATACAACTACAGTTCCGGCGAACAGTACAGCGGCGATGAGGAGCACCCTTCGTTCGAAAATCTTCTGACCCGTCAGAGTTCCTTGATCGACCATCTGCTCTGGCAGCTCCACATGGGTCAATACTCCGAAATGGATGTACGGGTCGGAGAGGTGATTATCGGTAATATTGATGAGTCCGGCTATCTTCGGGCTTCCCTGACTGAAATTGCCGCAGCAAGTAATGCATCGGAAGAGGATGTCGTTGATGTTCTGGAGTGCATCCAGGAATTCGACCCATCAGGTGTTGCAGCCCGTGACCTGAGGGAATGCCTGCTGATTCAGGCCCGTTTTCTGGGGATGAAAGGGAGTCCGGTAGAAAGCATCCTGCTGAACCATTTATCCGATCTGGAAAAACGAAATTACAAGTTGATTGCACGTTCGCTGGCAATCGATATCAGCCAGGTTCTGGTTGCCGCCAAGATCATATCCGGTTTTGATCCGCGCCCCGGCTCTTCATTCAACTCCGATGATGTACACTACATTTCGCCTGATATATTTGTTCACAAAGTGGGCGATGATTATGTTGTCATGCTGAATGACGAGGGATTGCCCAATCTGAAAGTCAGCACACATTATGCCGGTGTTCGCGGCAACGGTTCGATTGATTCTCATGCAGAGGAGTATATCAGTGATAAAATGCGGTCCGCCGCCTGGCTGATCAAGAGTATCCAGCAGCGTCAACGCACTATCTACAAGGTCGCTAAAAGTATCATTCGCTTTCAGCGAGAATATTTTGACCGCGGTATCGAGTATCTCCGACCTCTGGTGCTGAGAGACATTGCCGAAGACATCGGCATGCATGAATCGACTATCAGCAGGGTGACCACCAACAAATATATGCAGACCCCCCAGGGGTTGTTCGAACTGAAATACTTCTTCAACAGCGGCCTCTCAACAAGCGGAGGTGAGTTTGTTGCTTCGGAAAGCGTCAAGAATCGCATCAACGAAATCATAGAAACCGAAGATACTAAAAGACCGCTTTCCGACCAGAGGATTGCCGAAATGCTTTTGGAGGAAGGGATCAACATCGCCCGGCGTACGGTAACCAAATATCGGGAAGTGTTGAAGTTCGGCTCGTCATCGGAACGCAAACGGCATTTCTGACATAATGCAGCACACAACAGACAGGAGGATTGTATGCAGGTAACTACCACGTTCAGGCACATGGAACAGAGCGACACTCTTAAAGCGTATGCAGAAGAAAAACTCGACAGGGTGGCAAAGTATATCGACGAGCCTATCACTGCGCAGGTCTATTTTACGGTAGAGAAGAAGATTCGTCATATCGTCGAAATCGTAATTACAGCCAGGGGTATAAGTACCAAAGCTTCCGAGGCGACCAATGACATGTATGCCGCCATTGATGCCGTAATTGACAAGATCGAGCGTCAACTCAAGCGCTACAAGGAGAAGATCAAGGCTCACAAACCGAATGGCGATGGACAACATGGTCGTCAGCTATCGAAGAAGATATTCCATGCAGAAAGTATTGAGGACAGCACTGAACCGGTCGTGATCAGGACTAAAATAGAAACGGCCAAACCGATGTCGGTTGAAGAGGCCGTAATGCAGATGAATCTTCTGCACAAGGATTTCCTGGTTTTTACCGATTCTGTAACCAGTGAAATTAAAGTACTTTATCGCCGAAAAGATGGCAATTTTGGCCTGATCGAGCCGCAACAAGCCTGATTGCAAGAAAACCATGGACGGTATCACTCTTTCAATTCAGGAAATCCTGAACGATACGGAATATGGCCTGGGATTGACCCTCCTTGGGGGTGAACAGGGACTGGTCAATCGTGTTTCGAGTTCGCGCATCCAGAAACCGGGGCTGGCTCTGGCCGGATATACCGAGCACTTGCATCCCGACCGGATTCAAGTGCTCGGCAATACTGAAATTTCCTATCTGGAGCAGATCGATCCTCTCATAGCTGCCGAAACGACAGGGGCCTTGTGCAGTTTTCCCATATCCTGTTTTATTATAACCAAGGGACTAATGCCGCCGCCAACTCTTCTTGAGGCGGCCAGACACAGCGGTATTCCGATTCTCGTCAGTCACCATCAATCTTCCACCTTCATCTCTCTTATAACCAAATTTCTTGAAGAGCGGCTGTTGCCGACAACGCATCTTCATGCCGTGCTGGTGGATGTCCTGGGTGTCGGTGTCCTCCTGACCGGTAAGAGCGGTATCGGAAAGAGCGAGTGCGCACTTGACCTGGTTATCCGTGGGCATCGACTGGTTGCGGATGATATGGTCTATATCATGAAAAAGATGCCGGCAGCGCTGATCGGACAGGCGGAGGAAGCCATCCAGCATCTGATGGAGATTCGCGGTCTGGGAATCATAAATATCAAGGATCTTTACGGCGTCTCCTCAATCCGGGACAAGAAGATCATCGACATGGTGCTGGAGCTCGTGGATTGGGACCCGGATCAGGAGTATGATCGCCTCGGGGTTGACGACAAAACCGCGACCATACTGGGAGTCAATATTCCTCATATATGTATTCCGGTTCGTCCGGGGCGCAACCTGGGATCGATCATAGAGGTAGCGGCCCGCAACTTCCTGCTTAAAGGGATGGGATACCATTCGGCACGCGACTTTCAGGAGCGGTTGCTGGCCCGCATGGAAGTCCGTTCGCTAGGCAATGAGGTAGAATAGGCAATGCGAGTTATCGTCATCACCGGCATGTCAGGTTCCGGGAAGTCAACTGCAGTCAGGGCACTGGAGGATGAGGGTTTCTACTGTATCGACAATCTGCCGGTGCGGTTGTTCAAGCGTTTTTTAGACCTGGTCGATAAATCCGGCGAATCCTTCAAGGGAATCGTGCTGGTGGCAGATATACGTGGCCGGGAATTTTTCAAAGGGTACGAGAATGCTTTCCGGAAAATAGCCAAAACCGGGCACAGTATTGAAATTCTTTTTTTCGATGCCGTCGATGACATTCTTGTCCGTCGTTATTCCGAAACACGTCGTCGTCATCCTGCCGATGAAAACGGTTCCGTAGTCGATAGTATCCGCATCGAGCGGGAGCATATTTCGGGATTGAGGCAGATGGCGACCCGAGTCATTGACACATCGGAGCTCAATGTCCACCAGCTCAAAGAGTACATTCTCCGTATCATACGAGGGGAAGAGAACGAAAATTACCTGGTGGTAGAGGTTCAGTCTTTTGGATTTCGCTACGGAATTCCGCTTGAATCGAGTATGGTCATTGATGTTCGTTTTCTTCCCAATCCGTTTTTTGTTTCTGAACTGTCATCAGGTTCCGGACTTGATGATGCCGTGCGTGAATATGTCCTTGATAACGTTGTCACCACGCAATTTCTGGACCATTTTTTCCCGTTGCTCGATATGCTTCTTCCGGCACACCGCCAGGAAGGCAAGGCATATTTTACCATTTCGATAGGTTGTACCGGGGGGAGGCATCGTTCGGTTGCGATTGCCGAGGAAACCGGAAAACATCTGCGGACCCGATGGCCATCCGTACGAATACTGCACAGGGATATAGAAAAGAGAAATCAATGATTGGACTTGTTCTTGTGGCACATGCAGGGCTGGCTACCGCTCTGAAGGCATCTTGCGAGATGATCGTCGGACCGATCGAAAACTGTGCTGTTGTTGAAGTTGCTCCAGGCGAACGCGCTGATGACATCATGGCGAGCATTGTGGCTGCTGTCGGATCAGGGCAATCGGGCGAGACCATTATCATGACCGACCTTTTCGGCGGTACTCCATCCAACATGGCGATGTCATTTCTGAAAGATGGATGCGTAGAAGTTATCACCGGTGTCAACCTGCCGATGCTGATGGAGTTCTGTTCCAAGCGCGGGCGGATGACTGTGGCTGAACTTGCTGTTACGTTGCAGCGATGCGGTCGCGATGGCATTATTGTAGCCGGTGAGCTGCTAAAATAGGAAATACGCTGTCACGAGGAAATTACAGACATGCTCCATCAGGAATTTCAGATCATAAACAAACTCGGGCTGCACGCCCGCGCCTCGGCACTCTTTGTCAAGACCGCCAGCCGCTTCAGCTCTGACGTGAAGCTGGCAAGGGAAGGGATTGAGGTGAACGGCAAAAGTATCATGGGCATCATGATGCTGGCAGCGCCCAAGGGTACCACCGTAAGCCTGACTGTTGAAGGGACTGATGAAACCGAAGCCATGCAGGGTCTCGGAGATATAATTTTAAACGGATTCGGTGAGGAGTAATATGCGTACGTTCACAGGAATCGCGGCATCGCCCGGGATTGCTGTCGGAAAATTGTGCGTCATAGACCGTCGCAGGGCGGCAATCAGCGAATATACCATTGCTCCCGAAGCGGTTTCTTCCGAAATTTCCCGGCTGCATGCCGCAATTTCCGCCACCCGTGATAACCTGGAGTCCCTTAAATCCCGCTTGACCATATCTACCGGAGAAGATCACCTCTTTTTTATAGAGACCCACCTGCTGATACTAGACGATGAGCGCCTTGTTTCGGAGACGGCTGCCATAATAGAGACCTGGCTGATCAATACCGAAGCTGCCTTGCGACGTACCCTGAATCGTTATCAGGATTTTTTTTCAGGCATTGATGACCCTTATCTGCGGGAACGCATAAGTGACGTCGAAACGGTCATCGAGAGAGTTCTGTAAACCATGGTGGGTGAGGCTCATGCCGAGATGCCGCACTATGACGGAAAGACCATTGTTGCCGCTCACGACATCACCCCGGCCGATATACTTCAGTTTGACCGTACGAACATCATCGGCATCACCACTGAGATCGGCGGGCGCACCTCACATACCTCCATCCTGGCACGGGCTTTTGAAATACCGTCCGTGGCCGGAGTGGAAGGAATCGCCGATCCTCTTCTGGATGGCCTTCCGGTAATTATTGATGGTCTGAGCGGCTGCGTGATTATTAATCCCGACAGCCTGACTTTTCAGGACTTCCTCAAGCGTAAACAGCATTACGAATATGTGGAGAGCGAGCTGCTGAAAACCGCCACTCTTCCCGCCGTAACACTTGATGGACATCCGATGCGGCTGAAAGGCAATGTCGAGCTGCCTGAAGAGGGAGCATCGGTACTCAGGCACGGCGGCAGTGGAGTCGGTCTGTACCGCACCGAAATGCTCTTTATGAACCGGTCGATCATGCCGGGCGAAGAGGAACAGTATGATATATACCGTGCCATGCAACTGGCGATCGCACCGCATCCGTTAACCATAAGGACGCTGGATGCAGGTGGGGACAAACTGCTGGAGGGAATGCAGCACAACGGTGAACAGAACCCGGCGCTCGGAGTGCGGGCAATCCGGCTCTCCCTGAGTATGCCGGACGAATTTAATAAACAGTTGCGGGCTATACTGCGAATCAGCCATCACGGACCGGTACGGATCATGTTTCCGATGATTTCCGGAATGGAGGAGCTGCTTCAGGCTAAGGGGCTGCTTGATCAGGCCAGGCGGGAACTGTCGGCTGAAGGCACTCCTTTTGATTCATCCATGCCGGTCGGTGTCATGATCGAAATCCCGTCGGCGGTAATCCTGGGTGATCTGTTATCACGGGAGGTTGATTTTTTCAGTGTCGGCACCAACGACCTGATTCAGTATTCTCTGGCTATCGATCGTTCCAATGAACAATTGGCACATATGTATCAGCCGCTTCACCCCGCGGTGCTGCGCTCGTTGCGACAAATCGTGCTGAACGCCCATGCTGCCGGCATCGAAGCCTGCCTGTGCGGCGAAATGGCGGGGGATCCACTGTATCTGCCGGTACTGCTCGGTCTGGGATTTAACGAACTCTCGATGAGTGCCGCCGCGCTGCCGCGTGTGAAACAGATGCTGCGGCGCATTACCAGAGAACGGGCTGCCATGATAGCTGACGGCTGTTTTGCTTTTGCAACCGTAGCTGAGGTCGAGTTGTACCTGAAACGCGAGATTACCCTTGATGTCGCCGAGAGTTTCGACTGATGATTCTCACCGTAATCCACGCGATGTTCTCCCTGGTTTTCGGTATGGTGGTCGGGTCGTTCCTGAACGTCTGCATCTGTCGCATGCCGCATGACGAATCAGTTGTATCGCCGCCATCACATTGTCCGCACTGCTCCTGCAGGATTTCATGGTACGACAATATCCCTCTGTTCAGTTATCTGCTGCTGCGTGGAAAGTGCCGTAGTTGCGGCGCCCGTATTTCACTTCAGTACCCGCTTGTTGAGCTGTTAAACGGGCTTCTGACACTGCTTCTGTTTCTGCACTTTGGACCGACACCGGCTTTTGCAGCGCTTTTCCTGTTCAGTTCGGCCCTGGTGGTAATCACATTTATCGATATCGAACATCAGATCATACCGGACGAAATTTCTCTGTCCGGCATAGTGACCGGTTTTGTACTCTCATTCTTTTTAAAGGAGCCTGGCTGGCTGAATTCCCTGGCCGGCATCCTGCTGGGGGGGGGGAGCCTGCTGCTGGTGGCGTACAGCTATCATTGGCTGACCGGCAAAGAGGGTATGGGTGGAGGCGACATTAAACTGCTGGCCATGATGGGAGCTTTTCTTGGCTGGCAGGCGGTGCCGTTTATCATTTTCGCCAGTTCGCTGGTCGGTTCGCTGGTCGGCGTTTCGATGATGCTGTTCCAGAAAAAAGATTCCAAACTGGCGATACCGTTTGGCCCTTATCTGGCCTTCGCAGCTCTGCTCTACATCTTCCATGGTCAAGCGTTCATACGGTGGTACCTCAATTTTGGCGGTTTCCATAAAGGATAGCGGCATGTCCCTGTATCGCCCCAACCTGACCGTATCGATCATGGCGTTTCTGGGCTTCCTGCTTATGTTGACCTGGCTTCTGTTCAGCCTGCTGGCATTCAAAACTGCTGCAAACGACCTTTACTCCCAGAAGGGCGAACATGCCCGCACCCTTCTGGCCGCTTTTGTCAGCCAGCTTCCCGATACGATTCCAACCTATCCGGAAGGAATAATCCCCTCCGACTCCTCTGCCTCCACATATGTGCAGAAACTCTCCGGCGACGCGGCTTTTTCCCGGCTGACCCTTCTGGATGCAAACGGTAAGCCGGTCTATAGCGCCGGCCGGGAGGGTAATGATGTCTATCTCCCCTTCAGCGGTCAGGCGGCGACGGCAGACGGAAGCTTTATAACTCCTGATGGGAGCGGTATTGCCCATGTCATAACCGTAGTACGAAACGGAGTGTCCGTCGGGAGAGCCGGCCTGGTGATGTCTCTTGCATCGGAAAAGGCCCGCCTCGGCCGCTCCCGCCAGATATTGATCGCCTACTTTGTGCTGGATTTCATACTGCTGCTTGCCCTGGGATCCTTCATCCTCGCCCGTATTGTAGTCAATCCGATCAACCGGCTGCTGGCGGCGACCGAAAAGATCACCGATGGACACTATGGTCAGCGGCTGAGGATATCGGGTAGCGCCGAACTTGCCCGTCTGGCGGATGCCTTCAACGAGATGTCGGTTACTCTGCAGAACAAGGATCACCAGGTCTCGGAACATCTGGCTGCTCTGGAACAGGCCAACTGTGATCTTCAACAGGCCCGGGAAGAGGCTATCCGAACCGAGAAAATGGCATCAATCGGGCTCCTCGCAGCCGGTATGGCCCACGAAATCGGTACACCACTGGCATCGATCATGGGGTATGCCGATCTGGTGGCAACGGAGCAGCCGGACAGTCCTGCCATGCAGGACTATGCCCTCAGAATATCCAGGGATTGCGCCCGCATCGACAGGATCGTGCGGGGTTTACTTGATTATTCCCGTCCCCGTGGTTCAAGTGATGGAACCACCGACATCCGGCAAGTGGTGACCGCATCGCTGGATCTTCTGGCCCAGCAGGGGGCCTTTAAACGTGTGAAGATTACGATGGCGGTTGACAAAGGATGTCCCGAAGTAATGGCCGACCCGCATCAGCTTCAGCAGGTGCTGGTCAATCTGCTGCTCAACAGCCGGGATGCATTGGCAGATGATGGTGCCCTGAAAATCGGCTCACGGCTCCAGGATGGACAACTGTGCATCGATATCTTCGACAACGGATCAGGTATTGCCGAAGAGCATTTACGACACGTATTCGACCCGTTTTTTACCACCAAGCAGCCCGGAAAAGGGACCGGTCTCGGATTAGCCATATCGGCGCGGATCATTGAAGGGTTCGGGGGACGCATCACCGTCAGGAGCAAACCCGGCCTCGGCAGTTGTTTCAGCGTGTGGCTCCCTCTGGCCCAAAGGAAGAGCGGATGACCGAAAAAAAACATATCCTGATCATAGATGATGAAGAAAATCTGCGCCATATGCTTTCGGTCATGCTGACCCGCCAGGGATATGTTGCAGACAGTGCGGCCCATGGAGAAGAGGGGCTTCTGCGCGTCAGGGAGAAGGCCTACGACTTCATCCTCTGCGATATCCGCATGCCGGAAATGGATGGCAAGGCGTTTCTTACGAGGGCGCTGGAGCAGTGCATCACTGCGCCGGTCATTATGATGTCGGCCTACGGAACGGTGGAAACCGCCATTGAGTGTCTGAAGATGGGTGCCTACGACTTCATCTCCAAGCCGTTCAAAAAAGATGAAATCATAATGGTGTTAAAAAAAGCCGAAGAGCGTGAACGGCTGAAAGAAGAAAACTTCCGCCTGCGGGACGCGATAGCCGGACGTTTTGAATACAGCGGGATCATCAGCCGCAATTGCCGCATGGAGGAGATCTTCGGTCAAATCCGCAAGGTAGCGGACCTTAAAACGACCGTGTTGATCCTGGGAGAGTCCGGTACCGGCAAGGAGCTTGTGGCCCGTGCCATCCATCAGAATGGCAGGCGCGCCACCAGACCTTTCGTAGCGGTCAATTGCGGCGCCATTCCGGAAAATCTGCTGGAAAGCGAGCTTTTTGGCCATGTCCGGGGCGCTTTTACCGATGCTGCCGGCGATAAGGCCGGCCTTTTTGAACAGGCCGATGGCGGCACACTCCTTCTGGACGAGATCGGCGAGATGCCGCTGGCGCTCCAGGTCAAACTTCTGCGGGTTCTGCAGGAAGAAGAGTTCCGGAGGGTAGGAGCAGCGGTGTCAAAAAAGGTCAACGTGCGAGTTGTCTCGGCCACCTCCCGTAACCTGGCTGCTGATGTAAAGGCCGGAGTTTTTCGTGAAGATCTCTACTTTCGTCTGAATGTATTCTGCCTCCAGTTGCCGCCGCTGCGTGATCGGATCGAGGACATACCGCTTCTGGCGGAGCATTTCGTCAACAGCATGGCTCATGGCAGAGAAATGGCGCCATTGAGTTTTGAGCCGGATGCCATGCGCAACCTGATGGCCTACAACTGGCCGGGCAATATCCGCGAACTGCAGAACGCCATTGAACGGGCCGCCATACTGTGTGACGGGGGCCGGATTACGATCAGGAGTCTACCCCCTTCCGTACAGTCGGCAACCACGATGCAAACGGCCACGGGACAGGACGAAAACCTTTCCATCAAGAAGGCGGAAGACGCCATAGAACGTGACCTGATCAGAAAAGCCCTGCTCAAGACAGGCGGCAACCGTACTCAGGCGGCCAGAATTCTTGAAATCAGCCATCGATCATTACTTTACAAACTGAAGGAGTTTGGCATAGAGTAGGGGAACAGTGCCCGACCCGCTGTCATTCACACGAGCAGCTTACTCAAAACCTGAAAGGAATCATCAAATGTTTAAAGAACTGGTATGTGCTGTTGCCGTTTCCCTCATCGTTGTTTCACCCTCATTTGCCATGGCCAAGGAGGGCTGTGGAGGGGTGTGCTCCACCTGCCACTCGCTTACTGAAAAAGAGGCCACCGAGCTCATAAAAAAAACCGGTGCTGCCGTTTCCTCCGTCAAACAATCACCGGCCAAGGGGCTTTTTGAATTACTCGTGGAAAAGGATGGACAAAAAGGTATTCTGTTGATGGATTACGGCAAGAAACACCTTATCCAGGGCATGGTAGTTGACATCGAGAAACTGCAGCCGGTTGTCGCGCATCAACAAAGCTTCCCGCCGCAGCCTGCACCGCAGACATCCCTGGATGTAAATGCAATTCCCGCAGCTCATGCAGTCATCATGGGCAATCCTAAAGGCTCCAAAAAGCTTTACGTCTTTACCGATCCAGATTGCCCCTACTGCCGCAAGGGACACGTCGAGTTGAAAAAACTGGCAGCTATTGCCCCGGATGTTGCCATCCACATCATGCTCCTGCCGTTGCCGATGCATCCGGCAGCCTATGACAAATCAAGAATCATTCTTGAAACAAAGAGTCTGGACCTGCTGGACAAGGCCTTTGACGGTAAGGATGTTCCCAAACCGGCCAGTGAGAACAGCAAAAAGGCTGTAGATGAAATCATCAAATTTGCCAATGCCAATGGCATATCCGGAACGCCGACCATGGTGATGCCGGATGGAAAGATTGAAGTCGGTATGCGGGATGCCGAGACGGTGAAGAAGATGCTGGAAGGGAAGTAGACAGGTCAGGAAAAGCCATGCTGCTGCTCTGGAAAATATTTGTTCTCTACACCCGTGTAGCCTTGTTCTCATGGGGTGGCGGGCCGGCTTCGCTTGCCCTCATGCAGCGTGAATCAACCGCAGCTCTCTGGGTTCCACCAGGAGCTGCGGTCGCGGTGCCCTGGGTTACCCCCCTTGAATTTTCAGATGCAGTTGCATTGGGCAACGCCTTGCCCGGTCCGGTTGCGCCACAGGTATCGGCCTACGTGGGCTACAAGATGGCAGGCGTTCCGGGAGCTGTCGCTGCCGCGGCCGGAACGGTTCTGCCCACTACCGTGCTGATGCTGCTCATGATAGTCTATTTTTTCAAAATTAAAGACAGCGTTCTGATCCAGTCAATGTTGCGGGCAGTCAGGCCTGTAATTGTGGGCCTGCTGCTTTGGACAGCCTATGACATGGCCTACACCGTGTTCGGGGTCAACAAATTCGGTTTCGCAGGTTCCTTAACGGGTGGGTGGGATAAGCTACTCTTTGTGCTGGTAGCTTTTGGCTTGTTGACTCTCACCGGTATCAACCCTGCTTTCGTCATCTTTGGAGCTGCGGCAATCGGCGGGGTGGTGTACCGTTAGTGTTAGATGATTTCCCTGGCGAATACCGTTCCTTCTCGCTGTAGATGCAGCCGCAGTACTGCTGACGATACAGACCCGCTTCCTTTGAAAGCCTGATCCCCTCCTGCCAGCCGGTTCGGAAGTCCTGATAGTAAAATGTCACCCCCTGCTCATTTCCGATCTGTTCCCCCAGTTGCCTGAGCTCATCGTGCCGCTGGTATCTGCTGTAGAGCAATGAAGCGGTAAAGGCTTCGAAACCTCCAGCCCTGGCCGCTTCCGCCGCTGCCCGCAGACGGGATGAGTAGCAATAGCTGCAGCGTTTGTCCGGCTCTGCGGCAACATGAGCCAGGAAGACCTCCAGCTCATATTCATCGTGCATGATCAACGGCAGCGCTTCCTGCTCTGCCATCCGGACGACAGCGTCACGGCGGCGGATGTATTCCTGATAGGGATGAATATTGTGATTAAAGAAAAAACCGGTCACGTCATGACCGGCAGCACGCAGGGATCTGAGCGGATAGAGGGAGCAAGGCCCGCAGCAGGTGTGCAGCAGAATGCGCATCAGAGGTTCTCCAGCATGTGTCCCATCTTGTGTTTCTTGGTTTTTAGATAACTGCGGTTGGTGGAGGTAGCTTTCGTTTCTATGGCGACCCGCTCGACGATGTCGATGCCATAGCCCTGCAGGCCGATCACTTTCTTGGGGTTGTTGGTCAGCAGGCGGATTTTGGTGATGCCGAGAGAGAGAAGTATCTGGGCGCCGATACCGTAGTCGCGCAGGTCGGCCTTGAAGCCCAGTTCCAGATTGGCTTCGACGGTGTCCCGCCCCTTGTCCTGCAACTCGTAGGCCTTCAGTTTGTTGACCAGTCCGATGCCGCGTCCTTCCTGGCGCATGTACAAAATGACTCCGGTGCCCTCCTTGGCGATCTGCTCCATGGCCTGGTGCAACTGCTCGCCGCAGTCGCAACGCTGGCTCCCCAGAACGTCACCGGTCAGGCATTCCGAGTGAACCCGCACCAGGATCGGCTCACCTTTTTTTAGTTCTCCCTTGACAAGGGCAATATGCTCAAACGCGTCAATATCATTCTCAAAACCAATGGCCCGCCACGCTCCGCCAAATGTCGAAGGAAGATGAGCTTCGGCCACGGTGCGCACCAGCCGTTCGTTCTTCAGCCGATAGGCAACCAGATCGGCAATGGTGCAGATCTTCAGGCCGTGTTCCCTGGCAAAAACCTTCAGCTCGGGCATGCGCGCCATGCTGCCGTCGTCATTCATGATTTCGCAGATCACACCGGCCGGCTTCAGACCTGCCAGCCGCGCCAGATCAACCGACCCCTCAGTCTGGCCTGAGCGTACCAGTACGCCACCCTTGCGTGCCCGTAAAGGAAAGATATGGCCGGGGCTGACCAGATCTCTGGAACTGGCGCCGTCAGCCACAGCGGTCAGGATGGTGTGTGCGCGGTCGGCAGCCGAAATTCCGGTGGTGACACCATGTCTGGCTTCGATCGAGACGGTGAAGGCTGTTTCAAAAGGTGATGTATTATCGCGCACCATGGGGCGCAGACCCAGCGCATCGCATTTGTCGGGGGTCAGGGTCAGGCAGATCAGACCACGGCCATGCTTTGCCATGAAGTTGATGTTCTCGGGAGTAGCCGCTTCGGCAGCCAGGGTCAGATCGCCCTCGTTTTCACGATCTTCGTCATCAACAAGGATGATCATCTTTCCCTGCCGGATATCTTCAATTGCTTCTTCAATGGTTGCAACAGACATGGTTTATTCTTTCATAGTTGTAATGTGGTTTTCCTGTCGCCGCCAATCGTATGAATATGAGGCAGCAGATACCGTTCAGACAAAATATCACAGGAAAGCCTGACCTGCTACCCTTCATTTCAAAAAACACTTCATCTTCAGAGGCAAATGACTTAGTATCCTTATGCCTAAAATCCCCTCCCGCAAGGGGCGGGGGAGCAAAAGTCCAAACTCCAGGTCGGCGTATGTGCGCCGAAAGGATCTTGACCCTGCGTATCGCACTTGTCGCCATACATCCCTCTCCCTCACCCCAGGCCGTACCTCTGGCCAATGCGTTTCTATCGAGTTATACGCTTGATTCTTCAGTAGAAACAATCCTGCTGGATTTTTTTGCAGATAAGTCGGCTATCTCTTGTGCCGCCGAAATCGTCGCTGCTCAGCCTGACGCAGTCGGTTTTTCCCTATACCTATGGAATCGCCTCCTCAGCCTTGAGATTGCAGCCGAGCTTGCCCGCAGCCTCCCGGGGATACGGCTTTTCGCCGGTGGCCCCGAGGCGACGGCTGACCCCCGGCGTGTTCTGGCGGCGGCTCCGTTGGCATTCCTGATCGTCGGCGAAGGAGAGAAACCTTTCAGAGCGGTGTGTTCACGGCTGGCAGCCGGCATGGACGTTGCCGGCATCCCCGGTGTCGCCATGCTTCATGAGGGGTGTGTGGTGATGGCACCTCCTGCAATGCCTGCAGATCCGGATACGATACCTTCGCCGTATCTGACCGGAATTCTCGATACCCGCCGTTATCCGGGCATTCTCTGGCAGTTGTCGCGGGGGTGCGGTTTTGCCTGCGAATACTGTTTCGACTCCCGTGACGGCCACGGTGTCCGGCGTTTCTCTTTAGAGCGGATCGAGGCGGAGCTGCGCCACTTTGCGATCACGGGCGTCTCCCAGGTGTTTGTACTCGATTCCACCTTCAACCAGGATGTGCAGCGAGCCAAGCTGATCCTGAAGCTGATCAGGAGGATCGCCCCCGGAATTCATTTTCACTTCGAGGTGCGCAGCGAATTTATCGACCGGGAGATGTCGCGTCTCTTCGCTCAGATCACCTGTTCGCTGCAGATCGGGTTGCAAAGCGCAGATCCTCTGGTTTTAAGAGCGGTTGGCCGATCCTTCAACAAAAGAGAATTCTGCGCCAGGATCACGCTGTTGAACGAAAGCGGGGCCGTATTCGGTTTCGACCTGATGTACGGACTGCCCGGCGACACGCTGCGGGGCTTTTGCGAAAGTATCGATTTCGCCCTTTCCCTCTACCCCAATCACCTGGACATATTCCCGCTGGCACTTCTTCCCGGTACACCCCTGGCTGCCCGTAGCGACGCCATCGGTCTGCAGCATCATGACGCTCCTCCCTACACTCTCATCTCTTCTCCGACTTTCAGCCCGGAGGAGATGGAGCTGGCACAGCGGTTGGCAACCGCCTGCGATATATTCTACACGCGGGGAAAGGCGGTGGCCTGGTTCAATGCGGTCATCGCCCCCCTTGGTATGAAGCCGTCGCTTTTTCTGAGGAAGTTCGGGGAATGGCTGACGGATGAACGGGGACCGGTCGACAGCGAGGCCGAGCTGGATGACGGGGAAATCTGGCGGTCGCAACGCGCTTTTCTGACCGGGATGTTCAGCCGTAATAAACTCCGGCGCCTGCTTCCGGTCGTACTCGATCTGGTGGATTATCACTACCACTATGCCGCCGCCCTGCAGACTCCTCTGCCGGAATTGCCCTCTGCAGGGAAGCTGAAGCAGGTACACCTTCCGGATATCCCCTGCCGTTTGAGCCCCGCGTCACGACTGGCCGTATTCAACTATGAAATCCTGGATATTCTGGAGGCGGGAGCGCCTGATGTAAGGGTATTCACCGACAGGTTTCCCCAGAGCGGATCCTGGGCGGTCATCTATCCGGGTCGTCAGGGGATTTGTTGCGAGTCTCTCAGTGAGCCATATTACCGGTTGCTGGAGCAGCTGGACGGTCTCAGCTTTTCCGGGCGGATCGCCTCGCAACTGGGTATCCCGCCGGGAGAAGCCCGGTCCTTTCTGAAATTCGCTGCCGCCGAGGGGATTATCGTGCTGTCCGGTTGAGAATTCTGCTCAGATTGATTGTCGGGCAACCCCGATATATGCTAATCTGGACAGGATTATTGAAACTTCGGCTGATGATGAGGAGGCGCAGATGGATAATAACAGTCTACTGGCAAATATATCGGGTGAATGGCTGGAATCGCTTCATTCCGACTGGAAGCGTGATTCCGGTTCCGTTCCGGCGGAGTGGCGCTCATTTTTTGCCGGCTTTGAGCTCGGTTCTGAAACGTCCGGCAGAAGTAATGTAAAGTACGATGAAGGTCATGCCCTGAAACAGTCAGGTGTCCAGTCCCTGATTTACCGTTATCGTAACGTCGGCCATCTGCTGGCCTGCACAGATCCGCTCTCCCCCTGCAAGTTGGATCACCCCCTGCTGGAGCTCTCAAATTTCGGTCTTGACGAAAACGATCTTGACACGACCTTTACCTGCCTCAGATTTATGAAACGCTCTGCATCTCTGCGAGAAATCCTGAACGTCATGCGCGAAACCTATTGCCGGGATATCGGTGTTGAATTCATGCATATCCAGGAACCCGAAGAGCGGCAGTGGCTGATAGACAGGATGGAGCCCTGCCTTAATCGGACGGTTCTTCCTCTGTCAGAAAAACTTCACATTCTGGAGAAGCTCCATCAGGCTGCCCAATTCGAGTCGTTCCTGCACAAAAGATTTGTCGGACAGAAACGATTTTCGCTGGAGGGGGGCGAAATCCTGGTGCCGGTGCTGGACCGGATCGTACGGGGGTGCCGTGAGGCCGGTATCAGTGACCTGATACTCGGAATGTCGCATCGCGGGAGGTTGAATGTTCTGGCGCATATTTTCAATAAACCGTACGAGTCAATTTTCGCCGAGTTTACGGAAACCCAGGTATTAGGTTTTGTAGGTGACGGAGACGTCAAATACCACAAGGGTCATTCCAGCGAGATCGATCAGGAGGGTCGTCGGCTCCATCTGACAATGGCCCCCAATCCGAGCCATCTTGAGGCGGTTAATGCGGTAGTCGAGGGGAAGTGCCGCGCGCGTCAGGATCGTTACGGAGCAGCCGGGGCCAACCAGGTGCTGCCGGTTCTGATTCATGGCGACGCCGCCTTTGCCGGGCAGGGCAGTGTCATGGAAGTGCTTAATCTGTCTGAACTGGAAGGTTACGGAACAGGTGGTACCATCCACGTCGTACTCAACAACCAGATCGGTTTTACGACGTTGCCGAAGGATTCGCGCTCGACGCTCTATGCTACTGATGTAGCAAAGATGCTGGCCTGCCCGATTTTTCACATTCATGGGGAAGCACCTGAAGCGGCGATGCAGGTGGTCACTCTTGCAATGGAGTACCGCAGACTTTTCAGACGGGATGTCGTTATAGAGTTGATCTGTTACCGCCGTCATGGCCACAATGAGGGGGATGAGCCTGCCTTTACCCAGCCGGTCATGTATAAACAGATTTCATCAAGACCATCGATCAATCGTATCTATGGCGATTACCTGGTGGAGCAGGCCGGCGTACCTCGCGAAACTGTGGACAGTATCGGACGGCAGGTCTCTGAAACGCTGGAATCCTCTTATGGGAAAAAGCCGGATGAGCGTTTGGTCGGATTCTCTGATCAATGGAGTGACGTGAGTCGTAATTATGATTCAATCCCCGTCGCGACCGGAGTTGCGGCCGAGAGCCTTCATACGTTGGCCGGGAGGCTGGCAGAGCTTCCTGACGGTTTTGTTCCGCATCCAAAAGTAAACACTCTGATTCAAAAACGTTGTGATGCGGTGCTGAAGGGGCAGGGCATCGACTGGGGCAATGCCGAAAACCTGGCGTACGCCACACTTCTTGATCAGGGTATTTCCGTGCGTATTTCCGGCCAGGACTCCCGCCGTGGCACCTTTAACCACCGTCATTGTATGATACTGGACAATCACGATGAACGCTCATATGCGCCTCTTGAGTCGGTAGCACGCGAAGACACCCGTTTTCAGGTATGGAACAGTTCGCTGTCAGAGTTCGGGGTTCTGGGATTCGAATATGGCTATTCTCTGGAGACCCCACATGGTTTGACGATATGGGAAGCGCAGTTCGGGGATTTTGCAAATGGCGCCCAGGTTATCATCGACCAGTTCATAGCATGCGGGGAAACCAAATGGAATCGGGCCAGCGGGCTTGTGCTGCTGCTTCCGCACGGGTATGAAGGGCAGGGGGGTGAGCACTCCAGTGCTCGTATCGAACGCTACCTGCAACTCTGCGCAGGAGAAAACATGGTTCTGGCATATCCCACAACCCCGGCCCAGATGTTTCATCTGCTGAGGCGTCAGGTGCTGCAATCCTTCCGTAAACCGCTGGTGGTCTTTACGCCGAAAAGTCTGCTGCGCCATCCGCTCTGTGTCTCATCAGTTGATGAACTGTCCGGCGGAATGTTCCGGACTGTTATTGCCGAAACCGCCGGCCTTCCAACTGCAGAACGTGTGCTGTTCTGCAGCGGAAAACTCTACTACGAACTGGCAGTCGAACGTGAACGTCTGCAGCGCAGTGACACTGTTATCATCAGAATCGAACAGCTCTATCCGCTGGATGTCAACAGGATCGACACCGTCATCGCGGCATGTCCGGCCGGCTGCCGGTTGTTCTGGGTTCAGGAAGAACCGGAAAACATGGGTCCATGGCACCATATGAACAGACTGTTTCAGGAGATGGCACGTCCCGCAGGATATATCGGTCGCCCGGCAGACTCCTCTCCGGCGGTAGGCTCCCATCATATCCACGCTGAGCAGCAGGCAGCTATTATTAATGAGGCATTCGCGCGATGAAACTGCTAACACAACCTGCATTCTCAGCCATGATTTATGATGCAATCGCAAAAAGGAAATCCCCCCTCCCTTGACGGGAGGGGTTTAGGGGGTGGGTGATGCTGCAGCATGTTGATTAATAACAACCTCCCCCCCACCCTATCCCTCCTCCGCCAAGGGGGACTGTTTTTTAGAATTTGCGAGAGCATCATGTATGACTTTGACGTGGTCGTGCGAGTTCACCGCGTAGCTGTTGACATCGAAGGTTAAGACGTGTACATGTTACCGGACTCTTTCAGAAGGTACGTTCATGCTCAATTTACTGTTCATATCCGATAATCCCAAGATCGAGTTCATCAAAAATGAACTGCAGTCGATACTCAGGGTCATTATCGATGTTGTTCCGGATTTTGATCGCGGGTTGAAAGACGTGTTTGAAAAGCGGCCCGATACGGTCTGCATCCAGGATCAGATAGCCGGTGTAACGGGAGAAAGCGTTGCACGCCATATCAGGATGCTGCTTGGAACAGGCGCTCCGGCATTTGTTCTGATTCATGACGGCAATGGTAATGCAAAGCCGATCAAGGGTCTCTTCGATCATGTTATCAACCTCAACCAGCCGGAAGCCGAACTCGCAGAGGAAATCCGGAACACGCTCAAGGTTCTTATAGGTGAACAATGGGATAAGATTTATATTCCTTCCCGGCAGATACCTGCTTCCATCGCCCCTTCGCGAGTGGATGATGAAAAACTTGTCGATGATTTTTTTTCAGATCTCGGGACGAACGTATTTTCTGCACCCGATGATGCTGTTCCCGGTTCCGGGCCTGCAGTTGAACCTCCGCACTCTTTTATCGCACAACCAACGTCCGATATTCTGGCGGAAATGCAGCGGGATCATGCTGAACAGACCCGACAGACTGAAAAGTCACGAAAGACTGAAACTGCCCCGGAAATGCCACCTCCTCCCGTTGCGGTGGACGCCCCATCAAAACCGGTTCGTGTTCCACCAGCTCCTGCTCAGCCCTCTCTGATAGCCCCCGCCGAATTTCGCATCAAGCATGAGAAAGCCTCTGCCGGGGAAAAGGTTCCGGATGATCCGATACGTTCTTTTGGTGAAAATCATCCGGAACCAGATGCAATGAAGCGGGCGGTCCCATACGTTATTGTTCTGTTGTTTCTTGTGGCGGCCGGCTGCTGGTGGTATCTGAAACAGAAACCTGCTGCGCCGGTGCCATCGAAACAACAGGAGATTCCGGTTGCAGCACCGGCTCCGGCGCCAGTTCCGGCACCGGTTGAAAAAACGACGGCAGCTCCTGCCTTGCCGGTATTTATACCTCGCGACGGACATGACCCATCGTTTGCAGCGGATCATCCGGGGTGGGAGCGATATGTCAGCAAGCAGATCGAATTCAGAGTGTTCAGCGCCGGTGACAAGCTGAAGGCGGTACAGATACTTGCCACCAGTGGCGCTATGATTTCTGAAGCTTTGGTGAAGGCGGTATTGACCGAATTGGCGGGAAGTGCAGATTACCGGATTGATTCCCGGGAAAGAAAAGCGGGTATGCTCGTGTTGCGTGGGAGTATCCCACGGAAGGCAGATGTGATTTTATATAAGAAAGGCTCTACAGTACGGGCCATTGTAGTTTCTCCATACTGAAAAACATGGTGACGTGATGAGCTTATTATCTGACTGCTGCTTTAGAATACTGATATCGGTTTGCCTGCTTGCTCACTGTGGCGCTTCTGCTGCCGGAGCCGCCATGGACTCCCGCTTTGAACTTGATCCGACGACGCTCTCCGGCGCGAAAAAAGCATCAACGAGCGCTGTAAAGGGCAGGAAGCGCACACATCCGGCCGGAACAGAGACAATGTCTCCACTGGCAGAGCAGGGGGGCATCTACACCGTTCGGCAGGGAGAGCACCTGTTCAAAAAAGTGATGAGAGATTTCGGCCTGAGTTACGTCGAGACTGCATCTTTTATCGAAGAGATCAGGCTTGAAAACAATATCCACGATATCAGGCGGCTCAAAAGCGGCCAAAAGATAATTATTCCTCCGTTGCATCGTCGTGCTGACGGTTCTCTGAAACTGATCCGGTCGTTACAGTCCGATCCGGGCACAATACCGGAGCGCTCTTTCACTCTCGAATCTCCAGAACTGATGCTTACCGGGCAGGAGGTGGTCGGTAGGATTCGCGAAACATGGGACAGGATCGTGCCGGTCAAACCTGATCTGTTGAAACCGATTTCATTGAAGACACCAATCTTCTCGCTCACCCTTGATGCAGAGCGCTATCCTGTTTTTTCCACCATGGACGGCGGTCGCATCCTGCTCGACCAGGGGGGGGCGATGCCTTCGCTTATCAAAGCCCTTATTCAGGAGAAAGAACCCTCACTGCGAATAGTTTCCGATTCCCCCTCTGACAGGAAGAAATTATTGGTATCCATGCTTGAAGCGGGCGGATTTTACTCGGTTGAAGAAAACTTCAACATGGATTTCGGTGTTGATCCCAAGCTCTCGTTTCATGCCGATGTCAAGCTTGAAAAAAGCCCTGACAGCCTCATCAGGCAGGATGTTGTGCTGATGAACAGCACTCTTGCCGCAACCCCTTCCATATTGTGCGAGTTTCTAAAAAAAGAGGGGTTTTCACTTTACGAGCCGTTTGCCTCTTCAAAGCGTGCCGCTGTTCGCACCTCGCGACCTGTTCACCAGATTACGGCAAAACATCAGCCCGAAATAGTGGATGCCATCCTTAAAGCTCTTTCAATATCTTCTGATCGTGATCGCCGGCTGGATGTTTTTGCAACCGATAATAACGGCATATCTCTGGCGGTCAAGGCCGAACGTTACTTTGAGCGAGGAGGGGAGCGTTTTGTCATCACCGGCTTTGACGGGGATCCGGTAAACTACACTCTTTTCAGGGTTTTGGACGCCAAGGGAATCCGGGTAGTCATTCTTAATGCGCAGGATGATTTTCGCAAGGTTGCCGAGAAGATTCTTTCCGGTATGAAGATCAAGGGTACGTTTGCCATGTACGACCTTTTACAGAACAGCGCTGCCAGCTATTCGCTGCAGATGTCGGGATTCAACCTGGATGACGCCGAACTCCCGGATGGTGGTTTATTTCTGACCAATATTGAGATGGACCGCATCATTCGTGATCTGTTGACAGAGAATGGGTACAGCATCAACGGCAGGTAACTATTAACGTCAACGTTTTTTTCGCATGGAGTATCCTGAGCATGAGTGTTAAAAAAGTCGGAGAATTGCTGGTCGAACAGAATCTTATTACTCAGGAACAGCAACTTGAGGCGCTTGAGCTCCAGAGTATCTTTCCGGATCAGCCGATAGGTCAGTTACTCTGTAAACTCGGGTATCTCAAAGAAAGTGATCTGAGTTTTGTTCTGGATCAGAAGAACAAACGCCGCAAACTCGCTGATATCCTGCTGTCAGAAGGTCTGGTAGACCAGCAGAAGCTGTCGCACGCACGTGAAATCGGGGCGCAGAATGCCATTTCGCTGGAAAAAGCATTACTCCAACTGAACTACGTTGACGAGGAAAGCCTTGCAAAGGCGGTGGCCAGACAGTATGACATGCCGTATGTTCAGATCAACGCATCTGATCTGGATGTTTCGCTTTCCCGCTACATAAGTTCCGTATATGCCCAAAAGCAGCGAATCACACCAATTTCAAAAATCGGCAATACGCTCACTCTGGCAATGGCCCGTCCCCTCAAGCCGCATGATATCCGCGAACTGGAAGACAGCATCCGGCTCAAGATCATTTCGGCCATTGCAACCGAGAACAGTATAACCAAAGCTCTCAAGCGTCTTTACAATGTTCAGGGTTCCGGCTCTTCAGCCACCGGTGACGAAACAGGCTTTGATATTGCACCTGACAGCATTGTCGAGTTGTTAAGCAAAACCACTGCCGGAGACGAGCCGGAGATCGAAGAAGAGACCAGAAAGGTTACTGAAAAAGATAGCGTCATTGTCAAACTGGTGAATAAAATCATATACGACGCCTACATGAACAAGGCTTCCGATATTCACATAGAACCGTATCCCGGTAAAAAAGAGGTCGTCGTCCGTACCCGTATTGACGGCCAGTGTTCCATTTATCAGAAAATTCCCTACAAATACAAATTCGCCATTCCCTCCCGGATCAAGATCATGGGGGACCTGGATATTGCGGATCGTAGAAAGCCGCAGGATGGGAAGATTGATTTCAAAAAATTCGGCCCGCTCGATATTGAGCTGCGTGTTGCAACCATGCCGACCGTGGGTGGTCTGGAGGATGTGGTCATTCGGTTGCTTGCCAGCGGTGATCCTGTCAGTTTCAACGATCTGGGCCTCACCGAGCGGAATGTACGGGTTTTCAGGGAGGCGCTCGAAAATCCGCATGGACTGGTACTGGTAGTCGGACCAACCGGTTCCGGTAAAACCACGACCCTGCACTCCGGGCTGGCTCAGATCAACCAGACAAACCGTAAAATCTGGACGGCTGAAGATCCTGTGGAGATCACCCAGGCGGGGCTTCGCCAGGTGCAGGTCAATCCTCGCATCGGATTTACGTTCGCCGCTGCATTACGTTCCTTTCTGAGGCTTGACCCGGATGTCATCATGGTCGGTGAGATGCGTGACGAGGAGACGGCCAGCACGGCAGTGGAAGCCTCGCTGACAGGTCATCTGGTACTTTCGACGCTGCATACCAATTCTGCGCCGGAGACGGTAACCCGCCTGCTTGAGATGGGGCTTGATCCATTCAGCTTTTCCGATTCCCTTATCTGTGTTCTGGCCCAACGCCTTGCCCGCCGGCTCTGCAAGGAGTGCAAGGAGCCTCATCCTGACTCAGCTGCGGAATGTCATGATCTGGTGAGAGAGTACGGGGAAACCGATTTTACTACTACAGGGCTTGATTCTGCGACTGCCACTTTATTTCGTGCGGTCGGATGCGATCGTTGCGGCCATACCGGTTACCGTGGGCGCCTTGGCATTCATGAGGTTCTGGAGTGCACACCAAAAATGAAAGCCCTGATAAAACGGCGGGCAGACACCGACAGCATTCGGGAACAGGCGGTTTTTGACGGCATGACAACCCTGAAGCAGGACGGCATTATCAAAGTATTGCGCGGGCTGACCGATATTTTTGAAGTGCGCAGGGTTTGTATAAAATAGCTTATTCGTGGAGAACGTTGAGTGGGTTACCTGATTTCGTTCCGATCTACCGCAAAAATATTATCATCCCGACTAATCCAGCACTTTTCGCACTTTTACTGCGAGGTCAGGCAAGGAGAATGGTTTATTGAGGAAGTGAGTCCCCTCTTCGAGTACACCATGTTGAGCGATTACATCGGCAGTATATCCTGACATGAACAGACACTTGAGCGTTGGATATTTTGACATCAGGTTATGAGCCAAATCCTTCCCGTTCATCTCTGGCATAATCACATCAGTAATGAGCAAATCAATTTTACCGGTCTGTTCACTTGCTAACCGGATCGCTTCACTGGGGGTGTTTGCCACCAGCACTGTATAGCCCTGTTTGCCGAGAAGCATCTTGACCATATTGAGAATTGCAGCCTCATCTTCTACAAGCAGAATTGTCTCCAGACCCCTCGGGGACGGTTGAGTCTGATCTTTTGCCGACTTCTGATCGGTATTGCCAACATACCTGGGCAGATAGATTGTGAAAGTGGTACCAATGCCTAGCTCACTGTAGACGTTGACAAAGCCGTTGTTCTGTTTTGCAGCCCCATAAACCGTAGCCAGTCCCAAACCGGTGCCTTCACCGATACCTTTGGTCGTGAAGAACGGTTCAAAAATATGGGCCATCGTTTCTTTATCCATGCCGCAGCCGCTGTCGCAGACGGAGATATGAACATACTCGCCAGGAATAACGTCAGCATGTTCGTCATTGAAACCCTCATCAACAACACTGTTCCCCGTTTGGAGAGTAATAGCGCCGATGTCTGTTATCGAGTCCCTGGCGTTAACGCAGAGGTTGGCAAGGATTTGATCAATTTGAGATGGGTCTGCCTTAACCGGCCATAGATTGTTCGCTGGCTGCCATGTTAGTTGTGTGTTCTCGCCGATCAGGCGTTGGAGCATCTTGATCATTCCCGACACGAGCTCGTTCAGATCGAGCACTTTGGGTTCGATGGTCTGCTTACGGGCAAAGGCCAGCAGTTGTTGGGTGAGGGCAGCGGATTTATTAGCAGCATTCTGAATTTGGGTTACGTATTCATGGAGCAATTGTCCAGGTTCCAACTCCATGAGGGCAAGGTACGCACCACCGAGGATTACCGTCAGCAGGTTGTTAAAGTCGTGCGCCACGCCTCCTGCCAGGCGACCTATCGATTCCATTTTCTGAGCCTGGTGGAGTTGACCTTCGAGAGAGAGCCTTACCTCTTCTGACCGCTTGCGTTCGGTTATGTTGCGGATGAAAGAAAAGAACTGATCAGTTCTTGGCAGGTAATTGACGCTGATCTCGACATCAATCGTCTGGCCGCTCCTGGTGCGATGCCGCGTCTCGAAGAAAGCTTTTCCTGCCGTTTTGACATTTTGCATCTCCCGGTCAAGCTCCTCGGGAGACCACTTAACGTCAATATCCTTTAGCCCGTGGGCAAGCAACTCCCTGGTCGAATAATCAAGCATGGAAGCAGCGGCATCGTTGACCTCAATCAGTTTACCGGTCGATGCGTCTACCAGCCAGAAACCGTCCAGCGCTGTCATAAG
Source organism: Desulfuromonadales bacterium (assembly GCA_037129255.1). GTDB lineage: Bacteria > Desulfobacterota > Desulfuromonadia > Geobacterales > Pseudopelobacteraceae > JACRCG01. The sequence goes on along the minus strand of JBAXVG010000007.1, from coordinate 101,331 downwards.
GATCGCCCTGTGCCGCTCTTCACTCTCCTTCAACGCATCCTCAGACCGTTTGCGATCGGTAATATCCTGTCCAACCGACTGGTATTCGACAAGAAGCCCGTTGTCGTCGAAAATGCCTGTGTTAATCCACCTGTTCCAGCAGACTTTCCCGTTTGGAAGAACAATACGATTTTCAATATGGAAACTACGGTTATGTATGCTGATTGATTCAATCCGTCGTATAGTCTCCACACGATCTTCCTCATGCACGAACGAATAGAATGATTTGCCAAGCAGTGCCTCTGCTTTTACTCCGGCAAACCTGGCAAGGGCATTATTTGCATAAGTTATCACACCACCAGGAAGGAAGCGCTCTACAAAATCTGTCTGGTTTTCCACAATATCTTTGTAACGATACTCACTCTGCTCTAATTGTTCTGTCATGGACTGCTGCTGGTTCATACTCCTGCGTATATGCCAGACAAAGGCGAGCGAGCTGAGCATAAATAATCCGAGCAGCCCAGCAGATTGCCAAACAAGTTTATGCCAGGCAGAGTAAATGTCATCATGGGCAAAGCCGACATTGATGTAGAAACCATGTACGGCATTGCGCCGATAGTGATGCAGGCGGCTGACTCTATCAATACTCGTACGGCTAACATTATAACTGCCAATATTCGGATTTATCTTGAGAGCTTTCTTGAAATCATCGGAAATTTTCGATGCACCGATAGCACCATCCCCCGTGGTAGCTCTCGGGTAACGGACAATTAAGCGCAGGTTGCTATCTCTTAAGCCAATTGAACCTTTGCTGTAGAGTTTTAGTGAACTAAATAAGGCGCTGAAATAATCCAGGGGAATAGAAGCAACCACAACTCCCCCAAAAGTACCATCCTTAAAATTAAGTCTTCTGGCGAGGAGAATGACCCATTGACCTGTTACCCGCCCCTGCATCGGAGAGGATATATACAGTCCTGCGTCACGATCTTCACGCAGCCTTTTAAAGTAATCTCTGTCGGCAAGATTGGCATTTGTCGAGTCCTTGTCGCTCAGGCCGTAGATCACATCCCCAGTGGAATTGGTAGCACGAAGACCACCAAGAACCGGAAGGCTGTCTCGAATACGTGCAAGCCTCGTTTTCCAGTCTTTAATTCCAGAACGGTCGGTGTCACCTATTTCTTCATACTCGTCAGTAACGTTTTGAATTGCCAGGTCAACTTTTTCATACGTACCTACTATTTCATTTTCCAGCAGTTTTGCGAGATTTGTGACAGCATTCAGTGCACTCTCTGTATATGTTTTCCTGTTTTCGAAAAGCAAAACAGCTACCATTAGCAAAGCCATCAGATTTAGGCAAAGTACCCAGATTAGCAGTCGTTTGAAGTTTGCAGAGTCTCGCTTACTGCTGACAGAAAACATATTTCCATGCTTGGTTTCTGCTAAGTCAGTTTTCATAAAATATCCCTCCGTGTTTTACGTAAAGGAGTTAGCAGTGCGTGAGCTGATCGGTGGTGCATTAAATAAATTGCAGGAACAGGGCCGATATTCATCAGGTGACCTCACCCAGCACCCTATTCATCTCTTCTACAAAAAGATCAACTTCCAGCGGTTTGGATACATCGCCATCGAACCCTGCCTGTATGAATCGCTCTTTGTCGCCACGAAGCGAGTAGGCTGTCAGGGCGATAACCGGCTGATGGTATGATGTTCTCTCTTCTTTCTTCCGAATCTCACGCAGCGCCTCTTCGCCGTTCATGAGCGGCATATTTATATCCATGAGAATGAGATCGAATGCACCCTGTTTGTATATTGACAGGCAATCAATGCCATTTTCTGCCAGCACTACTTTGTGTCCGATTTTTTCAAGCAGTGCGGTCTGGAAACTGATGTTAACGGGGTTATCCTCAACCAGCAATATCCGCAAGGGCCTGCCTTCCCAGAGAGCTGTTTTGTCCGTGTGTATTTCATTTTCCGGGTCTGATTTATTGACGACGGAGAATGGAACCGTCAGGCTGAAACAACTTCCGACTCCTTGAGTACTCTCTACGGTGATTTTTCCATCCATAAGCTCGGCAAGGCTTTGGCTGATGGTTAATCCAAGGCCGGTGCCGCCATGCAGACGTGAGGTGGAGACAGCTTCCTGAGAAAACGGCTGGAATATCTTTTCAAAAGCATCGCTTGATATTCCTATGCCGGTGTCCTGAACTGAGAACTGTATCAGTGCTGAACCATTGTATCGTTTGAGAACCTGGAGTGTCAGCGTTACACTCCCTTTTTCCGTGAACTTGATGGCGTATGCCAGGAATAACTTCGCTGACTCTTTTTCCAACCACGTCCGTTAAACCAGTTAGGCTTTCAACGTTCTTGTTAACTGACAGATATGTAAAATCTATCGGTCTGTCATTTTCATCATAATGCTCGTATATTTGGGATAAATCCTTCCATTTAAGACCAGTCTTTCTAGGCTGATCACGATTAATTTTATATTTTGATAAAAAATCTGACTGATTAATCATCGAATCTCCAGTTCCACAAATTAGTAAAGATACTTCTGGAACCCTGCAAACGCCTGACCGATTTCCACAGGTGATTGACCAATGTCAGCCACGGCATCAGGAATGGAGTCATGGTATTTAAGTTTCAGTAGCGGTGTCAGTTTCGCCTGATCCAGTTCATCAACTCCGATCTCCACATAATGAGCCAGAACGAAATCAAGGAAGACTTGCAACTTGTTGTTGAAGTGCTGGGTAATGATGACTCTGGCTTTTGTCGCCCGTTCTTCTCTGGTGAGTGGTGGCAGGGCATAGGCCACGTTTGCCAGCACGTCAAACAGATCACTTTTCTCTGCTTCAATGATCTTCTGCATCTCGGCCAGTTGATCTTTACCGAAGCCCTTTTCTGCAAGCCCCTCCAACAGTTTTCTGCGGGTATCCGGTCGGCTCCATAATGCACGAAGTTCATCTTCATTCTTGAAAAACTCCGGCAGTTTGCCAAAGAGGGATTCCATGAACTGCTGTGCTGACATCGGTGTTCCGTCTGGATGCCAGAAACTTGTTACGGTCATATACTGGATCGTGCGTTCCTTGCCATCAGCCAGCTTTACTTTTGTCTTCTTTACGCAGACACACGGACGCTGACCACAATCGGGACAAGGTTCTTTCGGACATTCACAAGGACGTTTCCCGCAGTGTGGGCATGGTTGCTTTTCGCAGACACAGGGAGCCTGTCCACAAACACCACAAACCGGCTTGACGCATTCACAAGGATAGCAACCGCATTTCTTGCAATCCTCTGGCACAGGTTCACCGTCCCAATCATCATCCTGAAACATGTGGTGTGCCTTCACAAAGTCGTAAATGGTGAAGTAGTCTTTACCGTCATAAAGGCGTGTACCCCGTCCGATGATCTGCTTGAACTCGATCATGGAATTGATGGGACGCATCAGCACAATGTTGCGAATGTTACGGGCATCAACGCCGGTAGATAGTTTCTGTGAGGTGGTCAGGATGGTAGGGATAGACTTCTCATTGTCTTGGAAATCCCGCAAGTGCTGTTCACCAAGATTCCCATCGTTGGCTGTTACCCGCTGGCAGTAGTTCGGCTCTTTGCTGGTCTTGATCTGATTGATAAGGTCACACACCGCAAGGGCATGATCCTGGGTGGCACAGAACACCAGTGTCTTCTCCCGCTGGTCAATCTGTGACATGAAGATTTCAACACGCTTCTTTTCCCGTTCCTTGATCTCGATGATCTTATTGAAATCCGGTTCCTCGTATCGTTTGCCGTACTCGACCTCACCTTCCATAACCTTGTCGTCAGGAGTATAGACATAATCATCCAGCGTGGTGGAAATCTGCTTCACTCGGAATGGAGTGAGGAATCCGTCATTGATCCCATCTTTCAGCGAATAGATGTAAACCGGCTCACCGAAATAGGCGTAGGTGTCTACGTTGTCTTTACGTTTGGGAGTAGCGGTCAGACCAAGTTGAACAGCCGGAGCGAAGTAATCCATGATACTTCGCCAGTTGCTTTCATCGTTGGCACCGCCACGGTGACACTCGTCAATGACAATAAAATCGAAGAAGTCAGGTGGGTATTCACCAAAATACCCTTCGACAGGCTCAGGGACCAACTTGTTTCTGGATAATCGTTTAAGGAGGTCAATATTGCCATTAATCAACGCAATTTTCTTTGCCCTGCTCCAGCCTTGTACCTGTTTTTCTCTGTCAAACGCCTCGTCAATGCGAGTGAATGTCTCGTAATAGATGAGTTTAATTGGCAAGCGTGCCGCCGTGTGTCGGGCACCGACCTGCTCGTTATGCTGCTCCATACGCAACCGCAGATCTTTTGTGCTTCCAGTGTAGAAGCTCCCATCTCCACATTCGAGGATATACATATACCCATGAGCATCGCTGATCTCTGTAAGCTCCTCAAAAGTTTCCTGTTCTGGCTCGGTGGCTGAGCTTGCCGAAGCCATGAAGGTCTGGAAGATGGTAAAAAAGATACTGCCGTTCTTGGGAACCTTCCCCTTTTTCTTGATCTCATCGGGGGCGATACGCACAAGGGCATCTTCGGGGAAGGCAGAAAAGGCATTGTATGCTTGATCGGCCAGAATGTTGCGGTCAGCCAGAAACAGGATGCGTGGTCGGCGGGTAGGTTCGCTTTCCTTTTTCCAGTCGGTTAAGTTCCAGCGACTATGAAACAGTTTCCATGCAAGCTGGAAAGCAATGAATGTTTTACCGGTTCCAGTGGCAAGAGTCAGAAGGATGCGTTCTTTGTTATCAGCAATAGCCTCTAACACCCGCTCAATGGCAATATCCTGATAGTAACGCCCTTGGAAGTAACCGCCCCGATCTTCAAACGGTACAGCGGCGAAACGATCACGCCATGCGTTCTGGGTAGCGAAGGTGAGGTTCCAGATTTCATCCGGTGTGGGGTATTGCGTCAATTCACCTTCAACAGCGGTTTCCATATCAATGCCGTAGATACCCTTCCCATTGGTGGCATAGGTGAAGCGAATCTTCAATTTACCTGCATAGTCCTTTGCTTGTGCGACACCTTCGGTCAGTGGCTTATCCCAAGCCTTTGCTTCCACCACCGCCAGTTTTGTGTTGCGGTATTCCAGCACATAATCAGCGGTAAGAGCCTTGCCCCGTTTGCCGTGTCCTTCGATACGACCAAGAGTTATGGGATACTCACGCCGAATACGGCTACCTTCAACCACACCCCAGCCTGCGGCTTTAAGGGCGGGGTCAATATGTTCGGCTCTGGTTTCGGCTTCGTTCATGGGTACCCCACGATTTGCGTTAAAACACTTATCAGCATGATTTTACTTAATTTATTAATTCGTAAATCTTCTACCACGGTTTTGTGTTAAAGCACTTTTCACGCCCAGAATGGCAGATAACGGGCATAGCGGGTCGAATTGGTTTCTGACTCGTCTGCTTTTACCAAACCTGCATCCTTGGCAGCACCAATGACCAAGGAAACGGTTGCCGCTTTGGATTCAGGCACCCCAAAACGCTCACGAAGAGACTGGTTCGACATTCTCTGATTGCTCACATACATCAGGCAACAGTGTTGATAGCATGCCCTGATCCTGTCCGATTTGCTCATGGCGGAAAAATCCTGATGGGCAAAAAGAATGGAGGTAGTACGCAACTCACCGACACGGAAATCTGGGGCAGGTAACTGGTAGACCTCTGCCGCCTTTACAACCTTGTCGATGCCACTACCTTTTTCCTCGCAGATACCAAGCCGCCGCATGAGGTCAGCCAACCTCTCATTCAACGACCGGAACTCATCAATAAAACGGTCAACGCTTATCGGCGGGATGCCTGGGTTCGATATCTCAACACGGTCAACGTACATCTCAATCATGACCGAAGCACCTGAAGCCAGAAAATCCTGATGCACCAGCGCATTGGCAATTAACTCACGAAGAGCCTGCTTCGGAAACATCTTGATCTCTTCACGTACCACCTGCTCAACGCTCCTGTTCAGTGGTGCTGCCGAATGAACAAAATCAACCAGACTCTCAAAACCGACAGCATAACCACGGATACCGGGCTTATCCTCCCGTGTCACGGTTTTATCGGTTCCTTCGTAAATTACAACACGTGGGGCTTTTCTTGCCAATGCAGGGGAGAAGGCATCAAGCCGCTTGGCAAGGAGAATCGCCGCAAGATTGTTTATAGTCCAACCTGATGATGAATGAGCAATCAACTCTTCACCGGAAAGACGAGCCAGCACACCATCTCGTGTGGTTGGATATGGCAGATTAGAAAGTTCGAAATATGCTTGAGTATCCAGCAGAGCAACAACTTCATCAGGGCTTGCCCCTTTCTTTGCTGGCTGAGAAAACCAATCCGGTTGCCCTTCGGCGAATATGCGGCGCAACTGGTCAGGTGTCATGGCAACAAGGTCTTCACCAGCCCGCATCAGGTATGCACCGTCAAAGTCCATCGGATGCCCGACCGGACGGGAAGGAATTTCAAACACCAGCACACGCCCCAAGGGGTGCATGAGTTCTACCGTATCAACACGGATATGCAGTTTTTCGACAATACGGGCTTTGATTTCGTTAAGTTCAGTTGTTGCGGAAAATGCCTGAGAGCCAACCACCTGTCGAGGCAGTTTGTCAGAAACACCAAGTACAAGATACCCGCCACGTTCGTTAGCCAGAGCCACGCAGTAGCGCATCAGTTTGGTAGTATCGAATTGCTGCTTGGCCTCTTTGAACTCCAGATGCTCGGTTTCGGCTGGCGCTGTCAGCCATTGTTGCAGGGTAGCAAGGGTTATCATAATTCCCCCGTGAAAGCTTTATCCAGCAGTGACTTTTTCAACGCATCGAGAGCGGCAAGTTTCTGCTGGTAAATGGACTCAAGGCGTTGGGTTTCACCTGATAAGGCATCTAATGTTTCAACAATGGCCCCTTGTTTAGAGACTGGCGGCCAATTAACTTCGATTGGGTGTACTAGATTGCGATTGAGTGCCGGATTTGCGGTGCCAGAATCCAAATGTTTCACATCAAGACCAATAAAAAAATAATACACAAAACGTGGGTTATTTCCTTTGAAATCCTTTATCCAGAGAGTCGTGTCGTGCGGCCAAAAATCAGTCTCTAAATAAAATACTTTTCCCAACGTTCCCTTTCGGCCAATAACAACACCTGGTGCTTGCGCCATTGCTTTATCGTGAAAGCTTTTGATACCACCGCTTGAGACTACTGGCACGTCACCTTCAATTTGTGCATTTTTGGTTATATCGAACCCACGTTGAAGGGCTATTTGATCCCCAACGATAGTGCGTTTCCACCCATCACCCCGCTGTGAAAACAACGCTTGCAGGTGACTTTCAAACAGCGCACGGGCGTTCTGGAGGTTTTTCTCTGCGTTGTCCTTGGCGGTTGTAATACCCTCAAATGCTTCATCAAGGATACCGACAATGCGTTGCTGTTCGGGAAGGGGCGGAACTGGAATTTTAACCTCTTTTAGTTTCCCGCCTGAAAGCTCTTTGAATGTCGAACCAGTACCAAGATCATTGAGTAGGTCTATAATGCTGCTCAAATAGTGATAGAGAAACTTATATTCAACCTGCTTACTCGGCACCAGTCCTTTACAGCCTTGGTTCGTTGCCATTGGTGCTGTATTTATAACCAAGTGACCAATCGGCGCACGTGAAGACAATATAACCGAGTATACAGGAAGCGGCGTTGCAGAACTGTTCTGTAATCCGAGGTCGGTTATTGTACGTCCAGTTTCTTGAATGTACGGAGTGCTACGCTTCCCCATTTCGGCAGGCGTAATCCATTGATGGGGGCCATCCCAATATTCGGTAACTCCAGTCTTTGGCGTTCCGCCGTTGACTACATCACAGACCTCACCAATGGTCTTGATATGCCATCCAGCCCTCATAGCAATATCCTGATGTTAGCCAGAACTTCCGAACTCTCGGCATCCAGTGCAGCTATTTCGTCCATGATCTCCTGCGGGGTGCGGTGAATGATTACCTCGCCGCCGTCAGGGTTCTTTACTGACAGATCATAGGAATTCGTATCAATGCCGGTAACATCCACGCTCCAGCTTTTGGGTGAATCGGCAAAGGTTTTTTGCAGTTCAATGAACTCCGTCATATCAGCATCGTTCAGCGGGTTGGTCTTACCCATGTTGCGACCGGGATCAAGGGAGTAGTACCAGACTTTACGGGTAGGAGTTCCCTTCTCGAAAAACAGCACAACGGTTTTAACTCCCGCACCTTGGAACGTACCACCTGGGCAATCAAGAACCGTGTGCAGGTTACAAGATTCCAGCAACAGTTTCCGCAGACTCACTGAAGCGTTGTCAGTGTTGGAGAGAAAGGTATTTTTGATAACTACGCCAGCCCGACCACCTGCACGAAGCATCTTGATAAAATGTTGGAGAAAGAGGAAAGCTGTCTCGCCAGTACGGATGGGGAAGTTCTGCTGAACCTCCTTCCGCTCCTTGCCGCCAAACGGGGGATTAGCAAGTATGATGTCGAAGCGGTCTTTCTCCTGAACGTCTGCAAGGTTCTCGGCAAGGGTATTAGTGTGGACGATGTTGGGTGCCTCTATGCCGTGCAGGATCATATTCATGATGGCGATGACATAGGCCAGTGACTTCTTCTCCTTGCCGTAGAAGGTGCGCTCCATCAAAATCTTCATGTCGTCGGTGGTCAGGTTGGGTAGAGCCTTGAGGTAGTCAAACGCCTCACACAAGAAGCCAGCCGAACCAACCGCACCGTCATAGATACGCTTGCCGATCACTGGTTTCACCACCTGTACAATGGCACGGATCAGAGGGCGTGGGGTGTAATACTCACCACCATTCCGGCCAGCGTTCCCCATGTTCTTGATCTTGGCTTCATAGAGGTGGGATAGTTCGTGCTTCTCTGTCTGTGAGCGGAAACGGAGTTCATCTATATGGTCGATGATCTCCCGCAGGTTATAGCCACTGTGAATCTTGTTCTTGATCTCACCGAATATCTCACCGATCTTGTATTCAATGGTGTTCGGCCCTGTGGCCTTCTGCTTGAAGCCGTGGAGGTAAGGGAACAGTTTCCGATCCACGAAATCCCGCAGATCATCACCGGTCAGTGCCTTGTTGTGGTCAAGTTTACCGTCAGCAGTTTTGGGAGCAGCCCAGCTTTCCCAGCGGTACGGCTCATCAAGGATGAAGGAGTACGCCTTACCCTCAAGTTCCGCCTCCATTGACTTGTCCTGCTCAAGACCATCAAGGTATTTCAGGAACAGCAACCATGAAGTCTGTTCTGCATAATCCAACTCACTACCGCAACCGGCCTCTTTCCAGAGAACGTCGTCGATGTTTTTAAAGGCCTGTTCAAACATGGGATTCCTTATATGGATGCATTTTATCGGCTGATGAAATTAGCACCGAACTTTACGATTATTTGCTCTTAATTGCAATGAATGACGTTTGACTATCGGTTTATTGTGGGACGAATGCGTCAACCACACAAACTTCTGTCCATCAAGCGAAAACAAACGATCAAATTTGATTTCTAAAGCAAAACCGCATGCCCTCTCATACCATCCTAACCCTCTCATAAAAAACTGAGCTTAATAATGTAAATTATTGATATTTCGACGTTTTCTGTCATACAAGTATGTTAGTCTGAAATCATGCAGAATGAGCCAAAATGTTTAATGGGAGGATGCAATGAAGACACTGAAAGTGCAGGGAAAAGGAGAGGCATCAGTAGCACCGGACAAATGTATTTTCTCAATGGTTGTCTCGGAAAAGCAAGATGATTACGCAACATGCCATTTTGAGTTAAACAGCAAGGTGGAGAGGTTGCGTGACTCCCTTGTTAAAATCGGGATCAATTCAACATCCATCAAAACAAGTGACTACTCAATTTCCGCAGACTCTACATATTCAAAGAAACTTGAAAAGCGTATTCCCGATGGATTTACTGGGAGGCACAGACTAACGGTAGAAACTCCCATTGATAAGCAGAAGATGAATCCGGTGTTCAAAGCCCTTGCAGAAGGTTCCAGTGATCCGTCTATTTCCATTACGTTTGGAGTCAGTGATACCGAGGCTGTCAGAATGCAATTACTCCGAAATGCTGTAGCCGCTGCGAAGGTCAACGCTGAAACAATCGCTGATGCAGCAGGAATATCTTTAGGCTCGATCATATCAGTTGAATACGGTTGGAGCGAAGTTCGGCTCTATAACGAACTGGACTACGATGCAACTACATAGCTGTGCCGCAGAACCTTGCCCACCAGACATTGAACCGAATGAACTTAATGCGAGTGATACCGTTACGATCACTTATGAAATACATTAACCTCCAAGGACTTGTGTTTGTTGAAGATTAAGACTATATTCGACGGACTCAAATCCTCAGAGAGGGTATCAAAGAAATTTGAGGGTATAACTGAGGGTATAAAACAGCAATGCCAACGCAGTCACCATTAAATTTCAATAGGTTAGATGCTATATGCTACTGATGATCGATAATTATGACTCTTTTACCTTCAACATCGTCCAATATCTTGGACAACTTGGCGAAAATGTTAAGGTTTACCGCAACGACATGATATCTCTTGCGGAGATGGAGGCACTCAAACCGGTGAGACTGGTTATTTCACCGGGTCCCTGTTCACCGGATGAGGCTGGTATTTCTATTTCCGCCATAAAACATTTCTCGGGAAAAATCCCGATCCTCGGTGTCTGTTTGGGGCACCAGGCAATCGGTGCGGCTTTTGGCGGCAACATTGTCAGAAGTGCAACCCTTATGCATGGCAAAACTTCACCGATCAATCATGACGGAAAAGAGTTGTTTGCCGGCCTTCCAAATCCTTTCCAGGCCACACGCTACCATTCTCTGATCATAGACCGCCCTACCCTCCCCGCATGCCTGGAAGTGACAGCTTCGGTAGAGAACGGCGAGATAATGGGTATTCGCCATAAGGATCTGCCGATCTGGGGGGTCCAGTTCCACCCCGAGTCCATACTGACTGAGGGCGGAATGGATGTGTTAAAGAACTTTCTGTCTATCAGTCAAAGGTAACGGCCACCGGAGCGATCAAGCGGTCTGGCTTCGCGGCAATTTTTACGTTGACTTTTCTCGGCAGGAATTGCTAGAGTTACATTTCATTTGAGAACAAATTCAGGAGGAAGAAGCATGCAGTGTCAGACAGTACTTCCAGGTAACGAGTGTACCTTTTGGGGAAAGCAGGGTTGTGTATTTCCAGATGGCTCTTGCCAGACAATCGCGGAAAACTGCGAAGGGTGCGACCGGATAGTAACCGGCAGCATCGGTCAGGTTTGCAGCGCGTATCCTGCACCGGCGAAAAAGTGGGTCGGCGGCATCTGTAATTTCGCCACACACGTAAAAATCGATCTCTCGATTGCTGAACTCAAGGTCAATCCGCTCAAGGCTTCCAAAAAAGCTGCCGGAGCAAAGAAAAAGAAATAGTTTTATTTTTCAATATTTTCTTAAGCAGAGGGGGAATTCGCATTCCCCCTTTTCTGTGGAGTCCTCCCATGCCTTTCGATACTCTCACATGCCCAACCTGTGGTTCCGAACTAAAACAGTATCGCAACCCTTTTCCCACGGTGGACATTATTATTGAGATCGATGACGGCATACTGCTGATTGAGCGCAAAAATCCGCCCCTTGGGTGGGCTTTGCCGGGCGGGTTTGTGGATTATGGAGAAAGTCTTGAGGATGCTGCTGTTCGAGAAGCGCTGGAAGAGACTGCTCTGGATGTTCATGACCTGCGACTGCTGGGATGCTACTCCGATCCGGACCGGGACAGCCGGATGCACACGATTTCAACGGTGTATGTCGCCAGAGGACACGGGATCCCCCATGCTGAAGATGATGCCATTAATCTTGCCATTTTCAGACTGGATGCGCTTCCGCAACAGCTCTGTTTCGATCATGCCCGAATTCTCGCAGATTATTCTATCTGGAAATTATCCCGTCAGCCTTGATTCTCGGTATCAACAAAATGCAGTTCCGGCACGTGCGTTAAAAGTCCCAGTTCGCAGCATTTTTGATAAAAGGTTATCAGACCTGAAACTTTCGGCATTTCCAGATCATAGAGAATATTCTCCCGCCAGTAGGTCAAAAGCCTGTCACGTCCCATCCAACCAGCTTCAGGCGCTTTCTCGGCAATCTCTGAATAAAACATGGGCAGCAGGCTTCTTACCTGAATAAGTTTACCGGCGAGTTCCTTCAGAGCCGGGCTGTCAGCGACACTGCTTCTGCATAACCAGAGAGCGAACACAAATGGCAATCCGGTCCAGTCTCGCCATAGCGCCCCCAAATCGTACACATACATGCCTGAATCCGTAAAAGAAGCTCGCAAAGCTGCATCCCCTATAAGCAGGAGAGCCGTCGATTCGGGAAAGACATCGGAAAAGGGCAGAGAAGTCACGGCATACCGGCAACAACAGTTATAGCGCCGGGCCAAGAGGACTTTGAGCAGATTGACAGAGGTAGCGGATTCTGAACTGAGCAGAATGGTGTTACCATCCAACTCTTCAATAGGAATCCGCGAAAAAAGAAGGACACTTGCGACAGCGCCGTCACTTGATATGGAAAGCTGAGGAAGTATGAGGTAACGGTCGCAACGCAGGGCATACTCAATGGAGGATGAAGGACAAACGTCTATCTCACCAAGGGCCAGCAACCTGTTGAGCTCTGTCGGCACCCCCTTGACAAACTCGTGTCCGGAACAGGGAAAATATTCCTTGAGAATATGGTAAACGGGGGTACAGTTCGCGTATTCTATCTGGCCGATCCGCAACATCAGCGGGTTGAAGAATAGAGCTTGTCCGCATCGCCTTCAACAACCCGGATACCTTCGCGCTCCAGCAGATCACCGGTTACCTGCCAATAGCGGGTCAAGGCATTGACATAATCGACAACCGCCTTGATCTGATTGCTTTTGGCTGTCGCCAGATCGTTTTCTACATCAAGCACGTCCTTGGTGGTGGCAAGTCCCACCTCATTTTTCCGGATGAAAGATCGTAATCGCTCTTCTGCGAAGGCCCGTCCGCGGTCAGTGACATCGATCTGTTTATAACCTGCAGTTATCCCGCGGACAGCAGCCCTGACTTCGTTAGCAGCCCCTTCTTCAAGACTGCGTATCTGCAGGGCGATCTGCTCTGCTTTAAGGCGACTTTTGCGATAGTCGTTCTCGGCGGCGCCATTGCCTAACGGGTAGGTAAAATTCAGGCCGATACTCCAGACCGGGTAGTCAAAAGTGAATGTTTTGTCCAGATTTCGTTGATACGTGCTGTCAAGGCCCGTCAGAGACGCTGAGGCTGTCAAGGAAAGATCCGGGCGGGTTTTGCCGCTGAAAACCCTGGTCTGGAGCTCTGAAATCTCGAGGTTATGTCTCTGTTCCCGAATATCCGGGCGGCTTAAAGCCTTGCGAATACCTTCATCTTCTGAGGCCTCATACGGTTCACGGATCGGCAGGTCAACAGTACGCAGGTCGCCAAACTTCCTGTCGATCTGCAAAATAAGCTTGAGAACATCTATCTGGTCATTCACTACCCGTTCAGCATCAATCAGCTCTTTCTCGCGAGTAACCGCACCAAATTCAGCGTTGAGAATTTCCATGGCAGGAAGGACGCCGGCCTTCACCCTGGCCTTGGTATCAGCAAGTATCTTTCGGGCAAGCTCAAGCGAAACCTTCTTCACTTCGCTTTCCTCCCGCAGACTGTACAGCTTGAAATATTCATTGCGAACCTGGGCCACGGTCCCCAACAGCTTTGAATTGAAGTGTTCCAAAGAGGCAAATTTGGACAGTCGCGACACGTTGATGGCGATTTCAGTCGCCTCACGCCCGGCATTTTTAAGAAGTGGCTGGCTGATACTGGCTCCCAGGCCGGTTTGCCAGTAGTTTGGCATGACAATCTTCGAGTTGGTACTGGCATAGCCGTTATTAAAATAGATGGCAGCGTTGGCGCCAGTCCAAAAGAGGCGACTTATTGATGAGTTCAGCAGAAAAGATACGGATTCATTGCCTTTCCCCACATCAGCACTGGCAGAGGTAGTAGTCGAATCGGTAAAATTGGTCTGGAGTGTCAGGAGCGGATCATAAATCGAGCGGTTGCGATTGATATCGGCTTCAAACTGCGCCGGGTTGTACAGCTCGGCCCGCACATCCAGATTTTTTTCAACAGCCATTCGAATAGCCTCGCTCAAGGGGAGAGAGAGCGGTTCACCGGCGGAGAAGGCAACAACCGGAAGTATCACAATGCAGAAGGACAACAGGCTCGACAGGTGCACGTCATAATCCTTTATATTTTCAGGCTCACTTACAGCAGGGCCCGAGCGCTAAATCAATCCTTGTTTTCTACGTATTCGGCATAATCATCCGCCGACATCAACCCTTTAAGTTCTTCAGGGTCGTCAAGCGAGATCTCGACCAGCCAGCCTCCGTCGTAAGGATCGTCATTGACCAGAGCCGGATTGTCGATTGCTTCGTGATTAACACTTTTTACTGTCCCACTGAACGGTGCATATATGTCCGCCACTGTCTTGCGCGCCTCTACAGAACCGACTGAATCATCCTGTTCCAACTCCTCGCCTTCATCAGGAAGTTCAATGCCGCTGACCACCCCAAGTTCCTCCTGGGCGAAATCGGTAATGCCTATCACGGCTGAATCACGCTCAATCCTGACCCATACGTGCTCTTTTGAATATTTCAGTTCATCGGGAAAGTCCATAATAGTTACTCCAGCACGATCCGTTCCAGGAACGATGTATCAATATTTCCCTCAATAAAGTCTTTGTGGGCCATGATCCGCTTGTGAAAGAATATGGTCGTCTTGATGCCTTCGACAATGTATTCGTCCAGCGCACGTGCCATACGTCTGATGGCTTCCTCCCTGGTATCGGCATGCACGATCAGTTTGCCGATCAGAGAATCATAGTGCGGAACAACTGAATACTGGTCATATACGAATGAATCCACTCTGACTCCCAGGCCTCCCGGTGGATGATAGGCGGTAATTTTGCCGGGACACGGTGTGAATTTGAAGGGATCCTCGGCATTGATGCGGCATTCGATAGAGTGTCCCCTGATCTGGATATCCTCCTGTTTGTAACGCAGCGGCAGGCCGGCGGCTGAACGAATCTGCTCGCGGACAATGTCAACACCGGTAACCATTTCGGTCACCGGATGTTCAACCTGAACTCGGGTATTCATCTCCATAAAGTAGAAATTGTTCTGTTTATCCACCAAAAATTCAATCGTGCCGACACTGTTGTATCCGACTGCCTTGGCGGCTCTGACAGCTGCATCGCCCATAGCTTTGCGAATTTCAGGTGTAACGACCGTAGAGGGAGCCTCTTCGATCAGCTTCTGGTGCCGACGCTGGATTGAGCAATCACGCTCACCCAGATGAATTACATTGCCATGTTTGTCGGCCATGATCTGAATTTCTACATGACGGGGCTGTTCGCAGTACTTCTCGATATACACTTCGGGATTGCCGAAACCGGACTGGGCTTCTGCGCGAGCCGTGGCAAAGGCATTGGGCAAGGCAGCCTGGGAGTGGACGATTTTCATGCCGCGACCACCTCCGCCGGCAGTGGCCTTTATGATGACCGGAAAACCGATCTCCCTGGCAACCTTGACAGCATCTTCAACCGAATGTACCCCTTCCTTGGTACCGGGAAGAATCGGAACGCCCTGCTTGATGACTGCCTGACGCGCGCTGATCTTGTCGCCCATGATCCGCATGCTTTCGGCAGTAGGACCGATAAAGATAATACCACACTTCTCGCATACCTCTGCAAAGTTAGGGTTCTCAGACAGAAAACCGTACCCGGGATGAATGGCTTCGGCATCGGTCAGCTCGGCGGCACTTATGATGGCATTGATGTTGAGGTAGCTCTTGATGCTGGGTGGCGGACCGATACAGACGCTTTCATCGGCCAGCTTGACATGCAATGAATGGCTGTCGGCCTGTGAATAAACGGCAACCGTCTTGATGCCCAGCTCTTTGCATGCCCGAATTACGCGAACAGCAATTTCGCCGCGATTGGCTATAAGGACTTTATGGAACATGAAGGCTAACCCCTCTGATGAATGTAAAATTATAGTTTCCGGATCACGAATAGCGGATCGCCGAATTCAACAGCCTGAGCGTTCTCCTTGCAGATCTTGACGATCTTGCACTTGCACTCCGCTTCTATCTCATTCATCAGTTTCATGGCCTCGACAATGCACAGCACCTGTCCTTTTTCCACAATCTGACCGACAGCGACATAGGGGGCGGCGTCAGGGGCAGGGGCGGAGTAGAAGGTGCCAACGATCGGAGAATTGAGCGTATCACCGGTTTCACCTGGTGCGTCCTGAGCCGGGGCTGTGGTCTGTGCAGCAGCTGGTGCGGAAGGGGCCGGAGAATGGCCGGATGCGGAAAATGATTGCATTGGCGGAGCAGCCATGGTGATGTACTCGGGCTTGTAACCGCGCTTGATGATGATTTTTTCGTCGGAATTGTCCATCTCGAATTCAGTGATATCAGTCTCGGTCACCATTTTTATCAACTGCTTTACATCTTTGATATCCATCTGTGTTTCTCCTTTAACTGAAGCTTGTTATGTAGTGATTTTTAAAGAATCTGTAATCGTTTATCCGCAGAAGTGAGAATCTGGCATCCATCTGCGGTCACCAGCACCGTATCCTCTATTCTTACTCCACCGAAACCGGGAATATAGATGCCCGGTTCAATGGTAATGACCATCCCCTCTTCCAACACCGCATCACTGCGGGGCGACACGGTCGGTTTTTCATGGATATCCAGTCCGACACCATGCCCAATACCATGTCCAAAGTAATCACCATAACCATGCCTGACAATGTAATCGCGGGCTACTGCATCCAGCGCTCTGCAGCTGATTCCCGGAGTAACCGCCTCTATCGCCAGGTCGTGGGCATCTCTGACAATAGCATGAATTTCCTTTTCACGGCTTCCCGGTTTACCACAGGACACCGTCACGGTCTCATCCGAATGGTATCCGTCCTTAATTGCACCAAAATCAACGGTTATCAGCTCCCCTTGCCGGATTAGCTTGCCGCTGGCCCTGCCGTGTGGCATGGCGCCCCGAACCCCGGAGGCAACGATAAAATCAAAGGCCTTGCCATCCGCTCCGCGACGCCGCATCTCAAGTTCGAGTTCCAAAGCGATATCCAGCTCACTAACCCCGTGCCTGACATGCATCAAAACGTCTGAAAGCGCCCGTGATGCCAGACTGGCGACAATCTTGAGGCGCTCTACCTCTTCACGGTCCTTACAACTGCGGATTTCATCAATAGCAGGGCCAATCTCAACCAGTTCAATTCCGGTCAGCCTGTCTGCCATCTTTCTGAAGTCGCTGAGATTTGTGTGTACCGCTTCAAAGCCAAGCCGGGTAATTCCATATTCAGCAGTCAGTGCTGCAAGAGCATCCAGACGGACTGCACATTCCCTTACTTCGGCCTCCGGCACCTCATCGCCGGCTTGAGTGGTATAGCGCGAATCACAGAGAAAGTAACTCTTGGAATGCAGCACCAGCAATGCTCCGTCAGAACCGCTGAAGCCGCACAAATAGCGGACATTCCTGAGATCCGTGATCAGAATGGCATCAAGGGCATACGTTTCAAAGAACCTGTCCAGACGTGAGCGCCTGTCTTTTAGCATAAATGAAACCCGAACTACAAACTGTTTTTCGGTACATCGGCAACAGTGGCCTGATAGTTTATTAAGTACGGCACGAAACGGTTGTAATGTAGTTAAACAATGCCCGCAAACCAAGCAGGTAGCTGTCACGACCAAATCCGGAAATCTGGCCGATAGCGACCGGAGCGGTCAGACTGGTATGACGGAATGACTCGCGGCGATAGATATTTGAAAGATGTACTTCGACACAGGGAATTCCGACAGCAGACAGAGCATCACGGATAGCGATGCTGGTGTGGGTATATGCGGCGGGATTGATCAAAATCCCGTCACAACCTGAAGCCTCCTGGATAGCACTGACGAGACTCCCTTCCGAGTTGGTCTGAAAAAAATCAACGAAACAGCCCAGCTCCCCGGCGAGCTGTTCAAGTGAATGATTGATTTCGGCCAGAGTAACGGTACCGTAAACTTGGGGCTCCCGTTTTCCAAGCAGATTGAGGTTGGGGCCGTGCAGTACCAGAAACCTCATGTTTATCCCAGCTCCCGAATCAGCTCACTCGACTTTATTTTCAACAGATACTGCCCCTTGCCGAAGTTTCCGTCTCGCTTCATGATCAGCGCTGCGAACATTTCATCATTCAGAACTCTCATGACAACCCGTGTCTGGTTCGTGGAAATTGAAACCTCTTCCATGTCGCCGGCTTTGATAATATTGACAGCAAGCTTTATTTCTTTGAGCACGGTTGCATACTCAACCGCCAGAAGCTGCACATCGATTTCTGACTGCTCAAGGACGGCTTCATCAATGGGAATACCGTCATAGGCCATAATAAAGGCAGCCAATGCACCATCAACACTCAATAAAATAGAACTCAACGTTTCTCTCATCGACATGACTTTATCCTCCTGATGTTGTCCAGCCACCCCTCAAGAGTGGAAAGCGCGTTGTTTGCTATTCCCTCCGTGGGCACCCTGGCCGCAACGTTCTCAAAAGGCACAACAGAACACGCTTCATCATGCACGAGGATATCCGGCAGAGCAGCAGATTCCGGAATCTCGGCAGACATTTCCCTTGGATGCTCAATATGCGCGAAGGATTCCGGAAGCGGCTCCTCTTCAGGCGCCTCTCCAACCTGATGGTCAACGGGAGTCACAGGCTCCGCAGCGTTACATTCCAGAAGCTCCAGTTCGGCTATCCGGGCACCTACGGTCTTGTTGTTTGGATCATCAGACAGGACGGAACGATAAATTTCAAGCGCTTTAAGAGTGAACCCCTGCGAAGCATAAAGCTCGGCTAACGTACCAGTAGCAAGCGGGTCATGGCGGGACTCCGTGATGGAGACAATCCCGGTCGTCTGATCCGGAATCTGCACCTCCGGAATGCGCCCGCTTTCTTCAAATTCAAAAACAGATTCATCCTCATCACATTCTTCGAGTTCTTCGATGCACTCCAATAACTCGATGATTTCATCATCATCCTTGCCGGATACAGTTTCAGCCTGAGATGTTCCTCCTGAGCGCTCCAGGGCATCCAGCTCCATCAGACATTCCTTATCATCCGGATCGAACTCCAGGACCGTCTTAAAAGCGAGCCGGGCTGCGGCATGATCACCGGACTCCGCCGACAGTCGCCCCAGCATTTTCTGGGACTTGTGGTCTTCGGGCAAGGCCTCGGTCACACGTTTAAGGGCTGTCAGACACTCATCAGTCAAACCTTTGTCATGGCAGGCCATGGCCAGAGCACGTTGACCAGCCAGATACCCCGGGTGCCATGCCACGCCCTGACGGGCGGTATGCAGAGCGTCATCTACCAGTCCCACCTTCAGATAGACCTCGGACAGACGGGCAAAACAGTACGAGTCCGGCGACTTTGCAAGCTGCTCCTCCAATGTCTTGATGTCCGTCCAGAATGATGCAGAATCCTGCTGCATGGTTACACCTCCAACCCGCTCAATCCGAGCAATTCTTCGGGAGTTTGCTGCGACATGGCATGCATGCCGATGCCCCGGTTACAAATAAAGGTTATTGTACCGCCTCGGGACTTCTTGTCCGCTGCGATCACCTCTAGAAGATCATGGCGATCGAAATTCGGTACCTCAACAGAAAGACCGCACTGTCCGATCAATCCCGCAATTCTGTCAACATCATCCTGGCTGCAGAAACCTAAAACCTTAGACACCCGCGCGGCCAGCACCATACCGATTGCAACGGCCTCGCCATGAATCATTCCGCAAAAACCGGAAAGCGCTTCAAGGGCATGCCCCAGGGTATGCCCGTAATTCAAAACTGCACGCAATCCGGATTCTTTTTCATCCAGTTCAACCACATGCGCTTTCAGTTCGCACGAGCGGCGGATAATCTCAATAAGCACACCGGATTGCATCTCAAGAATGGCGTGAATATTGGCTTCCACATACTCGAATAACTGCAGATCGATAACAGCACCGTACTTGATGACCTCGGCCAATCCGGCCCGAAACTGCCGATGGTCCAGAGTTGTGAGTGCTGCAACATCTATCAGTACGAGACGCGGCTGGTAAAAAGCGCCAATAAGGTTTTTGCCCCCGGGATGATCAATTCCGGTTTTGCCGCCGACACTGCTATCCACCTGAGCCAGCAGAGTGGTCGGCACCTGCACAAAAGAAATACCACGCAACCAGGTTGCCGCAGCGTATCCGGCCAGATCTCCCACTACTCCGCCCCCCAGGGCAACGATGAACGAAGCCCGGTCAACACCGGCCTCCAGAAGGTCGTCATAGACCCGGTTAAGAGTTGAGGCGTTTTTATATTCCTCGCCGTCAGGAATCTCAATCTGCACTACGGTAAAACCGGATGAGAGCAGGGAATCACGTACAACATCCCCGTAAAGAGCGGCCACAGTCGGGTTGGTTACAACCGCCGCCATACCCTTCAGTCCGATAGCAGCACAACGCCGGCCAAGCGAGGAGAGAGACCCCTCCGAGATAACGATATCGTAACTGTTCTTACCAAGGTTGACAGTCAGCTGACTCACGAAAGCCCTTTCAAACAGCGCAGAATCTCTGCCGCGACATCTTCCACGGATTTACCGTCCGTGTCAATTTGAATATCGGCGTCGGCATAAAAATGTTCCCGCGCCTCCATCAGTGCTCCGGCCCGCTCAGGCACTTTTTCACCGGCCAGCAGAGGGCGGTCGGTGCAACCATGCAGACGGATCAGAACCTGTTCCAGCGTCACCTTGAGATGGACCGTGACACCACCGGCCCGCATTCGCCGACGATTCCGTCCGGCAATTACCGCTCCTCCACCGGTAGCAATCACTACCCCCCCACCCTCCGAGATAAACCGCTCCAGTTGCTCGCTTTCCAAGGCGCGAAAAGCCTCCTCACCATCCCTTGCAAAGATGTCATTGATCGGACAGCCGGCTGCGGCGACAATCTCGGCATCAAGATCAATAAACCGGAAAGAAAGTTGATGAGCCAGAATTCTGCCGACACTGCTCTTGCCACTCCCCATGAAACCGGTCAGAATCACCGGGCGATCAGGCATTGCGCACCTGCTCCCGGTATCCTTCCAGATTACGACGAATTTCGACGACGGAGTCACCGCCAAACTTTTCCAGCATTGCATTGGCAATTTCGATCGCCACGACCGCCTCAGCTACTACCAGAGCTGCCGGCACGGCACAGGTATCGGAACGTTCCACGGTCGCTGCAAAAGGTTCATGAGTTCGCAGATCCACAGAGCGGAGCGGTTTGTAAAGGGTCGGAATCGGCTTCATGGCCGCCCGTACCACTATCGGTTCACCATTCGACATCCCCCCCTCTATACCTCCGGCGTTATTGCTTTCACGAAAATAACTGCCGTTATAGGAAATTTCATCATGCACCCGCGATCCGGGACGGCGTGCGGCCGCAAAACCGATTCCGACTTCAACCCCCTTGATGGCCTGGATACTCATAAGCGCCATGGCAAGCCGGGCATCCAGCTTGCGATCCCACTGCACATAACTCCCCAACCCGGGAGGCACGCCAACCACCTGCACTTCAACCACACCACCCAAGGTATCCCCCTCAGCCTTGGCAATGTCTATGGCCCGCTTCATACCGTCCCCGGCAAGCGGATCGCAACAGAACATTTCCGATGTCGCAGCCCGTTGCCACAATACTCCCGGGGCCTCACAAGGCGTGCAGGCAACCACGCCACCCACCTCTGAGACAAAGCCACCTACCAGAATATCAAACTCCATCAGAAACGCCCGCGCCACTCCGCCAACCGCAACGCGAACGGCTGTCTCACGGGCGCTGGAACGCTCCAGCACATTGCGGACATCCGTGTGCTGATACTTCAGAACACCGGCCAGATCAGCATGTCCGGGACGCGGACGTGTCACGGCGCTGGAGTCGTTTCGATGCTCGGCCAATGGCGACATTTCGTTCTGCCAGTTCTCCCAATCCCGGTTTTTCACCACCAGGGTCAGGGGGGCTCCGATCGTTTCTCCCCAGCGGACTCCGGAAAGCAACTCGACCGTGTCCCGCTCAATCTTCATTCGGCCTCCCCGGCCATAACCCTGCTGGCGTCGCCCCAGATCATGATTCAGCATCTCTGTCGAAAGATGGACACCGGCCGGCACCCCCTCAATGATTGCACTCAGCTGAGGACCATGGGACTCACCGGCAGTCAGATAACGGAACATGCTCACAACATAACCTCCGATTATTATTTATACGCAGCGCAGGCTATCATTTATGCTGCGCGGACGGCAAGGCAAAAGCCATATAATCCGGCAAAAAACCGGACATATCATGCGTTAGTGACATGGTTCACTTTTTTTCTTGTTTACCTTATAAGAATCTGTAGAATCGCCAGAGGTTGTATTCTAATGAAGACATCAATCCCCAATCTTTCGGATCCGCATGACATTTCAGAAGGATTTCACGGGAGTTCACCTCATGAAAAAGCTTCGAACCGGCACCAACCTCATCCGCACATTTCTCATCATGGGAATTGTTCTTTCCCTGGCAGGCTTTATTTTCACTGTTGTTCCGTCAGAGCCCAGTCGCACTTTGCTGGCTGCGCTGTATCTGATTAACGCATTCGCCCTGCTTGCGGTCATCATGATACTCATCGCCCGAAAACTGCCCGTCCGCATCAAACAGATAGCCATGGCAATGAACAGGGCCGCAGAGGGTGAGTTATCGGAACGGGTCGCATTTGAAGGTGAAACGGAGATCTCTCTCCTGGCCGATAATTTCAACTCAATGATGGAGCAGCTTTCCGGCGCCATCACAAAGGTTCACATGTCGCTGTCCGAACTGAGAAATATCTCTGCCACCATCAGGCAACTCTCCGAAAAAGGGGTTTCTTCGGCAGCAGTTCAATCTGAATCTCTTAAACGAACATCCACTGCCATAAGGGAGATAAACCGCTCCATAACTGACATTGCCACGCCGGTCATCACTCTTTCCATTCTTTCGTCAAGCAACTCTGCCTCCATGACAGACATGTCCGGCAGCCTGGAATCAACGACGAGGCATCTGGAAGCACTCGTTCGTTCGGTTGAGGAGGTCAATTCGTCAATCACTAAAATGGCGTCATCAGCCCGTCACATAAAGGAAAATGCCGTCATACTTGCTTCAGATACCTCCAGGACAACGACGCTCGTAAATGAGATGGACACCGCCATCAAGCAGATCGGAGCTCAGTCTATCGATACTTCACATATCGCCGAGACCGTCAAAACTGATGCCGAAGATGGCTGGAAAGCGGTAGATGCTACAATTGCCGGCATTTACGAGATAAAAAAATCGTCAGCTGTTACATTCGATGCCATTGAAAACCTGTCCAGGAGGGTAGCCAATATCGGCAAGATCCTCTCCGTTATTGACGGAGTAGCAGAGCAGACAAACCTTCTGGCCCTTAACGCATCAATTATCGCCGCACAAGCTGGTGAACGTGGCAGAAGCTTCTCGGTAGTCGCCAGTGAGATCAAGGAACTGGCAAAACGTACCGGAAACCACACCAGAGAAATCTCGGAAATAATTCTGGGGGTACGGGAAGAAACAGAACGCGCCGTGAAAGCAATCACGCTTTCCGAACAGAGAATCTCCGAAGGAAGTGTGCTGTCTCATCAATCAGGCATGGCTCTGCGCAAGATCGTAGATGGAATACAGACAGCCAGCAATCATATGGTTGCAATCAGCAATACCGCTCTCAATCAGGCACATGCGAGTGTGGTCATGCAGCAGGCGATGGCGCGCGTTGCCGAAATGGTTGAACAGATCGCCCAGTCAACCCATGAGCAGAGCCTTGGCAGCGAATTGATAACCGCATCTGTAGAGCGCATGAGAAACCTCACCCGGGAAGTCATGCATTCCATCACCACCCATAAGTATTCGGCCGCCGAGGTTGTTAAAGCCAATGGGGAAATAAATGACATGGTCGTACAGATATGCGAAACATCCATACTTCAGGCAGGAAGCTCCCAGCAGATCGGAGAATCTCTTAATGAATTTGAGGAGTCCACTCAAGTTCATGTTGAATCCACCATGGTCATGGATGTGGTTTTGATAAAGCTTGCTCAACAAATTAATGTTCTACAACATGAGATGGAGCGTTTCAAGGTTCATGTTTGACCCCTTCTGAGTCTCTTCAGACTTAACCCATAGAGAGAGGAGTTACTATGACCCCGTCCGAACTTTTGCGCCTTTCCGGAGCTTACTGGCATACCTGTGCGCTCCACGCCGCCGTCAAACTGGATGTATTCTCCCACCTGTCTGCAGGGAATTTGACCGCCACCGAATTTTCCTGCCTGACCGGCAGCAACGAACGTGGCATAACCATGCTGTTTAACGCGCTCGCCGCAATGGAACTGCTTCAGAAAACTGATGACACCTACTGTGCAGTCCCCTTCGCGTCAGAATATCTATCCAGAAAATCGGACAAATACCTCGGACATATCATCATGCATCATCACCACCTGGTGGAGGGCTGGAGCCGGCTGGATGAAGCGGTAAAAAGCGGGGGACCGTTACGGACAAGCGTTTCGCATTCTGATGACGCAACAGGCCGTGAAAGTTTTTTGATGGGCATGTTCAACATGGCCTCTCTTTCAGCTCCGCTGATCGTCCCGAACATCAACCTTTCCGGCCGCAGCAGATTGCTGGATCTGGGTGGAGGTCCCGGCACCTATGCCATTCACTTCTGCAGGCATAATCCGGAGCTGACGGCGGTTATCTATGATCTGCCGACAACTCGGCGTTTCGCTGAACAGACGGTAGAACGTTTCGCTCTCTCCGATCGAATAACGTTCACTCCCGGTGACATCATCACAGACGATATCGGCAGCGGCTATGACATAGCCTGGATATCGCAGCTCCTGCACAGTGAAGGACCGGGAGGCGCTGCCATCATGTTGAGAAAAGCGGCGCAGGCGCTTGTACCGGGCGGAGTTGTGCTGATACAGGAGTTCATACTGGATGACAATCACGCCACGCCACTATTCCCTGCCCTTTTTTCTCTGAACATGTTGATCGGCACACCGGCAGGACAGTCGTATTCGCAGGGAGAACTGGCCGACATGATGACGGAAGCCGGTCTGAGTGATATTACAAGATTGCCGCTTGAACTGCCTAATGGCGCCGGGATCATGTCAGGTATCGTTTGATCCAATGTTACTTGGTCTGTGAATCCGGCCCCCCGGCGCTCTTGGCAACCAGAACTGCAAGCGAGCGGGCTGGCAGTTGATAGCAGTCATGTATCATTACCGGCATCGCATCCCAGGACGCAATGTCTTCGGGTGAGGTGCGCGATGTGTCGATCCAGCGATACCACATGCCACCCGGTAGTTTTTTCGGAGACGGGATGTTGAAGGTGAGAGGCTTCCAGTATGAATTAACCATGTAATGGAAGACGAACCCTCTGTCCACGCTCCTGGCTGTCAGCGCAAGGCTGTGCGATTCATGGCTCCAGTCCGGTGTACCCAGCCGGATACCATGCCACTCCAGCCGCGCCTGACAGAGAAGCTGGTTCAGGGTCAGTTCTTCCACTACGGTGTCGTCATTCATGAGCCGTGCGTAAATCAAAAGCTTTGTGAAACGATGAATGTCTTCGTGACGCGCGAGCAACCCCCAGTCAAACCAGCCGATTTCGTTGTCCTGACAGTAGGCGTTGTTGTTCCCCCGCTGAGTTCGCCTGGCCTCGTCTCCCATCAGAATCATCGGTGTGCCGATGGCGAGCAGAGTAACCGCAAGGAAATTTTTCACCTGGCGGTTGCGGAGCTCTTCGATAGCCGGGTCACCGGCAGGCCCCTCGAAACCGCAGTTCCAGCTGACGTTTGACCCGGCCCCATCCCGGTTATCCTCACCATTCGCCTCGTTGTGTTTATGGTTATAGGAGACGAGATCATTCAGGGTAAAACCGTCATGGCAGGTGATGAAGTTTATACTCTGCTCCGGTTCCCGTTCCCGGTGACCGTAAATATCGGGACTGGCCAGGAGGCGGGCAGCGAAACGGGAAATAGCCCCATTATCGCTCTTGAGGAAACTGCGTACGTCATCGCGGAACTCTCCGTTCCATTCTTTCCAGCTGTCACCGATGAAACTGCCGACCTGATACAATCCTCCAGCATCCCAGGCTTCGGCAATGAGCTTTATTCCCGCCAGTGCCGGGTCCGATTCTATGTCCCAGATGATGGGCGGATTTTTGAGCGGATGACCGTCACTGTCCCGCGACAGTATGGACGCCAGATCAAACCGGAAACCATCAACATGCATCTCCTTGACCCAGTACTGAAGACTGTCGATGATGAGCCTGCGGACCACATGATGATTGGTGTTGAGCGTGTTGCCGCAGCCGGAATGGTTGATATGGGATCCACCCGGCGCCAGGCAGTAGTAGACGTCGTTGGCAAATCCACGGTAACAGAACGTCGGTCCATCCTGGTTGTTTTCGGATGTGTGATTGAAAACTACGTCAAGGATCACTTCGATGTCTGCACGGTGCAAAGCCTTTACCATGTCACGGAATTCATCCAGGGGGCCGAGCGGATCCTTGCAAGAGCTGTACGCTGCGTGGGGAGCGAAGAACGATATCGGACTGTAACCCCAATAGTTGCGCAGGCCAAAAGGGGCGTCATGCGGGTCGAACTGGAAGATCGGCAACAATTCGACAGCGGTGATTCCCAAATCCTGAAGATAGGGAATTTTTTCCACCAGTCCGGCATACGTGCCACGTTTTTCTGCTGAAATCCCGGAGGAAGGGTGTTTGGTAAATCCCGCCACATGCATCTCATAAATAACGGTCCGCGAGTACGGGCGTTTCAGCGGCATATCTCCTTCCCAGTCGTAACCACGGGGGTCGGCCACCACGCTCTTCATGGAGCGGGCCACGTTATCGCCCGGCACACATGCTGCACTGCGGTCATATCCGGCAGGTACCGCCACCGCGCGGCCATACGGATCGATAAGGAGTTTGTCCGGATCGAAGCGATGTCCCCGTTGCGGGTAAAATGGCCCGGCCACCCGGTAACCATAAAGCTGGCCGGCACCGATATTGGGAACAAAGGTATGCCAGTAGTGGTACGTGCGGTTTCGTGCGGGATCAAGGGTTATGATCCGGGAAGCGGTCGCGTCATCAACATGGTCGAAGAGGAGAAGTTCCATACCGGTGCAGTCCCGTGCAAAAACACTGAAGTTCACACCACCGCGACAGATGTTCGCACCGAGAGGGGATGTGTTCCCTGTGTGCTGTTTAACAGGTATGCGTGCCGATCTTTCAGGAAATGGTGTCATCTGAGCCCTCTTTTCACTGACTTTGATCCTTCATACTTCCATTCTGCCCGTTGACGGTTATACTTCTGATGATGTGATATGCCTCCTGAAATGCCTTCCGGTAGCCTCCATTATCTTCCGGCACATGCCCTTTCTTACTGCTGCTCTGAATCGCTCCTACAAACAGTCTGCTGCCGGTTGTAGTGGAAAAACATTCAATATTATAAACATCCGGTATGTTCGGCAAGGCCACGGTAAAGCGCGTTGAGAGAACCCGCATATCCGAAAGCCCCACGCTTCCGTAACTTATGCTGATCGCGGATTCATTTTTATTTGCGAGCTTGAGAGCCATAGGCATTCCAAATGCCATGGCCAGTGTTGCCGGCGTTGCCTTGTCCTTTTTCGCATCATCCCCGGAAAGTTTGTCGGCTAAGGCTATGGTGACATCCAATGCCTGCTTGTTTTGAGAGAGTACAACCACTCTGCCGAGTTCGGGGACATCTTTTTCCTGGGATAACTTCCACCCGGCTGGATAGGAAAGCTCAAAACCTTTCCAGGAGTATGCCGACTCCTTTTCCACTGCGAACGCACTGTTCGAAACCATAAGGCTTACTACGATTGTTACAGCTGTCACCAGGATTTTTCCTGTCATCTCTGAGCTCCTTTTTTCAGTTATATTGTGCTCCCTGATTATTTGTCCATCAGCGTGCGCAGTGCACTCCAGTCCATATTTTCCAACAGCTTGAAATCGGCTTTGCACTGTCCGGGGGCGATGAAAGGCACCTTATCCAGGCAATAATTGTATGCACGAACAGTAATAAGCTGGATGGCCGTGCGTGGCAATTTCGGATTGAAATAGTCACTATTCGCACGAACCACAGCTCGACATCCCGGCCGGGGCACCGCCGTAAACTGCCCGGCATACACGCCATAGCCATTAAAATGACCGGGTGTCTCACACAGGTACGCATACGCTTTGGGATTATCGGCAGGCAGGCGGGCACGCAATTCTGTGATACGCCCGACGTCCCCCTGCCGCTCGCCCCAGGCGGTACCGGGGCGCGGACCGGCCTCACTGAGCTCTTTACGCTTGCGTCCCTCATAGTTGCGGTCATTTTCCATACTCCTGGCGACGTATTCTTCGGGAGTACGTTGTTTCTGCCAGGAGGCAGCGGCATCTCTACGATACATGTCTTCGCGCTCTTTTCTTCTTTTCGGGGAAAGCCATTCATCGAATTCCCGACGAACCTTCTCCGCCTCTCTTTCAAAACCTTCGATATCGAATTGAGCCTTGTCCAGCAATTTGTCGTAGAGCTCGATCAGGGGGACCGGCTTCCAGAGTGGCGCCTCGTTGTTACGGATGATCAGCAGATCATCACTGATGCATTCTCCATTAAACTTGCAGGCAGCAGTACCAACGTCGTAGGCGGGGGCGCCGAAACGATCGGTAACCCGGATCGGCTCAAGGAATTCGTGATCCAGAAGCGGCAGGTTATCGGTAGGGATGCGGTTCACGGTGAACCAGATGCCATGGGATTCATGGTCAACCTGAAGTCTGGGATGAATGGAAGCATGGTTGAATGGGTAAAATGAGACATCCCCCACCAGAGGCCTGGTCTTGTCGTAGTGGTGTTCATAGGGGCGTTCAGCCTTGTTGTGTTTGCCAACTGGTACCATGTGCAGACAAAAATCAGCCTGATAGTGTCCAACAGCGCTGATTTCATAACCTACGGGCGCGGCGATTGCAGGAATCTGTTCCCACAATCCCCTGATCTTTTTCAGATTCGCCTCCATCGCAGCCCACTCCTTGCGTGTTGCACATTTAGCGAGTTCGGGCGATTGATCCTCCATAACCCAGGGTCGCCATTTACCCGGTACTCTCCAAGCAGGATTTTCGGACAAATCCCGGGCGCCGGCATATTCCGGATGCAGGCTGCAAGCCACAACCATAAAAAGTAACAAGAGTAGTGAATACGGTCGTTGCATAGTGTACCTCCCTCAAGATGAACGGCAAACCATCGACTTCAACACAACCATCTCCGGATTGCTTCCATTGTCATCAATGCCGTTCGCTCCAGTTCCGGCAACGCCCCCCGGGCAGCTTCCAGGTCATCATTTTTTGCAGCCGTTTCGACTTTATACGCTGCATCGCGCAATGCAGGCGCACACAGGTTGGCAGCCATACCTTTGAGTGTGTGCGCAGTAATGCGAAGAGTCGGCACATCTTCCCCCTTGCAGAGCTCCTGCACACTGTTCAGTTCAATTGGAATTTCAGCTAATCCGTCATTGAGTATGCTGATTGCGAAATCCTTGTCACCATCAAAATTTTCCAACAGCTGCGCCTCATCAAAAAAGCACGGCCCCGGAGAGTCAACCATCCTCCCTGCACGTTCATCCGCCATATCATCACCTGCAATCTGCATCGGCGCCTCCAATCTCACCCATATATTTAACATCTCATTCAGCTCTTCCTTCTTCATCGGTTTCGCAAGATAATCATCCATCCCGGCTTCCAGACACTGTTCACGATCCCCCTTCATCGCGTTGGCGGTCATGGCGATGATCGGAATGTCATGGTTGAGGACGTTCGAGCCTGGGTCACGGATCATGGTGGTTGCCTCAAAACCATCCATCTCCGGCATCTGGCAATCCATAAGAACAAGGTCATAGTTGATCAACTCCAACGCGCGGACCGCTTCGAGTCCGTTGGCGACAACATCGGCCTTGTAACCGAGTTTGTTCAGCATGCTCTGAGCCACTTTCTGATTAATAACGTTGTCCTCGGCCATCAGGATACGAACTCGCTGCCTGGTGGATTCAGCCACGGTATGACG
This sequence comes from Desulfuromonadales bacterium, assembly GCA_037129255.1. Lineage (GTDB taxonomy): Bacteria > Desulfobacterota > Desulfuromonadia > Geobacterales > Pseudopelobacteraceae > JACRCG01. The sequence continues at coordinate 71,088 of JBAXVG010000007.1, read as the reverse complement.
TGTGACGATTCCTCGCGCCTGTGGGGAAATTTCAGCTATTTTTGATACCTCTGATGTCTGGTGTGCACGCGCCAGAACAAGAGCAATGCATTCGTAAAGTTGAGCTTGACGCACCGGTTTGGCCAGGTATCCGGCAAAACCGATCTTTTCGAGAACGGCAGAATCTCCACGTTGACCAAGAGATGTCACCATGATCATCGGGGTTGATGCCAACAACGGATCAGCCTTGATCAGACGACCGAGCTCCAGCCCGTCCATTCCGGGCATCTCATGATCCAGCAGGGCGATATGGAAGGGATTACCCTGCTCTGCTGCTTCACGCAGAAGCGCAAAACCGGTTTCACCATCCGCGGCGGTCTCGTAATGGCAGCTCCAGTTATTCAGAAGGGTAATCATCAACATGCGATTGGTTGCGTTGTCGTCAACTATCAGAGCCCTGGTGCCGGAGATATCGGCAAGCGCCGCACTTTTCGATGTTTCAGAAACCGTGGAAGTCCGTTTTTCGAACCTGGCGGTAAACCAGAAGGTGGAGCCTTTGCCCTCTTCACTCTCAAGACCGATCTCGCCCCCCATCAGTTCCGTCAATTGCCTGCAGATTGCCAGTCCCAGGCCGGTACCGCCGTATTTGCGGGTGGTGGAACCATCTGCCTGGGTAAATGGGTTGAAGATGGCATCCTGCCGCGACAGAGGAATCCCGATGCCGGTATCGCGAATCTCGAATCGGATGACGGCAATATCATCAGTTTCGGAGTCGAGCACGGCACTGATGACTATTTCCCCCCTGTGGGTGAACTTGACGGCATTGCCGGCCAGATTGGTGATAATCTGCCGCAACCTTCCCGGATCACCTTTCAGATAAGACGGTACACCGGGATCAATCCGGCACATCAGCTCCAAACCTGCATTCACAGCCCGCATGGCCAGCATTTCAGCGGTATCTTCCAGCGTTGCTCTCAAATCGAAATCAAGAACTTCAATATCAAGCTTGCCGGCCTCAATCTTTGAGAAATCAAGGATGTCGTTGATCAACCCCATCAGATTTTCGCCACTTTTACGAACGATTTCAGCGTACTGGCGCTGTTCATCGTTCAAATCGGTATCCAGCAGTAATCCGGTCATCCCGATCACGCCGTTCATGGGAGTACGGATCTCATGGCTCATGGTAGCCAGGAACTGACTCTTGGCAGTGGTAGCCTCCTCCGCAGTTATGAGCGCCGCGCCAAGTTCGGCGTTCTTCTGTTCCATAAGGGCGGAAAAGGTCAGCAGCTTGTCTGCGGCCAATTTCTGTTCCGTAATATCCTCAAAACTCTCAATTCCTCCGATGACGGTCCCGTCCACAGCACGTAAATAATCGACATTCTTACGAATAACACGATATTCGCCATCCTTGTGCAAAATGGTGCACTCTTTGGCTATGATCGGTTTCGGCACTTCAGGCGCCAAAAGTCCGCAACGTTTCTTGCATGGCATCGCCGTGAAAAATTCACAGTGCCTGCCGACAGCTTCTTCGGCACTGTAACCGGTTATGCGAAACATGGCATCGTTCCAGCTGGTAATGATTTTATTCAAATCAACCGAGAAGGTTGCGCTGGGAGTCATACGAAACAACTGGGCCGTTTGTTCGTGTGCCAGCCTGGCATCTTCTACGGCACTCGTGTGGTATGTCTCGCGGCGCTGCACCTCATCAAGAAGGAGATTGAACGAAGCTGCCAACCTCCCCAGTTCATCAGGACGGTTGGCATCAAGCCGCTGGTTCCTGTCTGAACCGGGTTGCGCCAGATCGATAAGCCGGGTGGTAAAACCGGCCAGCGATCCGACTATCCCGAGGGCAAACCGCCAGGAGAGCAGAATAGCCGCCAGCATGACAAAAAACATCCCCATCAGGTAGTAGTTCATGGCGTGGTCAAGTTCGCCGGACATCCCGGTAATCGTGGAGAACTGCTGGTCCAGTATCAGCTTTTCGGTCGTATGACGAAAATAGGCGTAGGTGCCTCCGGCAATCGTAACGAGCAACGTTGCGATAAACAGGATAGCGGCTGCGACAAGTTTATGGCTGATACTTGTGAACTGTTTGAAACAGTTAAACGTTCCCATCACCCCTGCCCCTGTCTCCATCCAGAATCTCACGCACTTTTTGAAGAAGATTGCCCGGTTTGACAGGTTTGCTGACAAACGGAACACTAACGTCAACCGCCAGCTTTCCGCTTAAGATCTCATTGGTATACCCGCTGACGAAACAGGCCTTGACATCGGGGCGAAGGGAACTGATCTCGTTCCACGCCTGTTTTCCGGTCGTCTTCGGCATGATGGCGTCCAGAATTACCAGATCTATCTCATCTCCATGCTTCCTGAAAATCTCCACCGCTTCAGCCCCGTCATATGCCTGGTAAACCCTGTAACCGTTGGCCTCAAAACTGGATGTGACCATCTCCATCAGCATCCGGTCGTCTTCCGCCAGCAGGATCGTCTCGCTGCCGCACAGAGAAGCAATTTCACTGTTTGCAGCGGAGTTGGCTGTCTGCCAGCTTTCTTCGCACAGCGGCAGGTAGATGGTGAAGGTTGTTCCCGCTCCCGGTCTGCTGCTGCAATTGATAAAGCCGTTGTGTTGGGCGATAATGCCATGAATTATGGAAAGGCCGAGGCCGGTTCCCTTTCCCTTTTCCTTGGTAGTAAAAAATGGTTCGAAGATCCGCTCCACCGTTTTCTTGTCGATGCCGGTTCCGGTATCGCTTACCCGGATGACCGCATGAGCTCCGGGGCTACCATTGCTGTGGTGCAACGAAAAAGCATCGTCCGGTTTCTCCCCGGTGATGCTGATGGTGAGCTTTCCACCCGAAGGCATGGCGTCGCGGGCGTTCGTGGCCAGATTCATGAGTACCTGCTGAATCTGTGAACGGTCAAGAAGTATGTACAGCGGTGCTGGATGATACATCGTTACAAGCTCGATATCTTCACCGATAACCCGCTTCAGGAATTTGGTATTGTCTGCCGCAAGCTGATTGATATCGGTGCGTTCCAGCCTGAAGGTCTGCTTGCTGCTGAACGCCAGGAGTCCTCTGGTCAGTTCCTCCGCCCGCTCCGATGCCTTCAGAATCTGAATCGCATTATCGTGCTCCGCACCTGCCGGCAGACGCCTGATCAGCATCTCTCCGTACCCCATGATGACCGAAAGGATATTGTTGAAGTCATGAGCGACTCCGCCCGCCAGAAGCCCGATAGCCTCCATCTTCTGGGATTGACGCAACTGTTCCTCAAGGTGGTCATGTTCTTCCTGTATCCGTATGCGTTCGGCAACCTCCTCCTCAAGCGCAGCCGTCTGCTCTTCCAGGCTCTGCTGAGTCGCCTCCCGTTCTTCAATTTCCTCCACCAGCGCCGCTGTCTTGTTCTGCAGAGCTTCATGGGTCTGCTGGCGTTCCGCCATTTCATTTTCCAGCTGGATTGTCTGTTCGTGGAGATTCTCGTATGAATCCTTAAGATCACAGCTCATCCGGTTAATGGCGGTTGACAGCGAGGCTATTTCATCGTTTCCGACATACTCAACCATGAAACCCAGTCTTCCGCCGGCAATCTCTTCCGCACCCTCTTTGAGCCGGTTGATGGACGTAAGGATTCGTCTGACCGTCACAAGCATCGTCGTTGTTGTCGCACACGCAGCAACCAGCATGACGGCAAGCATGGTCGCCCCCATAAGCATCAGATGCCGGAGAATGGAGTCTTTCGCCTGCCTGGATATTTCAGATGCCCAGTCTATGATCCGCTGCGTCTCCAGGTTCAGGGTCGTTACTACCTGGTTCCTGAGACGCTTTTGAGACGATTCCCCTGCCGACCCGGAATCAGGCAGGGCGACAAGATGCTCAAAGATCTGTTCCACCCCTTTGATCGCATCCTGAACATCCCTGGGGATGTCATGTTGTTCAATGTGGCTGTTGGCAATCAGCTTGTATTTTATCCGCCATTGCTGTCTGACACGCTCGGAAGGGGTGGTGACATATTCGCTGTTCAGGATTCTCAGTTCATAGAGATCGACAATCAGATCGTCAACACTGTTTACCTGCTGGATATGTTCATCGGCATGCCGGATTCCGATACCAACGATCAGGGCTATACTGACCAGAAGCGTCATCATGCTGAAGATGATAATCCTGAAACGGTTTTTCAGATTCATTACGATCACGAGACCGCTCCTGACCCGGATTAAACAGGATACGTGCGCCAGCTAAGTCAGTGGGCTATGGTTACCCGCTTCGGATCAACTGCAACAAGGCTTTTGAAATATATGAAGTCCAGATAATTCGGAATGACCGGACCCTTTTGCAGACCGGTGTCGATCTGCCACTGTGCCAGGTTTTCCATATCCTTGACCAGAGACTGCTCAAGAGCGACATGTACCATGTTCGGCTTCCACAGCTTTTGAGCACTGCTCATATCAAGCTTCACAAACTCTACGACCGCTTTCAAGGCAGCATCAGGATTGTTTTTCACATACTCCTCCGCCCTTATATATGCTCTGAGTATACGCGAAAACAGTTCGGGGTTGCGCTCGAATGTTCTGATCTTTCCGGCATGAACAACCGTAACGCGCACGAGTTTTTCATCATGAAACAGGACGGCGTTATCCTTCAGAGCCTTTGCAGCCTTGTCGATCCATGCGCCATAAAAACAGACCGCATCAAGCTCACCGGACAAAAGCATCTGATAGAGACGGTCATTCTCCTCCAGGATCAGTTTGGATTTTGAAACGTCAATTCCGGCATTCAGCAGCATAAGGTCCAGGACATACTGCGGAAAGGCGCCCTTGAGTACCCCGATTTTCCTACCCTTCAGATCCTTGATTTTTCGTATCCCCCTGTCTTTACGGGCAACGATCACATTGTCGTTACCGGATATGGACAACTGGGTATATACCCTGAAATCCCTGCGCTTGAAGCTATTGGATACCAGAGCGAAGATCGTCGATTCCGAAATGTCGATCTCGTCATCGAGCATCATCGCTACGGCTTTGCTGCCCGATACAATGAGACGGATATCCGCATCAACCCCCTGCTGCGAGAAGTACCCCTGCTGTTTCGCAATTATGCTCAGAGTCGAAGTAAGTGATGGGGAAATGCCGATGACGACCCGCTCTCCGGCGCAGACCGGGAGGGAAAATCCGAATAACGAGATAAGTACCAGCAGTGTCAAATTGAGCATGGGTCCAGTATCTTCTGATGGGTGTGAATGTGGGAGTTATACTGTCCAGAATTTACGAAGGTGAGATTACCATCCGCTTTTTAATCGCGTCAATGCTATTTTAATCTGAAAGTGGATTATTCTTCACAACATTTTCTAAATCGGTGATAGTAGGTACGGTTGCAGGCGCCAGTCTGCGAAAGGGGGACCGTACGTGAATAGTGGTTTATACCAATTCCATTACATAAGAACCGGAGCATTTTTGCTGCTGGCGCTCCTCTGTCTCTGCGTGCGTCCATTTCCTCTGCAGGCGCTGGAAATGGATGTTGCCGAGCAGAGCTCCATCGTAATCGGCGCAGACCGGGATTATCCTCCCTACGAATTTCTCGACAAAAATGGAAAACTGGCCGGTTACAATGTTGACCTTACCAGAGCCATTGCTGATGTCATGGGTATGCAGGTCGAATTCCGCTCAGGCGGCTGGTCCGAGATGCGCAACGCACTTATGAACAGATCGGTGGATGTCCTCCAGGGGATATCCTACTCCGATGAACGCACCAGCACACTCTCATTTTCCCCCCCGCACACGATAATCAACCATGCCATCTTCGCCCGCAAGGAGACCCCTCCGGTCAATTCGATCGAAGGATTACGCGGAAAGGAGATCGTCGTATTCCGTGACGGGATCATGCATGACTATCTCTCATCACTCGGTTTCAGCAAAAATCTGGTTATGACAGATACGCCGGCTGACGCGCTTCGCCTCCTGGCCTCCGGAAAGCATGACTATGCAGTGCTGGCCATGCTGCCCGGCATGTATATTATCCGTGAGCACAAACTGTCCAACCTGGTTCCGGTCGTAAAAAACGTCTCCACACAAAAATACTGTTATGCTGTAAAGAAAGGCAACGATGAGCTCCTGGCCCGCTTCAACGAGGGACTGGCGATTCTGAAGAAGACCGGCCAGTATCAGGAGATTTACGAGCGCTGGCTGGGTGTGCTGGGGCCACCCAGGGTCGCCTGGGAAAAGATGCTCTGGTACGGCAGCATGGTGATGGGGCCTTTGCTTCTCATTCTGGCCGGTACGGTGATCTGGTCGCGCACACTCCAGAAACTTGTTGCCCAGCGCACAGAAGAGCTGGCGCTGGAAGTGGTTGAGCGAAAACGGGCGCTTGACGAGTTGAAACTCCATCAGGACAAGCTGATTCAGGCTGATAAGATGGCTTCGCTTGGTATCCTGGTTGCCGGCGTTGCGCATGAGATCAATAATCCCAATGGGTTGATATTATTGAACATGCCGATACTTCGAGAGGTCTATCAGGATGCCGAAGAGGTACTTGAAGCCCGCTACCGGGCTCAGGGTGACTTCATGCTTGGCGGTCTTCCCTACACGCGGATGCGCAGCGAAGTTCCCTGTCTGCTGGAAGAGATGCAGGAAGGGGCCAACCGCATCAAACGCATTGTAGAAGATCTGAAGGATTTCTCTCGTCAGGACAATGCCACAGCTACCGATCTTTTCAATATAAACAGTGTAGCGATGGTCGCAATCCGTCTGGTCGATTCCTCGATCCGAAAGGCAACCGCTCATTTTAAAGCCAGTTTTGCCGCTGATCTGCCGACAATTCGGGGCAATACTCAACGTATCGAACAGGTGGTGGTCAACCTGCTCCTGAATGCCTGCCAGGCTTTGACTGACATTGAACAGGGCATCACACTTACAACCTTCTGCAACCACGAATCTCAGACAATCGCCATCACTATCTCGGATCAGGGCTCAGGAATCGCACCGGAACATCTGTCCCACCTTACGGATCCGTTTTTTACCACAAAACGGGAAACAGGCGGAACCGGACTCGGTCTCTCGGTTTCCGCCGGTATCGTCAAGGAACATAACGGTTCACTTCAATTCGACTCGCAACCGGGTCAGGGGACGACAGTGATCCTGACACTACCCTGCGACAGGAGGAGCTAGAACATGCCACACTCCCAATTTCCCTACGCCGTTCTGCTGGTTGACGACGAGCCGGCCTGGCTTCGTTCCCTGAGCCTCACGCTGGAACGATCGGCCGGCATATCGAACATCATCACCTGCCAGGACAGCCGCAATGTGATGGATGTGCTGGAAAAACACAAGATCGGCCTGGTTCTGCTCGATCTGACCATGCCGTATCTTTCGGGTGAAGATCTGCTGGAGCTGATCCGTGAGCGCAAACCGGAAATTGCAGTCATCGTGATCAGCGGAATGAACCAGATCGAGAGTGCGGTTAACTGCATCAAGCGCGGAGCATTCGATTATTTTGTCAAGACAGTTGAGGAAGATCGTCTGATCAGCGGTGTTCTGCGGGCTGTCAGGATGCTGGAGCTTGAGAGGCAGAACCGCGAGATGTCGAGCAGGATGCTCTCCGGGGAGTTGAAACACCCGGAGGCATTTTCAGGCATTGTGACAACCGACCGTTCCATGTATGCGATATTTTCGTATATCGAAGCGGTGGCCAGAAGTTCAGAACCGCTGCTGATCATGGGTGAAAGCGGAGTCGGCAAGGAATTGATCGCCAAGGCAGCCCACACTTTGAGCGGATGCAGGGGACGACTGGTTGCAGTGAATGTGGCCGGACTTGACGATATGGTGTTTGCCGATACCCTCTTCGGCCATATGCGCGGCGCTTTCACCGGCGCAGATCAACCCAGAAAAGGGATGATTGAGGAGGCAGGCGACGGCACCCTTTTTCTGGATGAGATCGGCGACCTCAGCATCCCGTCCCAGGTCAAGTTACTGAGACTTCTTCAGGAAGGGGAGTATTTCCCGTTGGGAAGCGACCGCCCCAAACGTCTTCAAGCACGGATAATAGTCGCCACGCATCAGGATTTGGCACGGAAGCAGGCAGATGGCGCTTTCCGGCGCGATCTCTATTACCGTCTCTGCACACACCTTGTCCATGTGCCGCCCCTGAGAGAAAGAAAGGGAGATCTGCCGCCGCTGCTGGATCATTTCATGGAAGAAGCTGCCCGTGCCCTGTGCAAGAAGAAACCGACCCCACCCAGGGAGCTGCTGCAGCTGCTGGCTACCTACAGTTTCCCCGGCAACATCCGTGAGCTGAAGGCCCTTGTGTACAATGCGGTCAGCGTTCACCGCGACCGGGTACTTTCAATGGACACCTTTCTTAAGGTCATCATTCGCCCGGAGATGAAGCAAAGTCAGCCTGCAGAGAATCAAACGGAAAAAAATCTGTTTGCAGGGCTGGAAAGACTGCCGACCTTTGGTGAAGCGGCTGAACTGCTGGTGGAAGAGGCCATGACCCGCGCCAACGGCAACCAGTCCATCGCGGCTCGCCTGCTGGGCATCTCCCAGCCGGCTCTCAGCAAGCGCCTGAAACTGGCCCGGAATTGAAGTGACGGATGTTGACAACCGACGAAATTATGGCGCTTACGAGAGCTTCTGATTGAGTAAGGCTGTCGAAGGAGTGACCGAACCGTTTGTGCCGCCATTGTTCAAGATTGCCATGTTTTTCCCTCAATTCCTGTAATTGCGATACATCTAGTGACAAGCAATCAGAGTTTGCAGCTTCTGCAGTCTTCTTCAATTTACCTTCTATTCAAATCTCTTGACAGATGTGAGTAAATTTCTTATGGTAGTCACATGACTACCTATAATATCAAATCCAAAAAAGAGCTTACCCCGCGTCAGCGACAGGTGCTGCAGTTCATCACTTCTTTCGGGGACAGTAATGGCTACCCGCCAAGTCAGCGGGAAATAGCTGCCCACCTGAAAGTATCAGGCACCTTGCCGGTTATGAAGCATCTCGATGCGTTAGAGCGCAAGGGGTATCTCAAGAGGGAAAACGTTAACCGGGGTATTTCTCTGACAACGCCGAACAGCCGTTCGACCTCCCTGCCGATTGTCGGCACTGTGCGTGCCGGTCAGCTCTCCACCGCAATAGAAGATATTCAGGGGTACTTTTCCGTCGATCAGATGGCAATAAAGGGAGCCGATTGCTTCTTCCTGAAGGTAAGCGGTGACTCCATGATCAATGCCGGTATTTTAGACGGGGATCTGGCTCTCGTGCGTCCACAGCCGACCGCTGAAAACAGGGACACCGTGGTTGCCATGGTTGACGGTGAGGCAACCGTTAAATGGTTTTTCAAGGAGCATGACCATATTCGTCTGCAACCGGCGAATGCGAATATGAATCCGATCCTCATCTACCCTGAAGACGGTGAAGTGACGATTATCGGTAAGGTTATAGGTGTGTACCGTAGCATGTAATCAGAAACACAGTAAATAACAGGAGATCTCAAGATGGAACCAATTACACTGTGCGGGTTAGTAATTGTTATTTTTGGATTATGGGTGGAGTTTGAACCGGTAGTAATGGCCGTTGTCAAAATGATCTGCAAAAGCAGGTTTTATAAAGTGATAATGTCACAATCGACTGCTCAAAAGCCTGTATGTGTGAGAAGAATTCCTGCCTGTGTTGCCAAGTCCCATAGTTAGTGTCAAGCGCCAGCATCAAACGACGCCATGACAACGAATTCCATACGCGTCGCCGTCGTCTTTGGACCGGGACGAGTCATCAAGCCGGTCTGGTTCGATTTACAAAACCGGAAGCATGCCATACTTGAGACGACATATACCTGGACTGATCTGAAAGGAAGTGCTAAGCGTCTACACTTCTCCGTGCGCGATGAAGGGGCCTTGTACGAATTAACGTACAATACCGCTGAACAGACCTGGGAGTTGAACCAGATTGAAAGTTACTGATAGTGGAGATACTCCGCTTGGACCAGCCTGTATCCATGAGCAATCACCGGACTATTCTTCACATCGACATGAACGCCTTTTTTGCCTCAGTTGAGCAGGCAAACAACCCGGAGTTGTGCGGCAGGCCGATCGCCGTGGTTGGCGGCCATGGCAGAACCGTAATAACGACAAGCTCCTACGAGGCCAGAGCCAGAGGTGTCAAGACCGGCATGGCGATCTGGGAGGCCAAGCGTGCCTGCCCGGAGCTGCTCATCGTCGTCGGTGACAACAAAAAATACACTCATACCTCCACCCGGATAAACGGGATCTTCAGAGACTATACTCCGGAAGTAGAAGCCTTCAGCATCGATGAGAGCTGGCTGGATGTCACCCATTCCCTTACTATCTTCGGCAGTGCCGAGAACATCGCCTACCTCATCAAGGCACGCATCAAACACCTCTTCGGTATCACCTGCTCAATCGGTATCGCCCCCAACAAGCTGCTGGCCAAGCTCGCCTCCGACATGCAGAAACCGGACGGCTTGACTGTTATTACTCCGGAAAACGTCTCCCGTATTCTGGAACAGATGCCGATCAAGGAACTTTGCGGCATCGGCAAAAAGATGCAGCGACATCTTAATCTGATGTCGATCTACACCTGTGGGGAGTTGGGGCGCTGTGAAGAGAGCAGACTGACCAGAAAGTTCGGGATCATAGGCAAACGCCTGAAGGAGATGGGGCAAGGGATCGACAACACGCCTGTGGTTCAGTTCGGGAAAGAGGATGATGTCAAAAGCGTCGGCCATTCGCGTACTCTGGAGCGGGACATCGACGATCCGGCGGAGATCCGGCGCTTTCTGCTGCAGCTCTCCGAGATGGTAGGCAGCCGGGCCAGACGCTACAACGTCAGCGGCAGGACAATCCACCTGTACGTGCGCTATGCTGACTTCTTCTCCTCATGGGGAAAGCAGACCTCGCTGAAGCATTACATCAACCTGAGCGACGAGATTTACCGCGCCGCACTCGGAATCCTCAACTCGGTCGAACTGGAGCAGCCGGTCAGACTATTGGGTATCAGCCTGAGTAACCTCAAGCATCAGGCAGAGCAGCTGCCGCTTTTCGAGGACGAGCGCAAAAAGCTCTTTGCCACCCAGGCCATGGACAGTATCAACGACCGTTTCGGCAGGATGTCGGTTACCTTCGGGAGCCTGCTGCCGGGGAAAGAGAAAGCGGGGTCGCACGTAATTCCGCCCAGCTGGCGACCGGATGGAGTCAAAAATATCGATGTTCAGTAGAGGCAGGTAAGACACTTACCAAGCGCTACTTCTTATTGAAGAAATTGCTCCGGATAGCACCCAGCATAAACCAGTTTTGCGGGTCGAGCAGCAGAAGCAGAAAAACAATAAGAACCTTACCCCTCGACAATTCGCCCAGAAACAATGCGATCCCGGAAAATATTATGGAGAGTCCGGTTAGTCCGGAAGGAACCGGTCTGGCTGGATGCAATCGTTCTCTGATAAAAAGGAATACGTTTATCAAGCAGACAAATGCCGCCAGTCCTACAAAGCAGTATCCGGCTACGTGGGTAAATTGCTGCATCTTTAGTAGCGTTTCAGAGCGCACTGGATTATTTGTCTCCGCTGAAGCTGTTTCTGGTGACGTCGAAGATTTCGGTACAAGGGACTAAATAGCAAAAGCCCCCCGGCAGCATTTAACGGGAAACTATCAAAATCGAATTTTTTTAAATAATAACCTAAACATGCAAACTTTTATTGTTGTTATCCAGCCACTTCGGTAGGATCTCGGCCAGCTTTGCCTTTGTTACCGGTTTGGCTATGTAATCATTCATACCTGCCGCAAGGCACTCTTCCTCATCACCTTTCATTGCGTTGGCAGTCATGGCAATAATAGGTACGGCGCGATTGGTTACTTTTGATTGCTCTCCGCGAATTACAGCTGTCGCGGTAAAACCGTCCATTTCCGGCATTTGGCAATCCATCAGCACCAGGTCGTAGTTGATTAATTCCAGCGCTTTTACCGTTTCAAGGCCATTGGCCGCGACATCAACCTTGTAGCCAAGGCTGTTCAGCAATCTTTGGGCAACCTTCTGGTTGATTATGTTGTCTTCTGCTACCAGAATACGTACGCTGTGTGTGGCGGCCTCTTCTACGGTATGTCGCGTGACGATGCCGGTTTCTGGTTTGTCGGCCCCGACCGCCGCACGCCCAAGGACTATGGCCAGACAATCATGGAGCTGTGATTGCCGCACCGGTTTATTCAGATAACCGGCAAAGCCGATCTGCTCCAGCACTGCCGCATCTCCCCGCTGACCCATTGAGGTAACCATCACCAAAACGGTTGCTTCAAGTAGCGGATCGCTCTTGATTAGCCGACCAAGTGTCATACCGTCCATTCCCGGCATCTGCTGGTCAAGCAGGGCTATCTTGAAAGGATCGCCCTGTTCAAGGGCCTTGCGCAGAATTGCTATTGCGGTTACCCCATCGGTAGCCGTTTCGTACCGACACCCCCAACTCTTCAGCAATGATACCATGAGCGTCAGGTTAGTGGCATTGTCGTCAACCACAAACATCCTTGCGCCGGTCAATTCAGCACGGGGTTCTAAGAGCGGTTGATAATCAACGGCCTGTTCAAAGCGGGCGGTAAACCAGAAGGTAGAGCCTTTGCCCACCTCGCTTTCTATGCCGACTTCTCCCCCCATCATTTCAGCAAGCTTTTTACTGATGGACAGACCAAGTCCGGTGCCGCCGTATTTGCGGGTTATGGACCCGTCCACCTGGGTAAAGGGGTTAAAGATGGCATCAAGCCGATCTGCAGGTATGCCGATACCAGTATCTCTTACTGAAAACCTGATGGCAGTGACTCCGTTTTCGGTTGTTTCAAGCCTGGCGTTGATAGCCACCTCACCTACAGCGGTAAACTTAATAGCATTGCCGACCAGATTGGTAAGAACTTGACGAAGTCTGCCGGGGTCACCTTTAAGCTGGGACGGTATTGCCGGGTCTATCATGCAGATCAGTTCCAGCTTCTTTTCAGCAGCCACTATTGCCAGTACATCGGTAGTGTCTTCCAACATTATCCGCAGGTCAAAATTGATAGCCTCCAGATCCAACATGTGGGCTTCTATTTTGGAAAAATCGAGGATGTCATTGATGAGGTGTAAAAGGTTCTCGCCGCTCTTTCTTATAATTTCAGTGCATTCCCGCTGCTCATTGTTCAGCTCGGTATCCAGGAGCAGGCTGGTCATGCCGATTACTCCGTTCATCGGTGTTCTGATCTCATGGCTCATGTTAGCCAGAAAAAGACTCTTGGCAGAGTTGGCTGCCTCAGCAAGCTCCTTGCTGACGGTTAGCTGTTGCAAAAGTTCTTTCTTTTCAGTGACATTCTCTTTGACTGCCAGGAAATGAGTCATTTTACCGTATTGATCGGTAATCGGTGAAATTGAGGCTTGTTCCCAGAAAAAAGTGCCATCCTTGCGCTTGTTTAAAAATTCCCCCCTCCACGTATTACCCGACAGAATGGTTGCCCATAATGCTTCATATGTTTCTGGTGGCGTTTCATCTGATTTCAGTATTCGGGGATTTTGGCCAATGGCCTCTTTGGCAGAGTAGCCGGTAAGTGTTGTAAAATACGGATTTACATATTCAATCGTACCATTGATATCGGTCATTACGATGGTAACAGGACTTTGCTCTACGGCACGCAATAACTTGAGTTGCTCGGTTTGCGACTGGTCAATGAAGCGGATCAGTTTGGTTCCCCCAACCAGGACAACCATCAAACAGGCTACTGTAAGCGATATGAACAGGATTATGGCCCGAAAGATATCACCATCAAGGGCCTTTTTTGCTTTATCGATATTCTTGTCATTGGCAAGGGCAAAGGATTCGATTGTGGCCTCTGCCAGATGTATTGACTCCTTGTCCGGTTGGAGAGCCTTGTTAGCATTCTCCGGAGAGGCTATGTTTCCGTTCTTAATCAGCCTGATGACTTCGTAAAATCTGTTTTGGTACTCTGCAACCTTTTTTGATATGGTAACCAACATTTCAAAGTGCTCGGGTTCATCCTCCAGTTTTTTTAGGACTTCCAGACTTTTTTTGGTCCTCTCGCAGGCACCGTCCCATTTGACACGGTACTCTTCCACTTTGGCAAGGTCGCTAATGTTTAAGAAGGCATCCTTCTCAAAGCGACGCATGGTGCTGAAATCGGCTCGCAACTGTTGCGAGTATTCAACCACCCTTGATTCCGAATCGACAATCTGTTTGCCCTTGGCAATAGAGGTGTTGAGTTCATATATTCCGGCGCCTCCGAGCAATATTATCAATGATAGGCAGACACCAAGTCCCAACATAATCATTGTTTTAATTTTCATTAAGATCCTTGCTATACATATATTCTGCGTTAAAACGGTGAGGTACGCTGAAGATAATCCCAAGTAGGACAAAAATTGCTGTTGAGGCAATGGCAAGGTATGTTGGCAGTGAACGTCCTGCCCCGACCGCAACTACAATGCAAAAACTATAGCATGTACAAAGAAGTACAATTCGAGTCCGAACAGTAAATCTCCGATAAAACTCTAATATAAAGGTCATTTCGCTTCCTCCATAACACACTTTAGTACCTCTTGCAATTGGCTAAAGTTATAAGGCTTGTTTATCAGTCCAGCTATCTCAAATCGTGGGATTCTTGCAGTTACTTCTCCCTCACCAAAGCCACTGGAGATGATAATCGGCAGGTCGTGGTCCAGTCGTTTCAGCTCACTAAACAGTGCGTAACCGTCCATAACAGGCATTCCCAAATCAGTTAGAACGATAGTAATATCTGCAACATTCTTATTGTATAACTCAAGTGCTTCCTTGCCATTCACTGCTTCAATGACAGTGAAGCCCAGTGCATTCAACATTGTTTTTGCAAGCGGTCTGATCTGGTCTTCATCCTCTGCCAGCAGGATCGTACCACTACCCTGCCACGGAGTCGAAACTTCAGCCTGATTCTGCTTTTCTTTACCGGAAGAGACAAAATCTTTTATAGGCAAAATAGGCAAATATACTTTGAAAGTTGTACCTTCCCCAAGTTCGCTAAATAGCTGCAATGCTCCCTTGTGGGACATAACGATGCCAAGTACCGCTGACATTCCCAAACCCCGACCCGTGAATTTGGTAGTATAGAACGGCTCGAAGATTCGCCATTTTGTTTCTTCATCCATCCCGCAGCCGTTGTCGGTAACTTCCAGACATACATATCTACCAGGCGTTATAGCTTTGCCGTTGTAATCTTTGTCTGTTTGACCTTTGTGAATCTTCGTTTCTGACAACGACACACGGACTTCACCCTGTTCAGTACCAATAGCCTCCGAAGCATTAATAATCAGGTTCATGACAATCTGGCTGAGTTGGCTGGCATCGCCTTGAATAGAGGGGATTTCAACCGAGCCATCAAATTTGATCTCTGCATTTTGCGGCACGGTTTTTTTCAACATGCTTACCGTATCCGCCACCAGTGATCTAACGTTAACTTTCACCTGAACAAACTGGGATTTCCCAGCATATGCCAGCATCTGACGGCAGAGTTCAGCAGCACGTTCAGAAGCCTTTTCAATTTCAGGGATGTATTTATCAGCATTTTCAGCATCCAACTTTGCAAGGGAACAACTGCCCATGATGATCGCCAGAATATTGTTAAAATCGTGGGCTATACCACCAGACAGCACACCGAGACTTTCAAGTTTCTGGGTCTGCTGCAATTGCAGTTCATGCTCATGTTTTTCTTCCTCAGCCTTCTTTCTATCAGTAATATCCCGAGCCGTTGCATATGTAAGATTTTCGTCCTTATTGTAATCAGCTCGCCACGATAGCCAGCGAATGGAGCCATCCTTACACATGTAGCGGTTCTGAAATGCAAAAGAAGAACCGATCTGCTGTTGCCGCGAGCCATCTCATCGAGAGTTGACTGTTTGTCGTCTGGATGAACAAAATTAATAAACGGCTTAGATATGAGTTCCTCTGTGGAGTATCCGAGTATCTCCGTAAAGGCTGGATTCGTCTTTTTAAATGCACCGTTTGGATCGGCAATACACATCAGGTCGGATGAGTTATTAAAGAATGTATAAAACTGTTCCCGCTCCAGCTCTAACTGTTTGCGGTCAGTAATGTCACGAGCGATAGCGTAGGTAATACCTTCTTCAGGAATGGGGTTGGATGTCCACGAAAGCCATTTATATGTTCCGTCCTTACATAGGTACCTGTTTTCAAAACTAAATACCGGAATGCCGAGGAGCAAGTTGTTTTGCACAACTGCAAGGGTATTCTCCACGTCATCAGGATGGACAAAGTCAATAAAAGGCTTGCTCGACAGTTCTTCTTCAGAGTAGCCAAGAGTCTTTTCCCAGACAGAATTCATCTTTACGAAATTACCAGTAATATTTGCTATGCACATCAGATCTGATGATATGTTGAAGAACGTGTGATATTGTTCCCGCTCAAGTTCAATCCACTTTCGCTCTGTGATATCCCTATGAAAACAGAGGGCAAAAGTCTCCGTACCCAAAGAGATCAGGCTGACCTTTACATCAAGAGGGAAAATATGCCCATTTTTATGGTAGTGCTCCACTTCAAATTCAATGGTCTTCCCTGACATTAGTAATTGTGCCCTGTCTGGATTTTCTTCGACACCCCCATGTACATCAAGATCCCTAATATTCATACCCAGCATTTCCTGCACTTCGTACCCATGACACTTTGCAAATGCTTCGTTGACATTGATAAGATCACCTTGCTGGGACATAATACAAATCCCTTCGCCAGCCTTATGAAATAAGGAGCGATATCTATTTTCGCTATCACTCATTATTTTTTCAACATGCTCACGCCTGCGTGAACTTATGACTATGCCAATGGTACCGAGCATCCAGAGAACAAAATATCCGCCAAGTATTTTATTGTCCGTTCTTTGCTGCAGCTCAAAACTTTTTGTGAGCGGTACCGAGATGGTGATCGCTCCACGAACATCACCCGTACGGTATCCTTGGTGAGCATGGCATTTTAGACAGGATTCTTCCGTTAGGAACATCGAGATAAATCGTAAATAAGGCTTACCATCAATAGTTGTTACTTCAGAGCGTTCCTTGTATTGCTGACGCTCAAAGGCAACAAGGCTCTGACGTTCCCACTCGTCAGGGGCATTGGCAGGATTGAGAGGCTTCAGACTGGTAATTTTGTTGATAATCGGATCAGACGAGGATGCCTGAATTGAATCAAAAACCATTCTGGTCATATATGCAGGATTAACCAGAGTGAGACGGCGATTGTCGCTGGTAGTTACGTCACGGTTGGGAACTTGTAAATGCGGGTTTGGGGCAACCTTGTCAGTAGAAACATAGACCCCGCCCATTTTTGAAACCCACTCACGATAGGACAAATTAAGTTTGAAGTAAGTATTGGCCTCACTCTCAGCTTCCTTGATGGTGTCATTATGATGGGCATAAATGGTTACCGATGCTAACAGTCCTATGATGATAGTCCAGACAGCGACGAGATAAATCCCATTTTTTTTCACAGAAGCTCTAACGGCATTAGATGTCATGGTTTCTCCTTATGAGCATTAATTGTTCGTTAAAGGCTAATCCAACTGCTGGAAGAGTGCGGAACTCCTGTAAGTTTAGCCTATATTCTCAGTTTTACAAAAAAATATCCGTCGAACTACATGATTTTTATAAAATAAACGTTCTAAATTTTTAAATGCCAGATAAAGTAACTTGAACATGGCTTCATCGTTGGGAAAATGTCCTCGGTTCTTTGTGACTTTGCGGAGTGACATGTTCAGAGATTCTATGGCGTTAGTCGTATATATTGCCTTGCGAATGTCTACCGGGAAGGAGAACTGTGGAATGATCCGCTCCCAGTTATTCCGCCAAGATTTTGCAATGCTCGGGTGGCTGGAATCCCACTTGTTGGTAAAAGCGTCAAGGTAAACAATAGGGTAGACTTCATCAAGTGGTCGGTTCTGCCAGAGCAAAACTTCTTCGCTGATTGCATCCGTAACTTGGGAAATCAGGGAGAGTGATACATCTATCCCGTAAATTTCTTGCAGGTGCCCTTGAATGTCACGGGTTGTCATGCCACGGGCATACTTGGAGATGATCTTGTCATCAAAGCCTGTAAAGCGGGTTTCACCTTTGGGAAGGATGACCGGTTCAAATGTTGAATTACGATCACGGGGGGGTGGTTACTTCGAGGTTGCCAAAATCTCCGCTAAAGGTTTTCTTGTAGCCGCCGTTTCGGGAGTTGCCGCAGTTCTTGCCTTGCTTGTGGAGCATGCTTCTCGTAACCGCGATGCTCGGTCAACTCGGCTTGCATTGCCCGTTCTAAGAGCCGCTTGGTCAGTTGTTTCAGAAGCCCGTTTTTGCCAATCAAGTCTTCGGGCTTCTTGTAGTTCTTCATCAATACATCGAACAGTTCGTCTGTGGTAGCCATCTTCGGTCCCTCCTGTGGGTTGTTTTACCGAATTTCAGCATTTAGACAAACGATTGTACAGGCTCACCAGAACCCTTGTTAATCTCCTTCGTGACTATAATCCTTGTACACCCCGCAGCACAAAATGATGTCTCCTACCTTTTGAAGATACGTCGTCTTATGCTCCTGTTCATTCGTTTCCGGATTCAGATAAATATAATCGACCCATCCGGAACCCTTTGATTTTGCCTTTTCAACGATATCTCTGCGGAACAGCTTCCCATCGTTGTCCGGAACGTCAATCAGATTTTTCCCGATCAGTGCCGGATTTTTCGGATGGGCAACCATAACTCCCTGAAGATCATATGCGAATACGTACGTTTCGCCCTTGTCGAACATCCCTTTGGGTTTACTGATCTCTGCCAGCGCCTTCCCTTTTCCCTGGTATTTTACATATGCAGCCGCCTGCTTTACCAGCGACTTTGCATCATCCTTACCGGAAGCATACGACACGCCTGCAGTGACTAATAATCCGATCAGACCGGCAATACATAAAACAACGACGTTCTTTTTCATGGTTATTTCTCCGTCCCTCAAAATATGCCGGGAGACTGCTCTCCCGGCAGCGAAAGGAGCACACATGGCAGTATGTACCCGTTCAGCAACTTATTCAGCGGCAGTCAGCTCCGCATCCAGTACAAGCTCCGGCTCTTCAGCCTCAAGTTCGGTTTCATTATTGAGCATCCGGGCCATTTTGTCCATATCGAGTTCCTTTTCCCAGCGCGACACTACCACGGTCGCAACACCATTACCAATCAGGTTGGTAAGGGCGCGTGCCTCGGACATGAAGCGGTCGATGCCCAGGATCAACGCCAGACCTGCCACCGGAATGGTTGGAATAGCCGCAAAGGTTGCCGCCAGTGTAATGAAACCGCTGCCGGTAACGCCGGCTGCGCCTTTCGAGGTTAATAGGAGTACGCCCAGGATTGTGATTGTCTGGGTAAACGTCAGCGGAGTATTGGTAGCCTGGGCGACAAAGACCGCCGCCATAGTCAGATAAATGGAGGTGCCGTCCAGATTGAAAGAGTAACCGGTAGGAATGACGAGACCTACCACCGACTTGGTGCAGCCCAGATTTTCAAGTTTGGCCATCATGCGCGGCAAAACTGATTCGGAGGAGGAAGTTCCCAGAACGATCAGCAACTCTTCCTTTATGTATTTGATAAACTTGATAATACTGAATCCGCACATTTTGGAAATAGCACCCAGCACGACGAAGATGAACAACAGACAGGTCAGGTAGAAGCTCCCCATCAGCATTCCCAGCTTGGTCAGTGTGCCAAGTCCGAATTTCCCGATTGTAAAAGCCATCGCGCCGAAAGCACCTATAGGAGCCGCTTTCATGATGACACCCACGATGCCGAACAACACATGTGCAACCTCGTCTATCAGCTTGAACACCACCTTTCCGCGCTGACCCAGCATGGAGAGCGCAAAGCCGAACAGGATGGCAAAGAACAGAACCTGCAGAATATCGCCTTTGGCGAAGGCATCCACAACGCTGTTGGGGATGATATTTACCAGGAAATCAACCGTGCTGTGCGACTGTGCTTTAGATGTATAGGTAGCAAGCGCCTTGGTATCCAGTTTGGATACATCGGCATTCACGCCGACCCCCGGCTTGACAATGCTGACAATCAGCAGGCCGATTGCCAGAGCGAGAGTTGAGACAACTTCAAAATAGAGCAGCGCTTTGGCTCCGACACGACCGACCTTTTTCATGTCCTCCATGCCGGCGATGCCGGTTACTACGGTACAGAAGATGACCGGAGCGATAATCATCTTGATCAGCTTGATGAATCCGTCACCCAGTGGCTTCATAGCAGCACCGGTCTCGGGATAGAAATGTCCGACGCAAATCCCGATGGTGATGGCCGTTAATACCTGGAAGTACAGATGCTGGTAAAACTTTTTCCCGTTCATGGTGTGGCTCCTTTTCTTTCCTTTTAAATCTGGATTGTTATTCCACTAGCTATTTGTGATTGCGCCGGAATCCGGTTTTGGGGGAAGCGGCATCCAGTGAGTAAAAACCGGCGCCTCCTTCTTGCCGATCCTGGTGGTACAGGTCTTGATGCTTTCACGGTTGCCCACACAGGAATAATCGCCGCCAAATATCGGATAAGGGGTGAAGAGCAGAACCCTTTCAGACTCATCAGGCAGCTTTTCCCGCACATCTATCCATTCCATTGCAATTCCTCTATCGTTTAGTGTGAAGCCGCATACATAAATCATTCAAGAGCAATATGGGTGCCATGCTCACAACTATTTCATAACTAACCGGATTACAATGATAATTGGGGTTTTTATTCATGCTCGTCAGTGGGGAAGGGGTATAACCTGACAACGTGTATGATGAGTCATTATGAAAACAGATGTGTTATATCATCAGTTTACATGTATATAACAGTGGTTATGACCATAACCGGGGTTATGACCATTGCAACTCCCATCCATCATCCATGACGTGACGTTTTTTTTATGCCGCTAAATGAATGGCTGTCCATGGGACGCACTTTTGACGTGACGCTGCAGGAAAAATAGACCGACTGCGGCACGACATATCGCCTGCCAATCTTCCCTTTTTCCTTTACTTTCCCGATATATTTCTTTATCCTCTACAGTCCGAATTTTTATGCAGACGAAGGGTTTCATGGATATCAGCAAAATTCGCAACTTCTCCATCATCGCCCACATCGATCACGGTAAATCAACGCTGGCAGACCGTTTGCTGGAGTCTACCGGTGCGCTCTCCGACCGGGAGAGACAGGATCAGTTCCTGGACAAGATGGATCTGGAACGTGAGCGGGGCATAACCATCAAGGCCCAGACGGTTCGGCTCAATTACCATTCCGATGATGGCAACGACTATGTCCTTAATCTCATTGATACCCCTGGCCATGTTGATTTCACATACGAAGTCTCCCGCTCGCTGGCCGCCTGCGAGGGCGGGTTGCTGGTAGTGGACGCTTCACAGGGGGTCGAGGCCCAGACCCTGGCGAATGTATATCTGGCTCTCGATACCAATCTGGAAGTATTTCCGGTACTGAACAAGATTGATCTTCCGGCTGCAGACCCCGAGCGGGTTAAACACGAAATTGAGGAAATCATCGGCATTGACGCCCATGACGCCGTGCTGGCCAGCGCCAAGGAAGGCATCGGCACGCACGAAATTCTGGAACAGATCGTCAAGAAGATTCCGGCTCCCAAGGGTGATGCAGTGGCGCCGCTCAAGGCACTCCTGTTCGATTCCTGGTATGACCAGTATCAGGGGGTTATCATCCTTGTTCGCATTTTTGACGGCACTATGAAAAAAGGGGATAAAATACAGTTGGTTTCAACCAACCGTGCCTACGAAGCACTCAAAATAGGGGTTTTCGCCCCGGTGATGGTTGAAGTACCCGAGCTGGCGGCCGGCGAGGTCGGTTTCGTCATCGCCGGCATCAAGGATGTGGCTGATGCAAAAATCGGCGACACGGTGACATTGCTGCATCGCCAGTGTGAAGTACCGCTCTCCGGATTCAAGGAAGTCCAGCCGATGGTTTTCTCCGGCCTGTATCCGATCGATACCGCCCAGTATGAACAACTGCGCGACGCACTGGCCAAGCTGAAACTGAATGACTCCTCTTTCTCCTACGACCCGGAAACTTCGGTGGCGCTCGGCTTCGGTTTCCGTTGCGGATTTCTTGGTCTGCTGCATATGGAAATCATTCAGGAACGGCTGGAGCGCGAATTCGGTCTTGACCTTATCACCACCGCACCAACTGTTGTATACCGCGTACACGGCGTTACCGGCGATATATTCACCATCGAAAGCGCCAATCAGCTTCCCGAACAGCAGCATGTTGCCTATCTTGAAGAACCGTTTATTTTGGCGCACATCCATGTTCCCAACGAGTTTGTCGGCGGTGTGCTGGCTCTCTGCGAAGACAAGCGCGGCGTGCAGCGCGAGATCAAATACCTGACACCTTCCAGAGTCATGATCATATACGAATTGCCATTGAACGAGATTGTTCTTGATTTCTTCGATCGTCTCAAATCGATAACCAGAGGATACGCCTCGCTGGATTATGAACACCTCGACTACCGCCGAAGCGAATTGATCCGGCTGAATGTCATGATCAACGGTGAGGTGGTTGACGCCCTTTCGCTGATCATTCATAAAGACAAGGCCTACTTCCGCGGAAGGGACCTGGTTTCGAAGATGAAGGAGTTGATTCCGCGCCAGATGTTCGAAGTGGCTATTCAGGCCGCCATCGGAAACAAGATCATTGCCCGTGAAACGGTCAAGGCTATGCGCAAGGACGTTCTGGCCAAGTGTTACGGCGGTGATATCACCCGTAAACGAAAGTTGCTTGAGAAACAGAAAGAAGGTAAAAAGCGCATGAAGAACGTGGGGAACGTTGAACTGCCTCAGGAGGCGTTTTTGGCGATCCTCAAGGTTGATTGATAATTCAGGCTGTGAAGGAACAAAGAATGGAAGAACAGAAGGCATCGCCACAAACACCAATGGAGCAGCTTGAGCCGGCAATCAAAAAGAAGAGCATTATCCGCGAATATGCCGAGTCGATTATTATTGCCATCATTCTGGCGCTCGTCATCCGCACCTTCCTGGTACAAGCATTCAAGATTCCGTCCGGATCGATGGAAGACACTCTGGCCATTGGAGATCACCTGCTTGTCAGCAAGTTCATCTACGGCACCAAAATCCCTTTCAACAACAAACGTGTCCTGACGTTCCGCGATCCGCAACGGGGCGATGTGATAGTCTTTGAGTATCCGGAAGACCCCAGCAAGGATTTTATCAAGCGGGTGATTGGTGTATCGGGAGACATCGTGGAAGGCAGGGACAAAAAGGTTTTTGTCAATGGCAACCTTTACCAGAATCCACATGAGATCCATAAAGAAAAGGAAATTATCCCGAAAGAGATGAATCCGCGCGATAATTTCGGGCCAATCACTGTCCCGGAAAACTCCTATTTTGTGATGGGTGATAACCGGGACCGCTCCTACGACAGCCGTTTCTGGAAGTTTGTCCGGCGCGACCAGATAAAAGGGCTGGCATTCATCAAATACTGGTCATGGGACCGGGAGAAGTTGCGGCCGCGTTTGGGCAGCATCGGCAGACTTATAGACTAAAAACTCACGTCATAATAGACTAATGGAGGCGACATTATGGACACACTTGGTAACTGGAAACGAACACATTACTGCGGCAATCTGCGGGCTGCCGATATCGACAGTGAGGTTATCCTCATGGGATGGGCTCTACGTCGACGCGACCATGGGGGACTGATCTTCATTGATCTGCGCGATCGTGAGGGAATTGCCCAGATTGTCTTCGACCCGGAAGTCAACGGTTCCGCTCACGCTGTTGCTGAAGCGGTGCGCAGCGAATTTGTACTGGCGGTCAGAGGCAGGGTTATCCCACGCCCGGAGGGTACCCGCAACCCAAACATGAGGACCGGCGATGTTGAGATTCAGGTGCTTGAATGCAAACTCCTCAACCGCTCCAGGCCACTCCCCTTCATGCTGGATGAGCATAGCGAGATCAACGAGAACATTCGTCTCAAATACCGGTATCTTGACCTGCGCCGTCCTCAGCTGCAGTACAACCTGATATTGCGCCACCAAGTGGCCCAAGTAACGCGCCAGTACCTTACCGAAAACGGTTTCATCGAGCTTGAAACCCCTTTTCTGACCAAGTCCACCCCCGAGGGAGCCCGTGACTTTCTGGTGCCGTCTCGGATCAATCAGGGGCAGTTCTATGCGCTGCCGCAGTCTCCACAGATATTCAAACAGATTCTGATGATTTCCGGTTTCGACCGCTATTTCCAGGTTGTGCGCTGTTTCCGTGATGAGGATCTACGCGCCGACCGTCAGCCGGAGTTCACACAGATAGACTGCGAGATGTCTTTCATCGACCGGGAGGACATCATAACCGTCATGGAAGGGCTGATCGCACGCATCTTCAATAAGGTAAAGGGGCTGGACGTACAGTTGCCGATGGAACGCATAACCTACGCCGAGGCTATCCGCCGCTTCGGGGTGGATAACCCGGACATGCGTTTTGGCATGGAGTTGTGCGAGCTTACGGATCAGGTCAAAGTATCCGGTTTCAAGGTGTTTGCTGATGTGGCAGCCAAAGGCGGCATCATCAAAGGGCTCAACGCCAAGGGATGTGCCGGATTCTCCCGCAAGGAGATTGATGAACTGACTGATTTTGTGAAGATCTACGGTGCCAAGGGGTTGGCTTACGTCAAGCTTGAAAATGGCGAATGGCATTCCCCGATCGCCAAATTTTTTACACATGAAGAGATTGCAGCCATGAATGAAGTTTTTGGGTCAGAAGAAGGAGATCTGCTATTCTTCGTGGCCGACAAGCCAAAGGTTGTCAATGACTCACTCGGTAAGCTGCGTAACCATTTGGCGAACATCCTCAAACTAACCGTCAAAGACTTTTATCGATTCGTCTGGGTGACCGACTTCCCGCTTCTGGAGTGGGACGATGACGAAAAACGATGGGCTGCAGTACATCACCCGTTCACCGCACCGATGGACGAAGACATTGAGTTTGTTGAATCGGATCCGGGAAGTTGCCGCGCCAAGGCCTATGACTTGGTTCTTAATGGTAATGAGATTGGCGGCGGATCGATCAGGATCCATCAGGAGCAGATTCAGTCACTGATGTTCAAGCTGCTGGGGATGTCGGTTGAAGATGCCCGCAGCAAGTTTGGTTTCCTGTTGGATGCCCTTGAGTTCGGAACACCGCCACATGGCGGTATTGCCTTTGGTATGGACCGCCTGATCATGTTGCTGACCGGCAGCGATTCCATCCGTGATGTGATTGCTTTCCCCAAAACCCAGAGAGGTACCTGTTTGATGTCTGAAGCCCCCTCACCGGTTGATACCAAGCAACTCCGGGAATTGGGTATCCGTCTGGTCGAAAAGCAGGTGTAAACCCATAGCTATGGCCCGCTTCGCCGCGTGTATACTACTGCTTGGTCTCCTGCAGCTGACAGGTTGTTCATCTCCTGAGCCGACGTGGCGTAACAAGGTGGCTCCCCTGGTCGAGGAGCTTGGCCGACAGAATGCTATCAAGTTTTTTCCGCAGGAGTATCGTAGCCTGCTGGAGACATTCGAACATGGTGAGGCAATCTTTCATGTCCGCGAGGACGACTTGGAGGCTGATATATATTATCAGCTGGCGTTTCAAAAAGCGGATCTGCTCAGTTCCGAGCTTCGCCTTGTGAAACAGCGACTGGATGATGAAGAACGCCAGCGGGCAATAGAAGAGATTCAGAAGGCTGAAGAAGATCGACTGATGCGTGAAGCAGCCGAAGCGGAACTTCGTCTCCTCGAACAGGAGAGGATTCAGTCTTTGGAAGCTGAGCGAAAATCTACGCTGTCAAATATAAAACCTGTGATCAAAGAACCAAGGCAACAATTTCTGGCTTCCTACACGGTTAGACGAGGTGAAACCTTGCCTCAGATTGCCGGTCGATCAGAAATTTATAACGACTCTTCACTCTGGCCGATCATTTATCGGGCCAATCGTGACCAAATCAGTGATCCCAAACGTCTCTGGCCAGGTCAGATGCTGGTCATACCACGTCATTTCAGTCGTGATGATGCAGTCGGGGCCAGACTATATTCAGTGAACAAGTAATTGAATTCGATGTTTTTTCTTGACACTTCTGAGTGTTTTGTATACTGTATACAAGATTTTTTGAGTAGCTCTAACTTATTGAAATAACTTATAGTTATGCTAAAATGTTCGCTAAAAAATGAACGTCCGCGTTACTGGTGTACTCTCGTTAAACCTGAGGCGACAAAACCATAAACACTAAGGAGAAAACATGACAACACAGACATCAAAGATTATCTGGACTGCAATTGACGAAGCACCGGCACTGGCAACGTATTCTTTACTTCCGATCGTTCAGGCCTATACCAAGGGCACCGGTGTTTCAGTTGAAACTCGGGATATTTCTCTTGCTGGACGTATTCTTGCGAACTTCCCCGAAAACCTGTCTGATGACCAGAAAATTCCTGACTATTTGAGCCAACTAGGCGAGCTTTCACTAACGCCTGATGCCAATATAATAAAACTTCCTAATATCAGTGCGTCGGTTCCACAGCTCAAAGAGGCTGTCAAGGAGCTGCAGGAGCAGGGGTATAACGTTCCCGAATATCCTGAAGTGCCAAAGACTGACGCGGAGAAAGCTGTTCAGGAGCGTTACGCCAAGGTTCTTGGCAGCGCTGTAAATCCTGTGTTGAGAGAAGGGAACTCTGACCGTCGTGCTCCACTCTCCGTAAAGAACTTCTCCAAAAAGAACCCTCACAAACTAGGCGCCTGGACTTCTGATTCCATATCAGAAGTCGCTCATATGAATGCCGGTGATTTTTACGGCAATGAAAAGTCGGTAGCTATGGAAGAAATAATTGGATTCAGGATTGAACTTGTTGGCAAAGACGGGAATACCTCTGTGCTCAAGGACAAATTGACTTCTTCAGTTGGCGAGATTCTCGATGGGACATTCATGAGCAAGAAGGCCTTGAGAAAGTTCTATGAAGAGCAGATCGAAGACGCAAAAAAGAACGGTCAGCTGCTGTCCCTGCACCTTAAGGCCACCATGATGAAGGTGTCTGACCCGATCATGTTCGGTCACGCCGTTTCCGTCTTCTACAAGGATGTCTTTGACAAGCATGCCGCAGTTTTCAAGGAGCTGGATGTCAATCCCAACATGGGACTTGGTGATCTCTGCAACAAGATTCAGGGCCTTCCGGAAGCCAAGAAGGCCGAGATCGAGGCCGACATCCTGGCAGTGTACGCCACGCGCCCGGCGTTGGCAATGGTCGACTCGGACAAGGGCATAACCAACCTGCATGTCCCGAACGATATCATCGTCGATGCGTCCATGCCGGTTGTTGTGCGTGAATCAGGCAAAATGTGGAATAAGGCAGGCAAACTGCAGGATACCAAGGCAATGATCCCTGACCGCTGCTATGCCACCATATATAAGGAAATCATTCAGAACTGCCAAAAATATGGGGCCTTGGACCCTGCTACCATGGGATCCGTTCCCAACGTTGGATTGATGGCGCAGAAGGCGGAAGAATACGGCTCACATCCCACAACGTTTGAAATTCCTGCTGACGGAAAAGTCCGTGTTGTTGATGCAAACGCCAACGTGCTTATGCAGCATGACGTTGAAGCGGGCGACATCTGGAGGATGTCCAGGGCGAAGGATATTCCTATTCAGGACTGGGTGAAACTGGCGGTGAGAAGGGCGAAGGCCACGGGTGCACCAGCTGTGTTCTGGCTTGACAGTAACCGTGCTCACGATGTCAACATTATAACAAAAGTTGTCAGGTACCTAAAGGACAACGATACTACCGGACTGGATATCCGTATCATGGCGCCGGTTCAGGCAATGCGATTCTCCCTTGAACGGATTCGTAAAGGCTTGGACACAATCTCGGTAACCGGTAATGTACTGCGTGATTATTTGACGGACCTGTTCCCTATCCTCGAAGTTGGCACCAGTGCAAAAATGCTGTCAATCGTTCCGCTTTTGGCTGGTGGCGGACTTTTTGAGACCGGTGCCGGCGGATCCGCCCCCAAACATGTACAGCAGTTCGAGAAAGAGGGCTATCTGCGGTGGGATTCTCTGGGAGAATTTTCAGCCCTTTCCGCTTCACTAGAGCACCTTGCCGCAGCATACAAGAATGAAAAAGCCCAGATTTTGGCTGACACGCTTGACCAAGCCATAGCCAAGTTCCTTGATAACAATAAGTCGCCCGCCCGTAAGGTCGGCCAGATTGATAACCGCGGAAGCCATTTCTATCTTGCTCTTTACTGGGCCCAGGCTCTGGCCGAACAGGGGAAGGATCAAGACATGAAAACCCATTTTGATAGGATCGCCAAGCATTTAAGCGATAACGAAGCGAAAATTAACGAGGAATTGCTGGCAGCGCAAGGCAGCCCGGTCGATATGGGTGGTTACTATCACCCGAATTTTGATAAGACCTCCAGCGCAATGAGGCCAAGCGTAACCTTAAATGCAATAATAGACGCAATTTAATTGAATTATAACGAATAAATGGGTTATACGCATGTGACAGTTCCCTGCGGGGAAAAGATTACCATGATGGCTGATGGCAGGCTGCGTGTGCCTGACAATCCGGTTATTCCGTTTATTGAAGGCGACGGTACCGGGGTCGATATATGGAAGGCCTCGGTTCGCGTTTTCGAAGCAGCTGTTAATAGAGCGTACTGCGGAATGAAGAAAATCAGCTGGATGGAAGTTTATGCCGGCGAGAAACCTTTCAACATGTTTCGGAACGAGATGGGCGACAAAGCATGGTTACCGGATGAGACCGTTGAAGCTTTTAAAGAATTTCTGATCGGCATTAAAGGACCTCTGACAACACCCGTCGGTGGCGGTATCCGATCATTGAACGTTGCGTTGAGACAATTACTGGACCTGTATGTTTGTCTCCGACCGGTACGTTACTTCCAAGGCGTTCCTTCTCCGGTAAAAAAGCCCGAAGATGTTGATATGGTAATTTTTCGAGAAAACTGTGAAGACGTATATGCCGGAATTGAGTGGATGGCTGGCACTGTTGACTGCTCCAAGGTCGTCGATTTTCTTACCAGAGAGATGGGCGTTAACATGATCCGTTTTCCTGAATCATCGTCCATCGGCATCAAGCCCATCTCCAAACAGGGTTCAGAACGTCTTATACGTGCTGCAATTCAGTATGCCCTTGATCACAAACGTAAGTCAGTGACTCTTGTGCACAAGGGCAATATCATGAAGTTTACTGAAGGGGCTTTCAAGGATTGGGGCTACAAATTGGCCACCACCGAGTTTCGCTCCCGGATTGTGACCGAACGCGAGTTCTGGATTATAGATAATCAGGACCGCAATGCCAGACTGTCGATAGAAGAAAATGCCAGGATGATTGACCCCGGCTACGATATGATGTCATCCGCGCAGAAAGAAGATATTTGCAATGAGGTGGAAGAAGCTCTAAAACTAATGCCGACCCATGGCAAAGGGCAATGGAAGAAACTTTTAATGATTAAGGATACCATCGCCGATATTGCATTTCAACAGATTCTGACTCGAGCCAAGGAGTTTGATGTTGTTGCCGCCATGAATCTGGAAGGCGATTTTCTCTCAGATGCTTTGGCAGCTCAGGTTGGTGGCATCGGTATCGCCCCCGGCGCCAATATAAACTACATGACCGGCCATGCCATATTTGAGGCTACGCACGGAACTGCCCCGAAATATGCAAACATGGACAAGGTTAACCCTGGATCCGTAATACTTTCTGGCGTTATGATGCTTGAATACATAGACTGGACGGAAGCGGCCGACATGATTGTAAGGTCAATCGATAAGACCATTGGGCAGAAACGGGTTACCTACGATTTCGAGCGCATGATGCAGGGTGCTACCCTACTTTCCTGCTCAGGTTTCGCAGATGCTTTGATTGAAAATATGTAATTATTCCGACAAAACGCAGGCGTGTATTTCAAAGCTCCTGCTTCATTTGTACATCAAACTATTTTAGGGAGGAAACAGAAATGGCTCGGAAAAAAATTTCACTTATCGGCGGCGGACAAATTGGTGGCGTTCTTGCGCAACTTTGCGCACTGCGTGAACTTGGTGACGTTGTCCTGTTTGACATCGTGGAAGGTCTGCCACAGGGCAAAATGCTCGACATTGCCGAAGTAGGACCGGTTGACCGTTACGATGTAAACCTGAAAGGTACCAATAATTATGAAGATATCAAGGGTTCCGACATCGTCATTGTAACAGCCGGATTACCTCGTAAACCGGGTATGAGCCGCGACGACCTGATCGAGGTCAACTCCAAGATCATGACTACGGTTGCCGAAGGCATCAAGGCTAATGCTCCTGATGCAATCGTCATTGTCATTTCCAACCCTCTTGATGCAATGGTAACGCTCTGCCAGAGAATCACCGGTTTCCCGTACAACCGAGTAATCGGTCAGGCCGGCGTGCTGGATTCGGCCCGTTTTGCCACCTTCATTGCTTGGGAACTAGGTGTGTCGGTCAAGGATGTTACCGCTATGACGCTCGGCGGACACGGCGACGATATGGTTCCGCTGGTTCGTTATGCCAGTGTAAATGGTATTCCCGTAATGGAACTGCTGGAACAGAAATACAAGGACGCTGCCAAGGCAAAGGAAGTCATGGAAGCAATGGTCAAGCGCACCCGTGGAGCGGGTGGTGAAGTTGTTGCTCTTCTCAAAACCGGTTCTGCTTTCTACTCACCCGCTTCCTCTGCCATTGCCATGGCAGAGTCGATCCTCAAAGATCAAAAGCGTGTTCTCCCGACCTGTTGCTTCCTGCAGGGCGAGTTCGGCGTCAACGGCTACTATGTTGGCGTTCCGGCCGTACTCGGCGAGAAAGGCGTAGAGCATATCATCCAATTCAAGCTGGATGCCGTAGAGCAAGCAATGATGGATAAATCAGTTGCTGCAGTTAAGGAACTGGTCGGTAGCATGAAATAACCATCTTTACATTTATCTGACCAGACCGCAATGAATCAGTGAAAGAAGGGCGGAGCTTTCCGCCCTTCTTTTGCCGCATTATGAGGTCTGCATTTCACACCTTTTATTACGGAATAAAGGAGTATTTCCAGATGGAGAAAAATCTGCCTAAAATTGAAATTATCGAGAAGTATTGCAAGGGGTGCCACATCTGTGTCGAGTTTTGCCCAAAACAGGTTCTTGAGATGCGAGGCTTTGTAGTCGGCGTCAAGAATCTGGAGGCCTGCATCAAGTGCATGCAGTGTGAACTGCGCTGCCCTGACTTTGCAATCAAAGTCATCACAGAATAACTCTAAGGGAGGAATTGAACAGTGTCAAAAAAAGTAGCGTTTATGCAGGGTAACGAGGCTGCGGCTTTCGGTGCTCTCTATGCGGGTTGCACCTTTTTTGCAGGCTACCCGATCACACCCTCGACTGAGGTTGCCGAGGTTATGTCCGTCGAACTTCCCAAGATAGGTGGTAAATTCATACAGATGGAAGACGAGATCGGTGCTATGGCTGCACTCATCGGTGCATCACTGACAGGTGTCAAGGCTCTGACCTCCACTTCAGGCCCCGGTTTGTCGCTCAAACAGGAAAATATTGGCTATGCCTGCATTACCGAGGTTCCATGTGTTGTTTTTAATGTTATGCGTGGTGGTCCTTCCACTGGCATGCCGACCGGCCCTTCCCAGTCTGATGTAATGTGCGCCAAGTGGGGCACTCATGGGGATCATCCTGCTATCTGTCTGGTACCGGCTTCCGTGCAGGAAACCTATGAAGAGGTGATCCGTGCATTCAATTTGTCAGAAAAATACCGCACTCCCGTCATGGTAATGCCAGACGAGATCGTCGCTCACATGCGTGAGCGCATCGTCTTTCCCGAACCGGGCGAGATTGAAGTTATTAACCGTACGGCTCCAACAGTCGCTCCCGCACAATATAAACCCTATGACACCAGCTTCGGCGATGTACCGCCTCTGGCTGCTTTCGGCTCCGGCTACAAATTCCACGTCACTGGACTCAACAAGATGCAGGACGGTTTCCCGACCACAAAGGCCGAAATTGTCCAGGCCGAGGAGGAGCGTCAGGTTCGCAAGGTGGAAGCCAACAAAGCCGACATAATGAAGTGGGAAGAATACATGGTCGATGATGCAGATATTGTGGTGGTTGCCTTCGGTTCAACCTCCCGTTCTGCCCGTTATGCCGTTAATGTAGCTCGTGAGCAAGGTATCAAAGCAGGTATGTTTCGCCTCATCACGTTCTGGCCATTCCCCGAGGAGCGTCTCCTCGAAATTTCAAAAAAGGTCAAAGCTTTTATTTCTCCTGAAATGAACCTCGGTATGTGTGCCGGAGTTCTCAAGGGATGCATCGAAGGAAATGCACCGGTTCTCGGCATTTTCCGGGTGGATGGTGAGCCGGTCAATCCGGAGCAGATTGTCGATAAGATGAAGGAGGTCAAGTAACATGTCATTCGATTATGATAAATGGATTCGCCCCGGTAAACTGCCTCACATCTGGTGTCCCGGCTGTGGCCACGGCATCGTCATGAAAGGGCTGATTCGGGCGATTGATGCGCTCCAGCTCAAAAAGGAAAACACCGCTATCGTATCCGGTATCGGGTGCGCATCGCGCCTGCCCGGTTACATGGACTGCTGCACTTTGCACACTGCCCACGGTCGCGCCGCCGCTTTTGCCACCGGTGTCAAAATGGCAAAACCAGAAATGGATGTCATCCTGGTGGGTGGTGATGGCGATGGCACAGCCATCGGTGGTAACCATTTCATCCACGCCTGTCGTCGTAACATCGACATGACCTACATCATCATGAACAACTACATTTACGGCATGACCGGTGGTCAGTTCTCGCCTGCCACCCCGACCGGTCACAAAGCATCCACCACCCCTTACGGTAACCCCGACCCCTGTTTCGATATAGCGAAATTGGCCATCGGTGCCGGTGCTACCTTTGTTGCCAGAGGAACTGCCTATCACGCAGCTCAGATTGATAAGCTGATTGTTGAAGCCATCAAGCACAAAGGATTCTCAGTGGTGGAAATTCTTGATGACTGCCCGACCACCTATGGTCGCCGTAACAAATACAAATCGGTCATTGAGATGATGAACCGCCTTAAAGAAGTTGCCGTACCGGTCAAGGC
This sequence comes from Desulfuromonadales bacterium, assembly GCA_037129255.1. GTDB lineage: Bacteria > Desulfobacterota > Desulfuromonadia > Geobacterales > Pseudopelobacteraceae > JACRCG01. The sequence continues at coordinate 37,926 of JBAXVG010000007.1, read as the reverse complement.
AGCTGAAAAGATGACTGCCGAGCAACTGCAGGGCAAGGTTTTAACAGGCGTTCTGTATAAAGAGGAGACCAAACCCGAGTACACCGCGGAGTACGCCAAGGTAATAGAGCGTGCCAAGGCTGCCAAGTAACAATTACAGGAAAAGGAGCGATATATTCATGTCAAGATATGAACTCAGGTTTTCCGGTGCGGGTGGTCAGGGACTGATTACCGCCGGGATCATCATGGCCAAGGCTGCTTCGATTTATGAAGGAAAGCAGGCCGTTCAGTCGCAGAGCTACGGACCCGAGGCCCGTGGCGGCGCCTCAAAATCGGAAGTTATCATCTCCGATGGTCCGATAGATTATCCTAAGGTTACAGCGTGCGATGCTTTGCTGGCCATGACGCAGGAAGCTGCCAACAAGTATTCCCACGACCTGAAAGAAGGTGGTGTACTGCTGATAGATTCCGACTTGGTCAAGGATGTGCCACCTGGCAATTTCAAGACGGTCGCCTTTCCGATCATCAATACCGCCAAAAACGATGTCGGTCGCGAAATCGTTGCCAACATTGTTGCCCTTGGGGCAATGGTGGCCCTGACGGGTCAGGTGACCAGAGAGAACGCTGAAAAAGCCGTTCTCTCCAGTGTTCCGGAGGCGTTCATCGAACTGAACAGAAAAGCCTTCAGCATGGGATTTGAAAAGGCACTGGCAGCAAGCGTCTAACAAGAATATAATGTAAACGGCAACAGTAAGGGCCCGGTGCATCAGCACCGGGCCTTTTAGCATGAGCGCACCCTGTTAATTGTTACCTTGTTTTTTCGGTTTTGCCCATCTCGTCGGAGTGGCATTCCATGGATCGTCCGGCCAGGGATGCTTGGGATAGCGCCCCTTCATCTCCTTTTTCACCAGGTGGTATGAGCCATCCCAGAACCCCTTCAGATCCTTGGTCACCTGTAACGGTCTTCCGGCCGGCGACAGCAGGTGTAGCAGCACAGGCACCCTTCCCCCGGCAATTGTCGGCGTATCAGCCAGTCCGAACAGTTCCTGCAGCTTGATAGCCAGCACAGGCAACTCCCCTGCACAATAGTCCAGCCTGATCCGCGAACCACTCGGCACGACCAGATGTGTAGGCACCAGTTCCTCCAGTGCCTGTCTCTGGCGATACTCCAGCAAAGTGAACAGGGCCGCCGCAACGTTGACCTCCGCGAGCCTGCGGGCATTACGGACACCTGAAATGACGGGAGCCAACCACTTTTCCAGGGATGCCAGCAAGGCAACATCCGAACAATCCGGCCATCCGTCTCCAGGAAAAATCCGTTGCACCAGCATCAATCGCGCCTGGAACTGCAAAAATGCTGCGTTACGGGAGAGCAATCCCAGTCCGGAGTTGCGTACTGCTTCAATGACCACCGGCAACAGTTCATCAGGGTCCGGCACATATGGCCTCAATGCCAGGCATACAGAGCCGATATATTCCTCTCTGACCGCACTTACTCTCCCCTCGCGAGAATCCCAGCTGCTACGGTCTCTCTGCTCAATCCGCCGTCCCAGCTCATCCCGCAGTTGTTCCTCCGTTATCGGAGTCCACTGACGAATAACGCCGTCACCCTGTTCGCCTCCTTCCACTACGACTGCCACTATCAACGGCTCAGCTGTGATAGAGACAGCCACAATTCGTGCCCCGCGTCCATTGGCAAGAAGATAGCGCCCCGCTTCCGTCTCGCGCCTTTTGGCCACTCGGTCCGGATAGGCTGCCAGCAGGAGACGGCTGACCCTATCTGCAACTTCTCGGTCCGGATATTGCCTGACATCACCATCTACCAGACGCAGCAGCTGATGCGAGACTCGCTCAACGTTTTTAAGAGCGGAGGCGTCTGCGTCTGAATCACTGCGACCGGAGATGCACCATTCCCGCAACATCTCAACACGCTCAATACTGTTGATAGACCGCCCACCACTATTGTGGGGAGAACTGCGTCGTATAATATCACGTTCCGAGAGGAGTGAAGCAAGATCGGCACCCAGACAGGAGCAGCCAAGTTCCCGAGCTTTCAGCACTAGACAAGCCAAACGGGGATGCAACGGAAGTTGAGCCATAGCCAACCCGAGGGGCGTGATCCGACCGGCACCGTTGAGAGCTGCAAGCTCGACCAATAGGTGTCGGGCCACCGAAAGTGCAGCCGCAGGCGGTTTATCAAGCCAAGACAGGCTGGCAGGATCGCTGACGCCCCAGGCAGCCAACTCCAGTAAAAGCGGCGAAAGGTCGCTGTCCAGTATTTCCGGTGGAGTATATGCCGTCATGGCACTATAGGTATGCCGGCTGAACAGACGGTAACAGACACCGGGTGCAAGTCGCCCCGCCCTCCCCTTGCGCTGCTCGGCCGAAGCCCTGGACTCGCGAATCGTCACCAGGCGGTTCATGTCGCTGGCCGGGTCGTGTCGCATCCTGCGCGACAGGCCACAGTCTATCACCGTCCGTACCCCTTCAATGGTCAGGCTGGTCTCGGCAATGCTTGTGGCGAGCACGACCTTGCGCTGTCTGCATGGCAGGATGGCGATCTGCTGCTCTGCGAATGGAAGATCACTGTAGAGAGGGTGGATGGAGATCCCCCTCTCGGCCAGACCTGCCTCGCACAGGCGTGCGGCGCACGAGCGGATCTCACCGGCACCGGGCAGAAAGACGAGCAGGTCACCTTCTGTTTCAGCCAGCCCACGCAATATGGCAGCCACCATGCGCACCGGCAGTGGTCCGTGAGGCAAATCCTCCAAGTAGACTTCCTCAACAGGAAATAAGCGGCCACCGGAGCTGATAACCGGGGCAGCGCCCATAAGTCCAGCAAGAGTGTCGCATTCCAGAGTTGCCGACATAACCAGAATGCGCAAGTCGCTGCGCACCTGGCGCTGCACATCCAGACAGAGCGCCAGCCCTAGATCGGCATGGATGCTACGTTCATGAAACTCGTCAAAGATAACCATAGCCACGTTTTCCAGTAGTGGATCATTTTGAATGCGGTGGGTCAGAATAGCTTCTGTAACCACTTCGATACGGGTTGCTTTTGAAACTTTGCTGTCGAAACGGATCGAGTAGCCAACAGTCTGCCCTACCTCTTCGCTCAACATGTGTGCCATCCAGCGTGCTGCCGAGACAGCAGCCAGTCGTCGTGGTTCAAGCATAATGATACGGCCTGTTTCGGGAGGAATAATGTCCAGCAGAGCCAAGGGAACGCGGGTGGTTTTTCCGGCACCAGGGGGGGCATGCAGAAGGACATTCGGATAGGTACGGATTAATGCAATAAGATCCGCCAGGATGCAGTCAATAGGCAATGGAAGTTGCGACATTATCTTGTTTTCCCCCCGTGCATGAACCGTCAATAAGGATCATTGCCGCTAACAAATTGGAAAAATCCGGCGCCGTATCAATAAAAATGAAATAATCTTTCAAAGTATACACAATTATGTTGAAGTATATAAAGTTTTCTGCTAGAAAAAAAATAGTTAGAATAATAGTACCAGCTTAAATAAAGTGACCCCATGAAACAAAGCGTTATCATAGTCACCACTCTCCAAATTGCTTGTCTGCTGCTGCCTTTTCCAGTCTTGGCTGTTAATAGCATCAGCGTGCAAAACAATGCGCAACCATCTATCGGCTTACCTCCACCTGCTGTACTGAACGGGATGAAGCACACGACAGACTTGGGCTATACCCGTTTATCACTTGAACTCGACCGGGAAGTTACCTGGGAGACCCATAAATTGGTCAAGGACAGTTCCGGCAAACCGGGACGGATCTATATCGACCTGAACCGTACCAGGCTAGGTACAGCTGTCAAAGGCATAACCATCGGCGATAAATTACTGAAAGGTGTGCGGGTCGGGCAGTTTAAACCGGAGGTGGTACGTGTGGTACTTGATAGCGAGAACCTCAAGGACTTCAAGGTGTTCTCTCTTGCCAATCCGGCGCGTTTGATAATTGATGTGCGCGGAGACTCCAAACCTGTAAACATGGCGCTTCCAAAGGCGAAAGAGCCAACCGTCATCATTGCAAAAGAAGTCAAACCATCCAATGAGCCAGGCGTATCCAAAATAGTGATTCCGAAGCTGGAGAAGCCAGCCGTCACGCCACCCGGTGAGTCTGTTGTATCCGCAATGGAGGCTCCGAAGCAGGAAGAACTCCCCGCCATCGTTACTCAAGAGATCAAACCATCCACAATACTGGATGAGTCAAAGGTCATCAGCCCAGTCATATCCAATCCCGATCGTGGGGAGCAAACTCCAAGGTCGAACGGTTCAAATGCCGGTCAGGATAAACCTAGAGTATCTCCAGATAATACCCATGAATATCAGCTGTTTCAGTCAGCCAATACATTATTGAAAGAAAAACGGTATAAGGAGGCGCTGGACCAGTTTTTCCAACTCATAACAAAATATCCACAATCAGAGCTTGCGCCTGCAGCAATGAACGATTTTGTACTTGGCCGCCTCGAAATGTCGAGGCAACAATCTGAAAGGACTGAGCCTTCAAAAGAGGCAAAGGATGAAAAAAAGAACATAAAATTAATCCTGGGAAGTCCGGAGGCAGCTTTCTCCGACAGAATATCTGAAACTAGCAAACATGGTATCAGGGATAGTGTCAACATATCTGCTACTGCCGAACATGTTTTGGACTTAAAAGAATACGTAGCAAAATCTCTTGAAACAAATGTCTCACATCAGATAAACAGCGCTGATTTCAAACGTGAATATGCGAATACTGTTGCAATTCTGCAGGGATATAATTTCAGAATCTCGTTAGACTCTGATGCGAGCTCATTTTATGACAACCGCTTCAATTATGGGGCTGACATTGCGCTAAACGTGACAAAAACGCTTTATGATGGTGGAAAAAAACAGATTCTTGAGAAGGAATTGGAAATTGTGAGGCTCCTCTCGGATGCTCGCGTCATTGATAGTGCAAACAACACGATTTTGCTAGCGGTAAACCTCTACACCACGTTCTATTATTTGCAGGAAGAATTATCCCTCCTTAAATTCAACTTCAACGAGTATCAGGATCTTAGGCGCAGAATAGAGAATACCTATCAGAAGGGGATACGCTTTTCTTCGTTTGATTACTACTCTTCCAAAAGCCTGAACCTCTCCTTGGAACAAACATTGCTGCGGAAAAAAGCCGAACTGCTGAAGGCTGAAACCGCTTTCAGACAGTTTGCCAATATACATACTGATCGGCATATCCGCCTTAAACCATTGACAATAACCGCTCCGGTGAATCTTGTCGAGATAGAGAAATCTGCGATTCTTGATAACAGCTCTATCAAGGTTGCACGACTGCAGAAAGATCTGCAATTACAAAAAGTTGATGAAAAGAACGCTGACAGAGGTGTTACTATAAAGGCCAGATCCGGTCTAGGCGCTCAATTTGGCTCTGACGGCTACATAGGCACTAATTCTGCGTTCGGATCCGGAACCAAGCCGATTGCAATTGTCGGCATAAACGCTTCGCTTCCAATTTTTGATGGGGGAGTTAGAAGGTCGAATATCCTTTCTGAAGAGATTGAAGCCTTGAAGCAGAAACTGGTGCTCAAAAAAACGACAGAAGATGTCATCAAGAGTGTCAATGATATTTACGCCGACTACAGGACACTCGAAAAGGATCTGGAAATAACCAGGGAGCTGGTAGATCTGAACAGGAAGCGCACAAATGTTGCAGTGGAAAGATTCGACAAAGGGCTGGAAGAATACCGGTCAGTGCGGGAAGCCTGGAGCGATTCGATATTGGCAGAGATTGAAGCCATCAGACAAAACATGATTCTGCAGAAACTTCTGGTTGACATGACAGTACTTTCCGGAAAGAAGCTGTTTGATTTATGACGCGGAAACTGAGGGTTGTTTTAACCACTGAAGGAACCTACCCCTATTGCACTGGCGGTGTCAGCACATGGGCTGACATTCTTGTCAAGGAACTTTCAGAAATTGAGTTTTACATACTTTCTATCATGATGAACCCTTTTCAGGCGATAAAATTTGAGATGCCGGATAATGTTGTGCAGCTCATCAATGTACCGCTTTGGGGCACGGAAGAGCCCACTGAATATATTAGCGGACAAACTTTCTCAGAGATCTTTATCAATAAGCTTAAGCCTGATGAGTTAATCCGGGATGTCTTCAGAGATATTCTTGGGGAGATTGTCTGTGCAATTTACAGCGAAAACCCGGATTTAGACACTGTAGGCAACAACCTTTACAGGTTGCACGAGCTTTTCAGAGAGCATGACTATAGAAAGATATTCCGAGCATTATGGGTCTGGGATTTTTTTTATGAACTGATGCTCCAGATTCATGATAAATCACCGCTGTTTACGCTTGATGAGTTCCAACATAAATTTTCACTTCCTGTTTTGTCTGCAGCCATAATTGAGAATTATCACGAGTTGGCAGATCTGAAGTACTACGGAGAGATAGATCACCTGAATCAGATTATCCATTTGACCAACTTTTTTGAGATCTGGTCAACAAGGCATGGTACATCTGAATTGGGACGAGATATTGAAAAGCTGATTGCCGATATTAATGATCCACACGAAACAAAATTCACCCGCCTGCCGCTCCTTAAGCAAAAAAAAATTAATCTTTTAAATCGAATGCTACTGGAAAAATCCTTTAAGGCCGAATGTCCGAAGTATCTGGACAAACCAGACGAGACACCAAATGTATATGATTTTGTCGAAAGTCTTAGGTGGATTTATCGATTTTTCACATCGCTTCTGGCCCCATTGCCTGAAGCAGAGGTATACCATTCGAGTGCTGCGGCTTTCAGCGGCCTCCCCTGCATTGTTGCAAAGCTCAAGTATGGCTCCAAATTCATGTTGACTGAGCATGGCATTTATGTGAGGGAGCAGTATCTGTATGCTTCCAGAGAAAAAATAGATATTAATACTAAGCAATTTATAATGGGCCTGATCGGTATGGTTTCAAGGTTGAATTATCATTTCGCTGATGAGATCCTGCCGGTCTGCAAGTACAACAAGCGATGGGAACTCATTTTCGATGCAAAGGAGGAGAAAATCAATGTCATCTATAATGGCATTGACACCGAAAGATTCCGCAGTCTTGTCGTGGACAGAGATGTCAGGCCGACGGTAGTTATGATTGCGCGCATCGATCAACTAAAGGATATTGAAACATACATACTTACTTGTGGCGAGGTCTCAAAAAAAATTGACAACGTACTGTTCAAACTTTACGGCCCGAAAGTGGATGAAAAGTACTACCAGAAATGTGTCGATCTTGTTAACGAACTTCAGCTGGCAGGCAATTTTATTTTCTGCGGATCTACTTCAACTCCTGAAATCGCCAACAATGAAGGGGACATAGTTTTGCTGACGAGCATTTCCGAAGCTTTTCCTTTTTCTGTCATAGAAGGCATGGCATGCGAAAAGTTGGTGATTTCATCTGATGTTGGCGGAACACATGAAGTTCTTGATGGATACGGTTTTATAGTCCAGCCCAAAAATTATATGGAATTTGCGGAAAAAGTCATTTATGCACTGGAAAATCCGAGAATATGTGCAGAAATAGGCATAGATGCTCGCCAGAAGGTCCAGAACGGTTTCAGGACTGAGGATATGGTGGAGAATTATCGAAACACCTACTACAATCTGGCCGGTTTTTCTTTATGATTGAAAATACTTCTGATATGACCCATCATGGTTTGCAGTTACATGATGCCCCAGATAATCTCGCTACAAAACCAATGGGGTTGGCGCACCCGGAAGTCAGTATTGCCGCCATGAACGAGCCTCCGGGAGAAGAGGAGGAATTGCAGTTATTACGCAAAGTCACCATTGGCAAGGGCAAACCACGTGACTATTTTGAGTTGAGCGCCCTTCTTGAAACTAATGGTCTTAGAGATGTTGATGCAAGAAATGATTGGAAACAACCTGATATCTTCAGCCTTGCAAAGAGGCTCTTTGTTCATGCAGACAAACTGACGTATGAAGAACAGGTTTTCAAGACAGACACCAAGAAACTGGTTGTCCGTGTGATATCAAACTACGCCAAGGGTGCTGTATTTGCCCTGCCTATGCTCCTGCAAATCGTTTCAATGGTCATAGTCGGCTTTGGTATCTGGTCGTATATTAATTTTTCCCTGCGTCAGGCGACCGCAATCTCTCTGGGAACTTTGATGGCGCTTTGCATAACGGGAGGAATATCACAGGTAATTGGCAGAAAAGGGCTCTATTATCTGAAAATGGATGAAATGATTCTTGCATCCATAGTGACAAAACGACTGTTCCTTGTTGGAACTGTGTTGATCTTTGTTGCCGCCGTAATTTCCGTACTGCTGAATGTATATTTTAAACTCTTTCCACCAGACATGTTTCAACTGTACATTGCCTATTTTATCCTCCTGAGTCTTGTATTTCTATCTTTTGCTGTTTTTTACATGTTCGAAAGCTTCGGCACCATAGCCCTGTTAGTGCTTTTTGGCATCATATGCACTTATTTTGGTTTTGAAGTATTTAAAGTCGGAATAGTCTATTCACAGTATATAAGCCTCGCAATAATCTTCATTATGTCGATTCTGATAATCCTTTTCAAATTGCGCAAAATTGCGACAAAAAGCATGTCGGAAGGGCATTTGCTACCTTCAGTGTCTTCACTTTTCTTCAGTCTTTACCCCTACTTTATATTCGGTACAGCATATTTTCTGTTTATTGTCATGGACAGGGTTCTTGCTTGGACCGGCGGGAAGAAATTTCTGCCATATTTTTTCTGGTTCAACTATCCCTATGAAGTAGGCGTAGACTGGGCATTGATCCCATTAATCTTTACTCTTGCGCTCGTAGAAGTTTATATCTACGAGCTCGGCTTTCTTGCATTCAACAAGATTCGCCTGATTCCGTCAATTGATGTAAAAAATTTCAACAATTATTTTCTTAGGGTTTACGGCATCGCCGGTATTACCTTTGCGCTTTTCGGAGTTGTTTCAATTCTCCTTGCCTTCCTGTTCCCGTATTTCATACTGATGACTGGATACGGCAAGTATGTGGAGGTTTTTTTTGCCCCGATCCATATGTTCGTGTTTTTCTGCGGGTCGATTGCTTATGTACTTCTGAGTTGGTCACTTCTTAATTGCATAACATTCTTTTCATACTCCCGTCCCGAATTTGCCCTCAAATCCCTGGGACTTGGATTATTAGTTGATTTTCTTATAGGATATGTCTTCAGCAGATCGCTTGATTACTATTATTCCGTTGTCGGGTTATTGATTGGATCAATTGTTTTTGCAGTATTCAGTACAATGTATGCGCTCAGGTTTTTCAGAAGGTATGATTTTTACTACTACTCTTCGTACTGATGGCAGGGAGGTTCAAAAACGATGACTAACAGCATTATAGTGCCTGCCTTCAACGAGGGTGATAATATAGCCCAGGTACTGAATGAACTTATGGCGGCGTTTCCAGACTGCGAAATAATTGTTGTTGACGATGGTTCAAGCGATAATACGTATGAGACCGCTTCGCAATACCTGCCAAGAACCACCATGCGCCACAACACAAATCGTGGTCAAGGTGCCTCGATTAAGACGGGCATCATGAAAGCCACAGGAGATTTTGTCATCCTTGTAGATGGTGATGGTCAGCATCCGATTGAAGGAATCCGCGATATCATCAACTACATCAGGGAGAATCCTGACATAGATTCGGTATTGACCAATCGAGAGAACATTTACTCATCAGGCCATGTGAGAAGTATTGGCAAAATATTGATAAATTATGTAGTCAATAAATTGACTCGCGAACATATCAGAGACTGCAATTGCGGATTGCGCGCCTTCAGGCGGAATAAAATCATACCGTTTCTGTTTCAATTGCCCAACGGTTTCTCATATTCTACAACATCTACCGTACTTTCCTACATGGAGGACTTCAAAACCACCTGGTTGCCGATCACCATGAGGCAAAGGACGCAAGGCGTGAGTCAGGTACGCGTCCGGCATGCGTTTGATACTTTGGTACTTGTTTTTCGGCTCATCGTACTTTTTGATCCCCTGAGATTTTTTGTGCCGTTGTGCGGTTATTCCTTCTTTTTAGGGATATTATCCATTTCACTCAGTGTGCTGACAAACGATAATATCGGCAAAAACTACATCTTCTTCTTTCTGTTCGGCTCGCTTGCCTTTATTTTGGGGCTGTTATCGGAACAAGTAGCAAATATGCGAAAAGAAATTATATCCCTTAGACATGATCGTTAAGCGTCTGAATTTATCTGATAAGGACGAAGTGAGACGATGGGATGATTTTGTAAAATATTGCGGACAGTTGTATCACGATTCCCGCTGGGCCGAAATTCTGCATTCGGTGTACTCCTTCGAACCTGTGTATCTCTACGGCGAAGAAAACGGTACCATAGTTTCGGCACTACCACTTTTCCATGTACGAAAACCATTTGGCAGCAAGGAAATCGTGAGTATTCCCCACGTTGAAGCTGGTGGTCTGATCAATACCGGATCATACAGGATGTATCTTGATTATCTATATGATCACATCTGCAGGGACAACATAATAATTATGCAGTTCAAGGAGTCATTGGATGATCTTCCAACCAATACAAGTGAAGTTGTTATCATCAAAGATCTGCCGAAGTCGACCGCTGAAATTGTAGATTCAGTAACTGTGGCAACAAAAAGAAATGCCATGAGAAATGCTCTGAAGAAGCCATTTGAATTGGACTCGGGCAATGACAACAAGTTATTCTCCGACTTTTACTCACTGTATCTTGACAAGATGCGTGCTTTCGGCACTCCCCCGCATTCCTTCAGGTTTTTCAGGGCTATCAAGGAGGCTTTTGGAGATGCCTGCATGATCTTTGCCGTAAAAGACTCTGCAGGAGTGGTTGTCGGCACCATGCTATGCGTTGGCTTTTCTCGCATGATCAACAGTCTGTACTACGTTATTCCAGCAGAACACCTCAAAAATCTGGCGGGTTATTTTATTGAATACCGTGTAATGGAGTATGCCATAACAAACGGATATTCGACTTTTATTCTAGGAAGATCTGAAAATCGTGGAGGGAATTACGACTACAAAATTGGTCTGGGGGGTAAACCTTTTCCGCTTTATCGGTATAGATTTGAGGCGATATCAGACGGTTACAGATGCACGGAGGAGAGAACAGCAAAGGAGAAATTCAAGTTCTATTCGCAGATATGGTCGAAGCTTCCTCCATTTATTGCAGATCATTTCGGCCCCTTGATACGAAAATGGATATACTGATAAACAACTGCTACCAGTTTTATCATCTTGTTTATGGATGATAATCCGCTAAGGAATCTGAGACCTTATTGACTTCATCAAGTATAATGTTTCGGTCTTGTTAAAACGCTTGTGCATCCAATCTTGAGAGCAGTTCAGGAGTCTCCTGCATAATGATCATTAAATCACTTAATTTGTCAGATAAGAGCGAAATGCGGAAATGGGATGACTTTGTAAGAAGCCATGGACACCTGTACTATGATTCCCGCTGGGCTAAGATCCTGCATTCGGTATTCTCCTTCGAGCCGTTGTATCTTTACGGTGAGGAAGACGATGCTATAGTTTCGGTATTGCCGCTTTTCTGTGTAAATAAACCGTTCGGTGGTAAAGAAATCGTAAGTATTCCCCATATTGAAGCTGGCGGCCTGATCAATACCGGATCATTCAAGATGTACCTGGATTATCTACACGATCATGTCAAGGCAAACTCTGTAAGGATAATGCAGTTCATGGAATCGCTGGGAGATCTGTCAGCCAATTCAAACGAAGTCATTATTATTAAAGATCTTCCACCGACAACCGATGAAATTATTGATTCTGTGCCAACGAAAAGAAAAAGAAATTACATGAGAGGATCACTCAGACATCCGTATGAACTGGTTACCGGCAACGACAGTGCGCTATTTTCTACCTTTTACTCGCTGTATCTTGACAAGATGCGTGATTTTGGAACTCCGCCTCACTCTTTCAGGTTTTTCAGTGCAATCAGGGATGCTTTCGGTGACACCTGTACAATCATTGCCGTCAAAGATCCTACAGGAGAGGTGATCGGCGCCATGTTATGCGTAGGTTATTCTCACATGTTCAACTGTCTGACATTAGTTGTTCCTGCATCACATCTTCATAATCTGGCAGGTTATTTTATTGAATACCATGTCATGGCGTATGCCGTATCAAACGGATACACATCGCTGAACAGGGGAAGGTCTGAAGACAAGGGGAGCAATTACGACTATAAGGTCAGTTTGGGCGGAAAGCCCTATCCGCTCCATCGTTATAAATTTGAGTTGACATCAGATGGTTATAGATGTGTAGAGGAAAGAACCGCAAAGGAAAAATTGCGATCTCTAGCGCAGATCTGGGCAAAACTTCCACCTGTTATTACTGACAATATCGGCCCGCTGATAAGAAAATGGGTCTATTAAAAAGGCTGCCGACCGTAATCGGCCCAATACTTCTTGCCTATATCTTTACAAGATACATAAATATAAGTGAAGTTGTAAAAATATTCAAAAATGCGTCACTTTCATTTCTTCTCGCTTCCTGTCTTTTCAACACGTTACTCCTGTACGGAAAGATACACAGGCTCTATTTTATGCTGAAAAAGAGTTCTATATCGGTTGGTTTTTTTTGTCTGTCAAAGACATACGCAACATCCAATTTTCTGGGGCAGATCAGCAATGTTTTCGTATCTGATATAGTTAATGCCGGGGTACTGATGATGCAGAACGAAAAAAAAATGAGGATATCAAATATCTTTGTTTTTAACAGAATCGCGGATCTACTTTCCGTTATCCTGCTTTTTGTCATTTTTCTTGCAATGAACATCAAACTCTTGAAAAACTACCTTGATGTCAACTATAAACCGGTGATTCTCTTTTCGTGCATTCTGATGATCATACTCCCGTGTGCTCTTTTCTTTCGGAGCAGGTTTCTCCTTGTCTGGATGGATTTACGGCAGGTTGTAAAAGAGACACTCACCGTGGTATTTTTATACAGCGGGTTCATTTATTTCTTTTATTGCCTTTCGGCGGTATGTGACGCAATGGCCTTGCACCTAGGCATGCCGAAGAGTTACATACTTCTCAGCTACATGATGGGGAGTCTGATTACCGTGGTTCCAATATCAGTTGCCGGCATCGGAACAAGAGATTTCCTGTTTATATTTTTGATGAGTCTCGTGGCAATTGCTCCTGAAAAAGCTGTGGCTTTAAGCGCTCTTGGCTTTATTATCATTCCATATGTGTCGCTGTTCATCATTTATGCTATTTCTTTGATCGGGATACGCTATGAAAATCGCTGTCACTGTTGACGTCGAAAACGATCTCGGTTTTCTTGACACTCATACAGGCATAGATGAAGGTTTGCCAGCCATAGTGCGCATTCTCGAAAAATACGGAGTCAAGGGTACTTTCTTTGTTTCAGGAGATTCGCTGCCGTATCTTCAAAAACAGGGTTTTTTGAAAGACATTGAAGCTGCCGGACATGAAATAGGATCTCACGGGCAGCGTCACACCGATTATCGCCAATGGGAATACTGTAAAATCGTTAGTGAAGTAAAGCAATCGAAACGTGCGTTGGAAGATGTGCTTCAAAAAGAGATCGTCGGATACAGAGCCCCACAGTTTCAAATGAGTGCAAAATACTTTCGAGCTATCTGGGAATGCGGTTTCCTCTACGACTCTTCCCTTCCGGATCCTAAAGGTATCAGCGCTGCCCGTCTCCTTAGAAAAGTACATATTGATGAAGAGTTACTTGCATTGATACTGCAGTCGGACATGAAGGAGTTCGCCATTGATTCCCTGCCGATTTTAAAAGTACCTCATGGTTTACTCTGGATAAATATCGTTACTTTGACTGCCTACAAACGTTTGTTTTCTTTTTTGCACAAGGATTTCATGATGTTTTATCTCCATCCGTTTGATGTCATACGGGACAAAAACAGAATTAATCTAGACATCAAAAGAAAACTATTCTATCTCAAAAACGGCAACAACACGGAATCACTACTGGATAATCTTATTTCGTTCTGGATCAGTAAAGACGTAAATTTTGTTCGTTTGGGCGATACTAATAACCTTTGAGAGGATGAGCCATGAAAAATGTCCCACGGTTCCTGTTTATGTTGATTTTTTGTAGCACGCTTGTATCCTGCACGCAGGGAAAAGACAAAATAATGTCTGATTACCTGGAAAAACCGGAGGAAGTTCACATTTTTACCGTTCCGGCCAACAGCCTTGCCCGTGAGGTTATCGACAGCCGACCTCCTATCATACGGGGATTCCCGTTTATTTCCACGCAGCCTGTTACTAATAACAAAGGAAAGTTTCCTCCCGAATTCTATACGTTGGCACTAAAGGAATTCCGATCTGAATCCCTGCAACAAGTAGACTTCTGGAGTTTGAAAAAGAACCCGAACCTCTATGATGTGATCTATATAAAACCGATGTTGCTCGGGGAATTTAAAGTGAAAGGCAAGAATCTCCTGGAAAATATTGCATATACATACAATATTTCTGCGGATCAGCTTATCATCCTTGACAACTGGGTACAAAACGGTGGGATTTTGTGGATCGAGTCCGCCATCTATATTTCACTATACGATTATAAATTCAACAAATTCAGTGACAAAGAGCTGGAAAGTTTTCTTACGAAGCTGAATGGCATGTCGCTGTACGACCGTAAACTTAATGTGCATATGTTACGGGCGAAGAAAACGGACGATATCCATGTGGAAGGTATTTCTCAGGAAATAGTCGCAAGTGCGTCCGGCACCTTTGGTGATATCAGGGAGATCAATGAAAAGATCCGGACCCTCCTGCTTGAACAAAGTGATTATATAGGGATATATCTCTCAGTTGCTGCAACGCCTATCATCAAGAATGGGGATAAGGTGTATGCAAGTTACGTGGAATCCGGAAAAGGGAAAGTCATCACCTTGCCTCCCTTTGATTTCGTAAAAACCTCCCACGACGGAGAATTATTCCGGCTAACTCTTCTCTCATGGGCATTAAATAACAATAAATGATTCTGCAGACACGGGCCTGCGACGGCTTAATTCCGCGGTGAGCGTACGGAAGATTTCCACGAATTCTTCCGTACGCTCAGGGACAATAGGACTCGCGAGAATGATAGAAAATGAAATAGCAAAACTGCAGATACTTGGTACACTTAAGTTACTATTATCAGCCTATCTTTTCTTCTTTTGGATCCCCAAAAGGGTGTTTCCACAGGAATACATCAACAGCCGTCTGGATCAGGTAATCTTCAATATCATCCATATGGTAGCGATCATTACACTTGTATTCCCTCTATTTATCTACGCAAAAGTTTTTGACTTTTTGTTTTTGAGTATATTCTTCGTAGGCACTAAACTGTTATTCGTCAAATTCTATTATAAGAAACCGGTAATTCAATATTTTCGCAGCATGTATCATAAGACGATAATTGGGACGATGAGGTTTATAGAGCAGCCTGGGATCTACATAAAATCACTCAAAGACGACCTAACCTCACGCTTCGCCCAAATACGTGCAGGTTTTCACACCGCAAATATTCTCTTTTTCGGCACTTTCTTGACAATTTTCTTCTACGGTCTCTACTTGAGGATGTACAGAAGTTTCACTTCACTCATCGCCCCTTTAGTGGATATGTACCAATTTTATCTGTGGAATAACATACTCAGGGATAACGTCCTTTTTTCAAAGGCAGCAGGGGCTCCCTACATGTGGGGCGGATCTGTACTGGTTTATACGGTTAATTTATTAATGTCCTTAAATACCGTACTACTTTACAATCTATTCCCTATCCTGTTTCTATCATTTATATTTTTTTCCATCTTATATTTTATCAGGAGCTTAGCTGATCTGGAAGAAGAGAAGACTGGAGCGATGTTGCTAGGGATTCTGCTTTTTGCAGTTATTTTGCCCAGTCCGATCTGCTCGGAGTTTTTTGGCTACTTTTACAAATCCTCAAGCCCTGAGATTCACCACATTGGGCCGTTTACATATTATTTCAGCTCAAACCTCCTGCCAAACCAGATCGACGATTTTTCACCCTTTATCTATTATTGGAGATCAACAACGACGTTACCGTATGAGTTAGCGGCGAGTTTTTTCTTAGCTAATTTAGCTTTTCTCCTCAAATTTATAAAAACTAAAAACTACATATACATGCTTCTTTACGGGGAGACGCTGGCAATAGTCTTTTCAATCCACGGTGGTGGTGCAATACCGGCTGCATTAGCGTTGGTATTAATTGGCCTTTATTCCTTGATTATTGGCGCATTGGACAGGGAAAATATAATTAAAGGATTCATTACAGTTGCACTTGCTACGCTTTTCGGTAACCTCTGGATGCTGCAATTCTTCATATTTGGAATTCCCCAGGATATCGGTCTGGCAGCGCCATTTCTCGACAAAATCTTTAAAACCAATAGAACCACTATAGATATAGCAAAGAGGGGCATTTATGACATTATGTTGATTGCTCCAACTAACCTATTGTTTGTTTTGGGATCGATCCCTATCTTTCTCTTCTTAGTGAGTATATTCACAAAAAAGCTGCGCTTTCATCTCGTGTCGACAGGCCTCATAATCATATCAATCCTCTTCATTTGCTTTGCTGCAAACTTGGGGCTTCCCACAATCGTAAGTCCTCAACGATCACAAGTTTATCTGGCTTATGGATATATTATTGGCTTTTCTGTCATTTATTATATAGTTATTGAGAAGTGGTTCCTAAAAACGCTGTTCAAAAAGTCATATTTTGGATTGTCCGCATTTCTTATGCTTCTCCTCTCGGTTGCCGCTATCTTTCTTACTCCCCGTTGGATTGATAACGAGATGTATAGGAATAACAAGACCGCGTTTGAATACACGGAATCACCCTATTTGTTGTACAAAATAGAGGATACATTTCAGCCCTTCACCTATACAGTTGTCTGTCATACAATACAATTTCATCAATTGTCGAAGGGATGGCATATGAACATACAGGATTTTCTTAAGGAGTATAACCCCCTTGAGACCTCTCTGCGGGTTCCTACAGAGTTTGTTTTTGTCTTTGTGGAGAAAATTCCTTTTAACTCACAAGCCATGCTTTACGAAGACTTTGATATATGGAACCGATGGAGACCCGATCTTATAGATAAAATCAAGGACTGGGTTTTTGAGTATTCTGGACGACACGATAACATTAAACTCTGGTACCAGAACTCTAATGTCTCAGTTTACTTGATTGATAATAGAGCCTATCAGGACTTCTTGTACAAAAACAGCTTGAAAACCAAGGACACTGGTCGTTAAACCATTAGTCAATACTGTTTTCCTTCCGTTGGCAACACCATGGTGGGAAGTTTTGAGTGGCGCACCGAGGAAAAATTGAAATTGCATTTGGATAACTAAAAATGAAGCACCTGTCATATGTTATTATATTATTCTGTTGTCTTTTTTCTACCGCCTGTTTCAACGCCGCAGCACCGAATAAGGGAGCGAGACTTGGGACGAAAATAGCCTTTGACTATCATCCCCTGACTGACGATGACATACATTATCTTTCCCGATTTGATATTATTGTTACCCATAATATCGAGAAAGAGAGCGTTGCAAAGCGCCTCAAAGTGGGGGGGGGGAAGATATTTTTCTACGAATGGCTTTCTGCATTTTATTATGTGGACAAACCAGGTGTATGGGAGCGATTGGCTTATAAGAACAGGGAAAAATGGACGCTTGACCCCAGGGAATCAGACCCGAATCCTATGGGAGACAAACTTCACTGCAAGGATTTTTTCTATGACATGGGAGACGAGGATCTGATTGAGCATAGGGTTAACTATTTGGTTCGTCAGGCAAAGTCGCACGGCTATGACGGAATATTTTTCGATTGGGGCTCCGGCTGGCACTCACTGCAGGAACACGGCTACACTTTTCTGACTGAAGAGTTCACACGGAGGCATCCTGAAAAGAGATACAATGACGGAGTCAACCTGCTTCTAAGAAAACTCAAGGAAAAGGGGCTTTTTATCATTGTGAACGGTGGTTTTCGTTCAGAAAATGCGGAGCTTGACAGGTATGCTGATGTGGATATAGTGGAGAGCATGTTTACAACCGAACAGTGCGAGTCTTCCGGCACTATCCATGTCCAGAATGAAGGTCTTCAAAAGGTTTGTGAAACCTCGTACAATACATTAGACAGGTCGCTCGAACTGGCTGTGCGGCTTCCCCAAAAAGCGGTTTCGGCCAATCGGGATATCAGGTTCCTGTTTTTGAATTATGCGTTCCCATATCTCAGACTGATAGACAGACAGAAGACAGTGTATGAAAAAGCCTCTGACCGGCAGGCCATATATTATTCTCTGGCCATGAGTTATCTCGGCAATGCATCCGGGTTCACAAACGGGCCTGATGTCAGCCTGAAACACGTCAAGGACGAGGTGTACTTCACAAGCATAGGCAGTGCGTCAAGCGACGTTCTTCAGCCTGATGAATCAACAGCGTTGAGGTACTTTACTTCAGGCTTTGTTGTTGCAACTGATAAGGAAAAGAGCTTTGACATAAATGTACCGGCCGGAGTTACAACTATTCTGGATATGTACAATTCATCCAGAATAAAAGCGGAAAACGGCAGGGTGCATATTACAATGAAACCTCAGAATTACCAGTCAGGAGCGACATACCCGTTGGGAAGGATATTCTTATATGAACCTTGAAAGCATACAGTATTTTTTTCAGAAACAGTTGCCCGGAATAATAATAGATGCTTATTACGTTCTTGTTTACTATATCGACAGGATACCCGCAAGCACCTTTATCGTTATAATTTTAGTGCTCTGCGCATTCACCGCCTGGGCCCTGATGCGCCAGCTACGAATCATGCGAAGTGAAACAATCAAGAATAGCTATTTCAAAGAAATTTCTGGAATGACCTCAATGCAGGAAATGTTTCAGGCTTTAAATGCTTACTTCAGAAAGATTGAACCGGACATCATGACTGTCGGAGTTTATCTGAAGGACAAAAAAGGCTACAAACTTGCTAACGAGGATGTCTCCGGACCCAGCAAAAAACCGGCTGAAGACGGCTCTTCTTTGGAAAAACAGATCTTCTCTTCAAATAAATACATGAAAAGGGGCAGATTCCACATATATACCTTTATCCCAGAACAGGGAAAAAGCGCCGTACGGATTGTTGCGTACAATTCTATATCGATTGCGGCCATGCAGGCAGAACTTTATTATCTGACTGCTTTTTTTGAAAATCTCATGAAAGGGGAGGAAGCAAGCAAAGAACTTATAAAGGCGAAGCTGGTAGAAAGCTCGAGCGCCGTTTTCACCTCTTTTTTGTCCAACAGGGAGGATTATTTTCGTCTTGTAGCAACAATCATAATTACCGCCTACCGTATCGATACCATGCGCATCATTTTCCCTGACAGGGAAACGGTGCTTGGTAGCATGGATTTTCAACCGGATGACGGCAAATTGTTCTATGTCAGAAATACCGATATCAAAGTTCACATTCACAGAAAAACTGGTATATTACAAGAAGATGTAGTCAACATTGGCAGGTTTCTTGATTTGATTTCTGCCACTCTTGCAATGTATTCGAGTGAAACGCATATCACCAACTATATTGCCTTCCTGGAGGCGGCGATTGATGCATTCGAAAACAGTGACAAGTTTGACCTGCACCATTCTGAAAAGCTGCGAGTTGTGGCCCTTTCGATAGGCAAGGCTCTAAATTATGACAACAAGCGACTTCAAACGCTGATGTATGCGTGTAAGTTCCATGATATAGGAATGATGGGGCATTTGTACGATATCGCATCACAAAATATTGCCATAACCGAAAAGGAGCGCTCGCGCATAAAATACCACCCGGTTATCGGCTATACGATGACGAAGCCTTTGGATTCGGCTTACCCCATATCGTCTATAATTCTTCAACATCATGAATTCCTTGATTCTACTGGATACCCTGATGGCCTTCCAGCTGAATCAATATCTGAGGATGCAAGGATACTTGCTTTCAGTGAAGTTCTCATAGGAGCTGTAAGTGACAGACCGCACCGACAGGGCAAATCAAAAGAAGCAGCAGTGCAAGAGATAGAAACCCTGGTACCCAACAAACTGGACAGTAAGGTTTTTGAAGCATTTATTGAGAATAAAGACACTATTTTCGAAGAGCTGGCTAAGTTATAGCTGGCTTAATGGTGCGGTTTCCGGCCGTCTGAGAAGCAATCATCAGGAGTTTGTGCTTGATTTTGTCGATTCGGGGAGAAGGCTTCCCGCTATTTGCAGCATATTTCTAAAAAGGTGGATACATACATGAGACTACTGAACCTGTGTTCAACAACAATTCTGATTACATCGATTTTTATTAATGGATGTGCGAAATCCCCTGAAGAAAAACAGCTGAAGCTGTCGCGGGATGTTATTGAAATTGTTCTGGAAGGCATTATTGAGCCTGTGCAGGAAGCCCAGATAATTGCGCCGACATCGGAAAAACTGAAGTCAGTATATGTCAAAAACGGTGCAAAAGTGGCGAAGGGCGATGTGCTTGCGGAGTATGATGTTCAGGAGCTTAAGTTCGCGTATCGCAAGGCTTTGGTAGATCATGAAAAAACATATATCTCTTCTCGCTTTTACAGAATCAATCGCGTTGAAAACAAAGAGCATCTTGCCAATGCAAAAGAGAGAGTTTTAAAGACTTATGAACTTTACAAGACAGACAATGCATCACTCTCTGAATTAAAAAGCGCTGAGGACGCGTATCTGAATATCCTCAATACGGAATATAATGCCATCAACGCCTATAAGAAAGAGGAGTACCAAAACGCGAAAGCAAGGAGCGAGGCATTGAAAGATGTCGAAAAAACACGGCTTGATGTCGAAAGAGCACGGTATAACCTTGCTCACGGACAATTAGTAGCAGGTATTTCCGGATACGTAACCGATCTGAAAATGCTCCCAGGCCAATCGGTTGGGCAGGGCGATCTGGTTGGAAAAATCATTGATATTGACAATCTGAACCTCAAAGGCAATTTTTCACCTGGCATTTACCGCTATCTGAAAATCGATATGCCTCTGGATATCAGCTGCTTGACAACACCTCCGTTTAAGACAAAAGGCAGGATAAAGAGGATATCTCCGGTAATTGATTCAAAAACAAAGAGGATGACCATTGATATACCTTTAAAAAATAATAATTACCTTCTGCAGCCTGAGGATAAATGCCTGATCAGCATTAACATGTCGAGAAAGGAAGCCGAAACTGCCGGCATAGTGACCGACGACAGCAAGGTTTTTATTAAATCTGGCGTCAAGTAATAAATACATAAATACATTTTAATCTCCGGAGTAGGAAGCAGATATACCGACCGAATCATCAGGCTTTGCATGCCCATTCTCGCCCCTTTCGTTTTAGCAGTGCTTGTTCGCATTTCTGGAATGGATGGGTATATTCCAAACCGGTATTTTCTCATCTGGTTTCTCTGCTTTTAATTCTCTTCTTCCTGATTATCAGCACATTCAGAGTAGAAGTATTGCTGCTTTTTAGATCAGTGGCGACTAGTCGCTATTCTTGCCGCACTTGCGAATGGCCATGTTTGGTGGTAATCTTTAGCAGAACGTGAGCCAGTGCCATGAAACCTACCATTTTGAAATCCCTTATGAAACCTACTGCCTACCCGGTTCAGACCAGTACGGTCGAACTGGTACAGACGCATGTCTCATGGATATTTTTGACTGAAACACATGCTTTCAAGATAAAAAAGCCGGTTAATTTCGGTTTTCTTGATTTTTCCAGCATTGATCGCCGTCGATTTTACTGTAATGAAGAGCTGCGCCTCAACCGCCGTCTCTGCCCCGATATCTACGAAGCGGTCGTCGAATTACGTGAATCAACGCGCACAGGAGTCGCCTTTTACGGAAGTGGCCCGATTATAGATTATGCCGTCATGATGAAACGGCTGCCTGCCGACAATATGCTGGATATATTAGTTGAGAGCGGCAAAGCAACCACGGCGGATATGAAAAATGTGGCTGATGTTATCAGCACGTTCCACGCCAAGGCCCTGAGTTCACCTTATATTTCGAATTTTGGATCGCTTGAAAAAATTCAGTTTAACTGGCGCGAGAACTTTGAACAGCTGATAACGTTTACAACCACACTCCCTGCTACCGAACAGGAAATCATCCGATCATGGGTGATGACCTTCATAGAAACCAACCGTGACCTGTTCAACCGTCGCAAGGAGCAGGGCTTTATCCGTGAATGCGACGGTGACTTGCACCTTGAAAACATCTGCCTGGTTGAAGACAGGGTCTATATATTTGACTGCATTGAATTTAACGAGCGTTTCCGTTTCTGTGACACAACTGCCGATCTCGCTTTTCTGCTCATGGATCTGGACTTCCATAACCGCAGCGATTTGTCTGAAGCTGTAATCAAAGCGTACAGTGCAGCATCCGGGGATTCAGATCTATCGGAGCTGATCGATTTTTACAAGATCTATCGGGCCGTTGTTCGTGGAAAGGTGGAAAGTTTTCGTTTGAATGACAGCGGCATACCTGCTAATGAGCGGGAGTCTGCGCAAAGGCGTGCCATCCGTTACTTCCGACTCGCCAGAGGCTACATTGAAAGGCTCACGTTGCACCCCACCCTGTTTATCACCTGTGGGACGATGGGGTGCGGTAAAAGCACTCTTGCAGAGCAGCTGGCCTTTGAACTGGGCATTAAAGCCTATAACTCGGATATTATCAGAAAAAAAATTGCAGGCTTTCCACCCGTTACGACAGTAGGTGAGGAGTATGGGCAAGGTCTTTACGCAGACTCGGTCTCGGAAGAGACCTACACCGAGTTGGAGCGACTGGCGGAATATGAGCTCATCGCAGGGCATTCCGTGATTATTGATGCCAGCTTCCGAAGTAGCGCGGTGAGAGTCCGATTTGCTGGATTGGCCGCACGTTGGAAGACCGGATTTATCATACTGATGGTTTCCTGTGGTTACGAAGAGCAGAAAAAAAGGCTGCTTGGGCGTACAGCGGGTGGTCATTCTGTTTCCGATGGAAGAATCGATCTTCTGGAACAGCAGAAAGCTGGTTTTGAGTATCCTTCCGAAATGGAAGGCAGGGTTATAGAGGTTAGTTCGATACAGACGCCTGAGCTCCTTATCGGTACGATTTACAAGGAACTTCGCCGATGATGAGGCGTTTACTCAGCAGAATCATGCATCGCCTGCAACTGCAGGAATCGTGGTTCATTTTTTTCGTCATGGGAATCATAATGCTGACATTCCCGTTTCTTCACATCTTTAACAAACCTGTCACTCTATTCGGATTCCCGCTGATGTTTATCTATCTCATGGCAGGCTGGTCGTTTTCGATCTCAGTCATTTATCTCTTCATGCGAGCCTTCACATCCCACAATCCGCCTTCCGGCGAGAAAAAAGGGCCATGAGCGCCGGAGTTGCCTACGCGGCATCAGTATCCGCAATCTATACGACTCTCATTTTTCTGATCGCCTGGTACGCCCACCATCGTAAAATTACCGGTCGCAGTATCATCAGCAATCCGATAGTCTATTCGTTGACAATCGCGGTTTATTGCTCATCCTGGACATTCTACGGCAGTGTAGGTAAAGCAGCCACATCCGGTCTTGATTTCCTCATGATCTACCTTGGACCGTCGTTGACTGCTTTTTCATGGTTGTTTCTGCTGCGACGCATCGTTAAAATAAGCAAAGATAACAACATCACCTCGATTGCCGACTTTTTAAGCCTGCGTTATGGCAAGTCACCCTGGCTCGGGTGCCTTGTCACCCTGATTGCCATTCTCGGCATAATGCCCTATATCGCCCTGCAAATCAAAGCTGCCTCCACCAGTTTTTATCTTGTCAGCGGACTACGCGACAGTAACATTACATATGGTGGCACGGGTCCGGAGTCAACTGTTCCTGCAGGCCTGATTCTTGCCTTGATTCTTGCTCTTTTCAGCATTGTTTTCGGCGCCCGCCGACTGGTCTCTTCCGAGCGCCACGAGGGACTTATGGCTGCCGTAGCGTTCGAATCACTGGTTAAGCTTGTCAGCCTGCTTGGGGTCGGCATTTTTGTAACATACGGGCTATTTGATGGCTTCAGTGACATTTTTGAACGTTTCAAGGCGTTTGACCCAGCTGCATTTG
This sequence comes from Desulfuromonadales bacterium, assembly GCA_037129255.1. Taxonomy (GTDB): domain Bacteria; phylum Desulfobacterota; class Desulfuromonadia; order Geobacterales; family Pseudopelobacteraceae; genus JACRCG01. The sequence goes on along the minus strand of JBAXVG010000007.1, from coordinate 13,733 downwards.
CCAGGCTGGTTACGTTTAACAACCCCAGCAACCCGGAATACATCCCGACGTTCACCATGCTGTTTCTGTCAATGGGAGCTATCATGCTCCTACCCAGACAATTCCACGTCATGGTCATTGAAAATTCCGACGAGCGTCATATAGCTACCTCAATGTGGCTCTTTCCTGCCTATCTTTTCCTTATAAATCTTTTTGTAATGCCGATCGCCCTAGGGGGGATCCTGATAACCGGCGGTAGCAGCGGCGCTGATTTTTTTGTACTCAACATCCCACTTGTAACAGGCCACAAAGGGATTGCATTATTGGCCTTTCTTGGGGGGCTGTCCGCTGCAGCCGGTATGGTCATGGTCGAATCGGTGGCAATTTCAACCATGGTGCTGAACCATATCTTTATGCCTGCCATAGTGCGATTTAATCCCCGCCCGTGGTTTCCAATACTGCTGATCAACCTTAAACGCTTGGGGATTTTTCTGGTTGTCATGTTGGGGTATTTCTATTTCCGGATTGTAGGAGATTCCTACACTCTGGTTAATATGGGGTTGATCTCGTTTTCAGCAGCTTTTCAGTTCTTGCCGGCCATGATAGGCGGGCTCTACTGGAGGCGCGGCAACAAGACCGGTGCAATCAGCGGTATTCTGCTTGGCTTTGTCATTTGGTTCTACACCCTGCTGCTCCCCTCATTCAGCAAATCCGGCTGGCTCCCGGCAGATTTACTGAGTGGAGGCCCGTTCGATATTGTGCTGTTCAAGCCGACCGCCCTGTTTGGTCTTACCGGCATGGACCTCTGGAGTCACTCCCTGTTCTGGAGCATGCTGTTCAATGTCAGCGCCTACATTGCCTGCTCCATATTGTTAAAGCAAACCGAATTGGAACATGATCAGGTACGTAAATTCATAGGAACGTTCGAGTCAGAGCGACGACACTTCCGACATGATGAAATTAAGCGTTTGTCCAAACCGGTATCGATGACACAGTTTGTTGCGTTGATGTCCAAATTCATAGGTGAGCCTGAAGCTCAGCTTGCTATCAGCCGCTATGTGGGAAATCGGGAAATAAACGCCGAAGGTTCCGTACCGGAATTCGAACTGCCGAATCTGAAACGCTATACCGAAAAAACTTTGGCGGCCTCTGTGGGCGCTGCAGCTGCAGGCGCAATCGTTGACAGTTTTCTATCCGACATGGGATCCCGTATGGAATCAGTCTATGACATCTTCAGCACTGTCCGCACATCTCTGGACCAGAGCAGGGAGTCGCTGTTTGTTCGTTTGAAAGCTTCCGAAATCATAAATCGCACCCTTGACCTGCAAATCATCATGGACGATCTACTCAATCTGCTCCTGAAGGAGTTCAAACTTGACATAGCGATTATCCAACTAAAAAACGAAGATGGAACATTTTCAGTTACCAGCTTCCAGGGTAATAATCGTCGCCCGATCGACAAGAATCACTGGTTCACGGAAAGTGTTCCGTACTGTGACATAGTCTGTTACGACAGAAAACCTCACATTGCAAACGATGTCCGACTCGGTGGTGATGGGCTTGTATTGGCACGAACTTTGGCCGAAGGCATCGTCTCCTGCGCCTACATCCCAATTATAAGAGAAGGTCAGCCGGTCATCGGCATCATGTCTCTGTTTTCAAAATCCATAGCCGGCTTGTTTACCCAGGAGTTCATCAGCCTGCTGACAAGCCTTGCCGGTCAGCTTGCACAAGCAATTACAATAGTTCTTGAGGTCGAGGCAAAAATGCGTGAGCGTGATCAGAAGGAACAAGCCCTTTTGGAAAATGCCCGTGTAATGCGTGACATGGAAATTGCCCGTCAAATACAGATTTCGCTATTACCTGAAAACGTTCCGGAATTTTTTGGCCTGGAAATAGCGGGACGTTGCATCTCTGCAGCTCATGTCGGTGGAGATTATTATGACTTTTTTCGCCGTGACGAACAGATTCTGGATCTGCTGATAGCTGATGTCTCCGGTCATAGTGTCGGAGCGGCTCTCATAATGGCTGAAGTTCGCACGCTTTTGCGAGCACAGATCAATGTAATCCACAGTGCCAGTGCCATCTTGAATACTCTGAACACCATGCTTTATGATGACCTGACACGTGCCGAACTCTTTATCACCATGTTCTACGCCAAGTACAACTCCGCTACCGGAAGGCTTACCTATTCGAATGCCGGCCATAATCATCCTCTGATCCATCGCAAAGGTGAGATATCCTGCATCGAACTCGACACTGAGGGACTCATAATTGGAGTCAAGCCGTCAGTTGTATTTGAGGAACGCAGTATTGAACTTGTGAGCGGCGATGTGTTACTGTTCTTCACGGACGGTCTCACTGAAGCGCACAATCAGGACGGCGACCCGTTCGGCACCGAGAGAATCTGCAGACATCTTGATAATGTTACCAGTCTGTCTGCCCGGGAAATAATTGATTCCTTTTACAACGAAATTTTTGAATTTACCGGATCAGGAACGCTTCAGGATGATGTCTCGATTGTTGCATTGAAAATATTATGAGTTTGGGGGGGATGGCATGAATCTTAAAACAGAAAGTAACGGCAGTATTACGGTAGTATTTGTCAAAGAAGAACGACTCGACGCACATAACTCAGGCGACCTTAAATCCGAAATGAATCGTCTTTTTGAGGCAGGTAGCTGCAATCTGATCATAGATCTCAAAGAGGTGCGCTTCATAGACAGTTCCGGGCTGGGAGTTCTGGTATCTGGATTTAAAAATTCTTCTGCCCGGCAGGGCAGCATCAAACTCTCCGGTTTGCAGACACAGGTTAAGTCAATGTTCGAACTGACGCGCCTGCATCGTGTTTTTGATATCTTTACGACAGTAAACGATGCATTGGAGAGTACATAAAACCATGAGAAATGACATAGTCCTTGAAATTACCATACCGAACCAGACCCGCTATCTGAGCCTGATTGGCACGATCGGCGAGCATATGGCAAAGGGACTCGACAGTTATGAGGGGGATCGTGAAGATCTTGCAAGCCAGATCAATACTGTGCTGACTGAAGCTCTGGTCAACGCCATCAAACATGCCAACGACAGTGATCCGACCAAGGATATTCTGGTTCGTATCAACATCTCTGACAAAGAACTGGCTATTCGGGTTTTCGACACTGGGAACGGCTTTGACCTGAACATGGTGCCCTGTCCCTGTTTTGACTCGGATGCCCCGAACGAGAAAGGGCGCGGCTTATTCATTATCAGATCTTTGATGGATTCAGTGGTATACAAAAGAACGAACGACGGAAATGTGCTGGAAATGAAAAAATCGTTGAATTAATCTCGCATATCCGATTCAACTTATTCTCACATTCAATTTCTGTCTTGCCCTGAAGATTTACTGGGTCAAGGAGATGGACATTCCCTCAAAAATCTGACAAGTCTGCTTTACAGCCTTTTTCCCTTGACGATAGCCTGAATTTGCAGTATAAACTCCTCCTGCTTAAGTATGTTATAGTATGGGGCTGTAGCTCAGCTGGGAGAGCGCTTGACTGGCAGTCAAGAGGTCGACAGTTCGATCCTGTTCAGCTCCACCAATAAAAACGAGGGGTTAGCCGATAAAGCTAGCCCCTTTTTTTATCTTTTTTACCGATTGCGTGCCGGTTGTATGCCGGGTTTGAAAATAAGAACGTTTTCGTATGCCGGTTTATACTCCGATCGGAGCCGCTGGATTCTCAATGAGCCACTTCTATGGTTCCACCGTTTACAATGGTTGCAATAACCGCTGCCAGCACACCAGCCGGATAATAACCTGATGGGTGACCATGGGTGATGGTCGCTGTAGCACAGCCTATCTCGAACGCCAGTCTTGCCGTGTTTGAGCTGTCGCCACTGTTGATCCGCGCGGCAAGGTGTCCGGCAGGAGCAGCTCGCATGACTCCTCCACACCCCTTGCTGTTTTTGTCAACGATACCGTTCTCTGAAAATACACCTACACGCAGGGCAGAGATGCAATTCGATCGGCCAGCCCAGCGCATCACCGACAGCGCCACCCAGAAGACATCCGGTAAAATATTCCTGTTTGTTTCGGTTCATACTGCTGCATCTCCACATTTTATAAGATATCATAGAGGGCATGATTGGCAGATTAAACAACAATCAGCCAACCATGCTCCTTTTGGTCAGATGGTCCTTGACGCCCGTCGCCGACTGAGAGGTGCCATCCGCTCTTCAGGCCTGTTTCCACGCTGACGCCCGGCAGAACGGAAGAAGGCCAGGTGCACGAGCCATCCTTCGACCAGCACAGGGCAGAGCCGAGCAGACCATGTGCAGTGTAGCGGCAGTCTTCGCCAATACCAACGGATGGGAAGCGCTGCTCTTCAGATGCCATCATCCGTTCCAGTATTTTGTGGAGCTTGGCGATGACAGGTGGACTCTGGCCTGGTTGTGCCTGAGGGATATCCATGGCATAACTGTTCAACAGCTTTTCGTGCAGTTAACGATACGCTGCCGGACGCGAAACCATTTCCACACCAGCCACTCTCCCTTTTATCAGCACCGCCATGCCGCACTGACCATCCTGCCAGGGAAAAGCCTCCTGATAGATGTTTATATCTTCGCGACGTGCCTCATAAGCATCTTTCATTGCTCCCGTGCCTGAAGATGTCCGGTGACTGGAATGTAATTCCTCAATACTTTCCCAAACCTCTCCCTGGTTGGATCGATAGCTTCGTGATTCCGACAGTGAGGTCGATACCGAAGCGTTCTTGCGACTCCGAAGTGACGGAGACATGCTGACGTTGGAATCCTCAAAATGGGCTGAACGGTATGACCAGCGTCCCTGTTCTGTGCAGGAGACCGGTATCAGAGCGCTGTTGCCTGCTGCCACCAGTATGGTGGTGTTCAGTACCCGGTTCTGCTTGGCTCCTGCCAGTTCCTCGCCATCAATCATCAAAACGTTGCTGTTACCGGAGTTGATCACCTTCAGCTCCGGAACACTGCCTCCCTGGCTGACCTCGCTGATGGTGAGTCCGCCACCGGCCAGTGCCTCCTTGAGAGTGATATAGTCCGGACCTCCGGCTTCTGTGCTGAAAAGCGGCACCACCGCCAGTTCCTTATGAATAACCATCTCGCCGGATTTCATTCTATCTGCCAGGTGTTTTCGCAAAATTGTGTCCATACAAACCTCCTTTTGATTGTTATGGCTCAATCATAAAGGACGACCTCCCCCATCTAGCGTCCTGGTAAAATTTATTTTTAGATATTTGTTCGTGGAAATCGTTTTTGATTATTCCCCGTTTGACGCCTGATAGTATATTGTGTATACTCTTTCAACTTTTTAATTTTAATGAGTATGCTCTTTGGAGGGATCATGGGAGACCAGCTTTACCTTGAGCGTTTTGTCTGGTTCGACCATGAGGCGCGCAAAGAGCGTTATCCCAACGCATTCAAGCTGGGGGATCACTTCGAGATATCGGTCAAGACTGCGCAGCGCTCTATCGATCATTTCCGTGACCGCCTGTTAGCTCCTCTGGAATATGACAATTCACATAAAGGTTATTACTACACCGACCCCACCTTTCAGCTTCCTGTTATAAAAATATCTGAAGAAGAGCTGTTGGCTCTGCTTATTTCCCGTAAGTTGATTACCGAAGCATCAGCCGGATCTCTGGCCGATGAGCTGGGAAGTGTTTCTCAAAGACTTGGTTCGCTGCTTTCCGCCAACCTGCCGGGACGTGCAAGACCGGAAGATGCCTTCTCCTTTCGCTGGAAGAACATCAGTCCTACCGACCCGATGACATTCAAAGTTGTTACCTCTGCCTTGCTTCAGGGAAAACTACTTACCTTCAGCTACTACTCCCCCACTGACAGCAACTGCACCATGCGCACAGTTGAGCCGCACCACATGGTAAATTACATGGGCAACTGGCACTTGATCTCTTTCTGTCACCTGCGCAACGACTGGCGGGATTTTGTCTTGGGGAGGATAACACTCTGCAGTGTCGAGAATACTGCCTTCAAAATCCGTGAGAAAGATGAGTGGGAGCCATTTCTGCAGAACACATTTGGTATTTTCCGCAATCCGGAGAAATTCAATGTCGTTCTTCGTTTCTCACCGGAGCGCTCTCGCTGGATCAAAGGGGAGATGTGGCACGAGGCACAGAAGGAGGAGGTTCAGGACGATGGTTCGCTGGTTCGAACTTTACCGGCATCTCACGAGGCTGAGATCATGATGGAGATCCTCAAGCATGGTTCGCATGTTGAGGTATTGGAACCGGAGTGGTTGCGTAAGAAGGTAATCAAGGAAATGAAGGATGCTGTTGGGAATTATTCTTAAGAAGATGTTCAGCTTTGATCGAAGTTAGTCGATTCAGTAAACGTCTTGATGCTTGTTCATATAAATGATATGTTCACAAAAAATGAACATTAGTTGAGGTGAGCTGCATGCAAACAACTAACAACCAGAAACAGATTCTAAAGACTGCGCTCGATGCTTTTACGCATCAGACCGGTCAGGTGCTTGAAATTGCACCAGACATGCAGTTCCTGCTCCTGAAAACACCGGAAGCAACTGTCAAGCTTGAGCTGCTGATTATCGAGGGGGGTACCGTAGCGGTCAATGCTGCGCTTGGTTTGTACAGGCGACTGAAGAACCAGACCCGCTGTGTGATGATAATCCCGCAGATTACGGCAGATATGTCCGACAGGCTGCGTACCGAAAATATACAGTTTATGGACACAGCTGGTAATTGTTTTATAAACCAGCCGCCATTGTATCTCTTCATCAAAGGCAACAAGCTTCAGGGAGTGGTAAAAGCGCCTGTTGTTGGCCGTGCCTTCAAGCAAACCGGGTTACGGGTTCTCTATGCCCTGTTCTGTAATCCTGGACTGGAGAATGAAACCTACCGTGTCATTGCAGCCAAAACGAATGTTGCATTGGGCATGGTGAACTGGGTGCTGAATGAACTGAACGATCGTGGTTACCTGGTAGAGACTGGCAAAGGCCGCGCTCGACATATTCAACTGATAGAGAAGGAAAAACTGCTGGAACGCTGGATAACCGGATATGCCGAGCAACTGCGTCCCAAATTGCTGATCGGTCGTTATCGTGGTGCGGATGGATGGTGGCAGAAGGCTGTACTGAATCCGGAAAAGGCACAATGGGGTGGCGAGGTCGCAGCAGAAAAGCTGACCGACTATCTGAAGCCCCAGACAATAACCGTCTATGTTGATAAGGATAAACAAGGGGCTGTGCTTATCCAGAACAGACTCAAGAAAGATCCTGAAGGTGATGTGGAACTGCTCCAGCGATTCTGGCAACCGGATACGATTGTTCCACATGTGGAGACAGTTCACCCGGTACTGGTTTATGCAGACCTGATGGCCACCGGAAACCAGCGAAATCTTGAAACAGCACGGATACTATATGACGAACATATCGTTCAACTTATCAGAGAAGATTGATCCGGTAATTCTGGATATTCTGAAGGGACTTGCTAATGAGCAATATCAAGCTGTTTGAATCAAATCGGATTCGTTCCGTCTGGAATGATAAAGAGCAAAAGTGGTTTTTCTCCATAGCCGATGTTATTGAGGCACTCACCGATACAGTAAATGCTAAAGATTACATCAAGAAGATGCGGAAACGCGATACCGAACTGAATTCCAACTGGGGGACATTTTGTCCCCCCCTTGAAATGATGGCCCCAGATGGAAAACGGAGAAAAACGCAATGTGCCAATGCGGAAAATGTACTGCGCATTATCCAGTCCATCCCATCCCCCAAGGCTGAACCATTCAAACGCTGGCTTGCGCGTGTAGGTTATGAGCGGTTGGAGGAAATTGAGAACCCCGAACTTGCCGCAAAGCGGATGCGTGAGTTGTATAAGGCAAAGGGCTACAGCGACGAGTGGATTGAAAAGCGGGTGCGCGGTATTGCCATCCGGGATGAGTTGACCAATGAATGGAAAAAGCGGGGGGTAAAGGAGCATCTTGAATATGCCATCCTGACTGCGGAGATCAGCAAGGCTACCTTCGGCATGTCACCGTCGGAATATAAAGAGTTTAAGGCGCTGGACAAACAGCGGGACAACCTGCGTGACAATATGAATGACTTGGAACTGATCTTCACCATGCTTGGCGAGGCGTCCACGACAGAAATTGCACGCAACAAGGATGCACAGGGATTCGGCCATAATCAGGTTGCGGCCATTGAAGGTGGAACTGTAGCGGGTAACGCCCGTCGGGAGTTGGAGCGGAAATCAGGGCGTCGTGTTAGTAGCAAGGAAAACTTCAAGCAGATTCCAGAAGCGGTCAAAAAGAAACAGGTCAAATCTACAACTGACAAAGATGAGTAACGCAGATGACTGCAAAAACATTTTCACTCTTCCAACCTCACTCTTCACAATTTTATTTTACAGGGTAGGACGCTGGATGGGGTAGGTATTGTTGCATTATGGTATCTATTATGAGGGTGGTTAATTGAGCGAAAAAATGAATTTTATAGACCTTTTCTGCGGTTGTGGTGGTTTTACGCTTGGGATGGAACGGGCGGGATTCCGTTGTATTGCAGCTGTAGACTTTAATGCAGAAGCGGTGGACACGCTGCGACGCAACCTAACGCATATTAAATACGTTCTGGAACGTGACCTCACACAATTCAGCCCTGTTGAGCTAGCGGAGATGATTGGGGTTAATACTGTTGATGTGATTGTCGGTGGCCCGCCATGTCAGGGCTTTTCGACTGCAAGGCAGGTTGACGGAGCTAATCATGGAGAGCGGCTAACTCAGGATCCACGACGTCACCTGTACCAGGAACTGTTGAAGTACGTTGATTACTTCAAGCCAAAAGTTTTTGTTATGGAGAATGTTCTTGGCATAAAGACGGCTGCAGGTGGGGAATATTTCTTTCGGGTGCAGTCAGAAGCGCGGGCGCTTGGTTACCGCGTACACGGACAGGTTGAGGATGCCCGGCAACTTGGTCTCCCTCAGAAGCGCAGGAGACAACTGATTATTGGCACACGGGAAGATTTGTCGGGATATTTTCTGCCGGGACTAAAACCGGCACAATTCGCAATTTATGGAACGAATCTTGGTGATGCAATAAATGACCTGCCGGAGTTACAGGCCGGTCAGGGTGAGAATGAATGTGATTATGATTTAATCCGGCGTAACAGAGCTATCCTTGAAGGCGGCGAAAAAACGTCAAGTTATCTGCACAATGTACTGGAGGTGGAAATATCCGAAAAGCTGACCAATCATGTTGCCCGACCGCACAGTGATCGTGATCTACGGGATTTTCTGAAAATACAGGAGGGTGAGAGTTCAGCGGTTGTTCTGCGAAGGGGTGACATTGAGTTTGAATTTCCTTACAAGAAAACCTCTTTCAAAGATCGCTACACCCGGCAAAGTCGCTTTGCCCCCTGTTCGACTATTGTTGCTCATCTAAGCAAGGATGGTTTGATGTTTATCCATCCGACACAAAACAGGTCACTTACGCCGAGAGAGGCTGCCAGAATACAGAGTTTTCCAGACTGGTTCCGTTTTCCAGAACCTCGGACTCATTCATTCCGTATGATCGGCAACGCAGTTCCACCTTTGATTGCTCATGGAATATGTGCATAGTTCATGATAATGAAGTGAAGTCTAAAATCGCCTGTTAGCTTCTACGTTGAAAGGAATTGTATGGGGAAAGAATCTTTTATTTCATATTTGAAAAGTATTTCAGCGGAAAACAGCGGAAAACCACAGGGATATTCTAAAGGAATGGAAGTGATTGAGGCAATATTCTTCTCAAAAGCACTTACTGATTCTGTTGATGTCTGGAATTTCATCACTTTGGATAATATTGACGCTTTACGTGAAGTAGTTTTGAGAGAACAAAAAAATGACGACGGTATTTTTAAGGACTATAAGCCTGTAAGCTATTGGAGAGATGGGTTTTGTTCTGCCGCATTAAACGCATACAAAAGTTTTCTGTTGAAAAATCGTAATACGACACACCAACCACCGGTTCAAAAAATAGAAGCATCGTTAGTAGATGAAAACGTAACCTGTCTCCCCAAACCTTTTCTTCTCCTCGCAGGAATTTCCGGTACAGGCAAAACTCGCTTTGTCCGTGAGCAGGCCAAGGCCTCAGCTGCTCTTTACGGTATGACGGAGGGAGATAACTACTGCCTTGTTCCTGTTCGCCCCGACTGGCACGAACCTTCCGACCTTCTCGGCTACATTTCTCGCATCGGTACTGGCGGCACACGCTATGTGACAACTGACCTGCTTCGTTTTGTTGTTGCTGCTTGGAAACATATAGCAACTCAGATTATCCAAGAACCGCAGGGCAGTATCAGTCCTTTCTGGCTCTGCCTTGACGAGATGAATCTTGCTCCTGTGGAGCAATACTTCGCTGACTATCTTTCCATACTTGAAACTCGTAAATGGGAAGATGGTGCTTATTCATGCGATCCCCTTCTTAAGCCGGCGGTTATTCAGCAGCAACTGGACGATTCAGGTAGAGATGATTTGTGGGCTAAACTTGGACTTGCTGGCGATGATCCTTTATCAATTGGTTTAAGGGAAAATTTCTCAGCTAATGGCATACCGCTGCCGTACAATTTAATAGTGGCGGGCACAGTCAATATGGATGAAACCACGCACGGTTTTTCCCGCAAAGTTATCGATCGAGCACTCACCATTGATTTCGGTGAATTTTTTCCCAATAATTATGATGGTTATTATGACGCCGATAAAAAAGTAACCGACAAAACCCTCAATTTTCCTCGACTATCAAGAGTGAATAGTGAAAATGATCTGGCAAAAGTTAGCGCAGACCCAGACGGAAGAAAAACGATTGGATTCCTGACTGCCATAAATGTGGTGCTTACAGCGACTCCATTTGAACTGGCGTATCGCGCACTCAATGAGGCGCTGGTGTCTGTAGCTTGTTTTAAGCCGACAAACGAAACGGAGCTTCAAGCGGTATGGGACGACTTTTTGATGATGAAGGTGCTACCACGTATTGAGGGAGATGCAGAGAAACTCTCGTTCGACGGGAGCGAAAGCCTACTGACCAGACTTAAATCGGTTCTAAAAAATCAGTTGCCAAATATTTGGGAAGGAAAAAACCGCCCCGATCTGTTGAGAAAGGCCGTTTCAGGTGCTGTTGAACCCTTAGTGTTATGCCGCTCCAAAAGCAAATTGGATTGGATGCAGAGTCGTCTGGCAAGTAATACCTTCACAACTTTCTGGCCATAGCCTTACTATGCCGACGTCAGAAAGAACAACTACAACCTCTACTGCCAAATTGCGTTATGCCTGATATTCTCAAAGTAGATACTGCTCAATGGAAACTTTCTGTATGGACAAAAGACCTTCAGACGCCACTTGACCGACTTGAAACCACTCTGAAATCTCGTGGATCGGCAATGCCACCTGCAATAGTACGGTTTTCACCACCCCTGCGACTCGCTGCTGTTCCAGCGCCTACTGTCAATGTTCCACCCGAACAACCTCTTTCAGAACTTATATTGCCAACGCCGGTATTTTTTGAAAACCGAATCTACGACTTTGAATTTCAGTTTCTCCCAAACGATCCCCAAACTTCAGAACCAAAGATTATTCACTGGCTGAATTCTATCGGTGATGGATTCAGATTCACTTGCGACTGCCTACGGGGAAGCATCAATTTTGGTAACGATGTCGGCTGGTTTCGTCTTGGATTGAAGTTCAGTGACGGACAGCGGGATATTGAACAGTTCCTCTCCTTTGAAGTGTTGCCAATCAAGATGGATATGGCTGGCGACTTTGACCGAATTCACAAGGGGATTGACAGCACTTACCCACTCTGGCGTTTTTCATTTGCACAAAAAACCGAACATGAACTGGCAAAATCAAGGAAGCCGCATGAGCATTTTCCGCTATTGTGGCTGGCATTGTTCAGAAGCCTGCGGTGTGAGCTTGAGTCTGCTGTCAAGCTGATTTGTAGATCGCCACATTCACGCCTGCTACCTCTAGGAGTCTGTCGGACTTATCAACGATGCAAAAAGTGGCTTCCAAATTTCCGTTTTAAGACAGTGAATAACACTTTGAATAGTCTGATGCCTTCCGACAATAATTATTGCTATAACAGGCTGATATTATTTATATAAATGCTATTTTAACTCTTGCATTTCAGTCGGTTGTCATGTATATATCTTCTACGATATCAATTGGTTAGATACTGGAGATATATATGGAACCCAAGTTTATCGAAGTTGACCGGGAAACGCTCTATCTTCTGCCACCTTCAGTGCAGGATTGGTTGCCAAAGGGGCATTTGGCTCGCTTTGTGGTTGACGTTGTTGAACAACTTGACCTTCGTTCTTTGAAAACAGCATATGCCGGGCGTGGTTCACAGCCTTACAATCCGGTGATGTTGCTGGCACTGCTGTTCTATGGGTATGCCACCGGTGTTTTCTCCAGTCGGAAGCTGGAGCGCAACACATATGACTCGGTGGCGTTTCGCTACATTGCAGCAAATACCCATCCTGACCATGATACCATTGCTGCGTTCAGGAAGCGTTTTCTGAAAGAGCTCTCAGGCTTCTTTGTCCAGATACTGATGATTGCCCGTCAGACAAACATGCTGAAAGTGGGCAGCGTTAGCCTTGACGGCAGTAAGATCAAGGCAAATGCCTCCAGACACAAGGCACTGAGTTATGAGCACGCCTGCAAACTGGAAGCACAACTCAAAGCCGAAGTAGCAGAACTTCTCAGCAAAGCCGAAGCCGCCGATAAAGCGGACATCCCTGACGGCATGAGCATCCCCGAAGAGCTTGAACGTCGTGAACAACGTCTTTCTGCCATAGCTGCAGCCAAGACCGAGATCGAACGTCGTGCTGCTGAGCGCCACAGTCGTGAGCAGGCGGCGTATGAGGAGAAGGTCGCTGCACGGGCAAAGAAGTCAGAAGAGACCGGTAAAAAAGCGAGAGGCAAGGAGCCCAAGCCTCCGACACCAGGTCCAGCAGCCAAAGATCAAGTCAATCTGACCGATGAAGAGTCCCGGATTATGCCAGTTTCAAGCGGCGGCTTTGAACAGTGTTATAATGCACAAGCCGCCGTTGATACGGCGTCGAAGCTTATTGTAGCTGCCCATATAACCCAGCAGTCCAACGACAAGCAGGAACTGGAACCAACCTTGAAAAACCTGGCCGCTTTACCCGAGGAACTCGGCTCCGCCATAGAATTTCTTGCCGACAGCGGTTATTACAGTGAAACCAACGTCAAGGCCTGCGAAGATGCAGGGATAACGCCATACATCGCAGTTGATCGACAAAACCACAACCAATCGCCGTGGGATCGTTTCAAAGAGCCGCCGCCACTACCCGATGATGCAGATTCAGTGGCCACAATGAAACACCGGCTAAAAACCACAGCAGGTAAGGCAGTCTATGCACTCCGCAAGGTAACCTCAGAGCCGGTATTCGGAATCATAAAGGCGGTCATGGGATTCCGGAGCTTCATGCTGCGTGGCAAAGAAGCTGCGTCGGGTGAATGGAACCTTGTCTGCATGGCATACAATATAAAAAGGATGCATGCATTAAAGCCAGCTTAACAAAGAGCAAAAATAACCCTGATATTACTAAAAAGAGGCCTTTCAAAGTGCATTGAGACAGAACAGAACCACTTCAATTGGCAAGACAGGAAATATTGACCTTTCAATTTCGCCCAGATGGGTGAAAATCTCAGATAGGGTCAGTTCGGTCAAAATTTCAAGCCCGACAGACTCCTAG
>JBAXVG010000069.1:0-22523 GCA_037129255.1 Desulfuromonadales bacterium | reverse complement strand
CCGACTTCAACGGCAACGGCAAAGTTGAACTGCTCTGGTGGAACAGTGCCACCGGCCAGGTAGCCCTTGGTCAGACCAACGGAACCAGCGCCTCCAGCGCCAATCTGATCTGGTACGAACCTGACACCAACTGGCGCATAGCCGGAGCAGGCGATCTGGACGGAGACGGCAAAGCCGACATCATCTGGCACAACAGAACCACCGGTCAGGTCTACGGCATGCAGACCAACGGCTCATCGGTCACCAACGGTGCGATGATCTACACCGAAGCCAACACCAGCTGGGAGATAGTCAGCGTCGGCAGCTACAACGGCGACAGCAAGGCCGACCTGTTATGGTGGAACCAGCAGACCGGTCAGGTCTATCTGATGCCGATGAACGGTCTTTCTGTCGGGTCGGGGGCTGCTCTGCTCTATACGGAGCCGGATACAACCTGGCGTATCCAGGGCGAAACGGAGTGGCGGGATAATCTGTATGGCAGGGGAGCTACTACGACGACGAAGTGATGAAATGAATGCAGGGACGCGGATCAGACCGGAAAATGGGTATGGAGGCAGAGCGGGCAAGATGTTGCGTAGTCCATTAATGTGATGAGTTCCTGTGACATTCCAATTCCTGCCGCATGGCCAGCAACTCCTTCAGCAGACGTTCCTCATTCAGCACCATACTCCGGATACGTGAAATGGTAATGGTTGTCGTGAGAAATGACAACAGGCGCATGAACATCTCCCAATAGATGAAATAGGAGTGTGAATAGGGATGGTAGGTATATTTGTCGGACAGATACCAGACGATGGCCGAGCCGAAAGCGACCTGAAGTCCAAGACGCCGCCCGCAATACCAGGAGGAAATGGCTACCGGAATAAAATAGAATATGAAAAAACCCAACTCATAGCCGGTTATATAGTCGAGCCAACCGATACAAACCAACACAACGAAACTTATAACTGACACAGTGCTGCAGCGATGCGCAAAAGCATCCGGATGCGAGAAACGCCGGTTATTGAAAGATTTCACGAAAACAGACATCGTTCAGGTCACGATTTTGTGCTGTTCGCTGCCGAAGACATTTTTGAAAGCTATATCGGTGGTGACATCAACACATTGCATAGCTGTTACCTGGGTGGGGTAGTGTGAATTATCGGTTGGACTGAATCTGAGGTCAGCCTGATAGCCTATTTTTCGGTCAGCAGGCGTTTCACCAGCAGCTCCATCGAGCGCCCTATTTCATCGGAAAAACCTCGATAAATTTCGGCTATCTTCCCTTTATTGTCTATCACGAACATGACCGGCACCGAACTTATGCCAAAATCGGCTGTAGCTGCATCACCCGCCAGCGCCAGAGGATAATTGATCTTGAATTCATTGGCAAACGTCGCGACTGCACGTTCCCCGTCTTCGTCAGCGCTTAACCCCAGGATATGAAGTCCCTGTTTACCATATTTGCGGTTCATCTCCACCAGATGCGGCATTGACTGCCGACAGGGAGAACACCATGTGGCAAAAAAATCAATCACCAGCACACGCCCCCTGTAATCATCCATGGTGACGGCCTGGCCGGTGGTGGTGATTACCTTGAAGTTGGGAGCAGCCTGGCCAGGTTTGAAGGCTGCTTCAGAGGGCACCGCCACGACCAGAACAGCCATCACGAAACCTGCCAGCAGAATAAAAATATCTTTTGTAGTGAAATTCATCCCGCTAAAGCGCCTTGGCAATCAAGGCGTCAAGTTGCGATTTCGGTACGGCCCCCACAACCTGATCAACCACCGAACCTCCCTTGAAAAGGATTATCGTCGGGATGCCCCGTACACCATATTTTGCGGGGGTTGCCTGGTTTTCGTCAACATTAACCTTGCCAACCCTGACCTTGCCGGTATATTCATCGGCAATGGCATCTACCAGAGGCGCAATATGTTTACAGGGGGCGCACCACGTTGCCCAAAAATCAACAAGAACCGGGATTTCGGACTGAAGCACCTCCCGATCAAAATTTGCATCCGTAAATGCGGCTACGTTTTCACTGGCCATTGTGCATCTCCTTTGGGTAAATATCCATATCTGCGGATGATATACCAGACGTTGAAAAAATCAAGTGCAAACTCCTCGCGTGAGAATTCGTTGATTTGGTACTGACAAAAGCGTATGCTTTCAAGCTCCAAATCAACGGGAAGGTGATATTTGTGCTGCTGAATGTGGATATGTCAGGAAAAACAGCCGTGGTTATCGGCGGCGGCACGGTAGCATACCGTAAGATCAAGGTGTTGCTGGATGCCGGAGCAAAGGTGTACGTTGTGGCTCCAGCCGTGGCAGAAGAGATTGACGCCCTTGCGCAAGCCGAAAATCTCACAGTGAGGAATGATCAATACCGGATCAGCGATCTGGAAGGCATGTTTCTGGTTGTTGCAGCAACTGATGACGCCGGTGTGAATCGGCAGGTTGCAACGGATGCCGCTTCGCAAAAGAAGATGGTCTGTGTTACAGATGCCTTTGAAGCCGGCAACTGCAGTTTCCCGGCTGTACTGCGCCGCGGAGACCTTGAGATCGGTGTGTCCACACGTGGTTGTTGCCCGTCTCTGGCCGTTGAACTCCGCGAACTGATTGCCACCCTGATTACGGAGGAGTATGGGGCTCTTGTGAGTTAGCTCGCGGAAGAAAGAGAAAAGCTGTTGACGTCGGGGAACTCCAGCACATACAATAAACAGGTTTTACGCCCGCTTGCCAGGCGACTGATCTCCGAGCTCAATGAACGCAAGGATACCGCATGAGTCAGGTTTTTTTCTCTCTTACACTTGCCCTGTATGGCTGTTCCACCCTGGCCTATCTGCTCTATCTGCTGCGCACCACTGCCGGACTGGGCATCTGGGCTAACCGGCTGGTGCTGGCCGGATTCTCCGCGCATCTGCTATCAACTATCCATCGCTTCAGTTCTTCCGGTCACCTGCCAATAACCAACATGCACGAATCCCTGTCGTTCTTCGGTCTGGTCATAATTGGCGCCTACATCCTGATTGAACGCAAATACAAGGTTACAATTCTCGGCCCATTTGTCGTCCCGGTCGCCCTCATGCTCGTGATCGCCTCCAGCGCGTTCCCGATGGCTATTCGCGAACTGAATCCGGCTTTGAAGAGTAACTGGCTCTGGACACATACCATCATGGCCTTTATCAGTTATGCCATGTTCACTATCGCGTTCGGCACAGCAGTTGTCTACCTGATCCAGCAGTATTTCCTGAAAAAAAAGCGACTGGGAGCACTTTTCCAGAAGCTTCCCTCGCTCAATACTCTGGATGATATCAGCTACCGCTGCCTGACGATAGGATTTCCACTGCTGACCGTAGCGATCATAACAGGGGCCATCTGGGCCGAAAAGGCCTGGGGTACTTACTGGAGCTGGGATCCCAAAGAGACCTGGTCTCTGATCACCTGGTTCATCTATGCCGCACTTCTGCACAGCAGGCTTACAACCGGATGGCGGGGAAAGCGGGCCTCTTTGCTGACTATTGCAGGTTTTCTGATTATGATGTTCACCTTTATCGGAGTCAATTTATGGCTTCCAGGCCTGCACGCGTACAAATAGAAGCTTCAAGGACAAAAATCTGAATGAATATTATCGTCGTCGGTCTTTCTCACAAGACCGCCACTGTTGAAATACGGGAAAAAGTCGCCTTCTCCCCCAACCAGATTGAAAAACCACTTAAGGAACTGGTTGCTCTGGACGGTATCATCGAAGGGGTGATTGTATCAACCTGCAACCGGGTTGAGATATACGCCACGACTCGTGACATCGCCGGAGGAATTGCGCGTATCAAGCGTTTTATGGCAGATTATCACCGTCTGGCACTGGAGTCGCTTGAGCAGCATCTCTACAATTTCCATTCAGAGGCGGCCATTCGCCACGTCTTCCGGGTAGCTTCCAGCCTTGATTCGATGGTGGTGGGCGAACCTCAGATCCTTGGGCAGATCAAGACTTCCTACGGTTATGCCGCCGAGTACAAATCGTCCGGCATAATCCTCAACCGCTTCCTCCATAAAGCATTTTCGGTGGCCAAGCGGGTGCGTACCGAAACGAAGATCGCTTCTTCAGCCGTTTCCGTCGCTTTTGCTGCTGTCGAGTTGGCCAAGAAAATTTTGGGAGACCTTTCGGATAAGACGGTCATGCTGATCGGGGCCGGCGAGATGTGCGAGTTGGCGGCCAAGCATTTCCTCAACAGCGGGGCCAGAGGGGTGATGGTCACCAACCGGACCTTCGAGCGGGCCAGGCGGCTGGCGGAAGAGTTTGGCGGCGAGGCGATACTCTTCGAGGAACTGTTCGAACATCTGCACCGGGCCGACATAGTACTCTCCTCCACAGGCGCTCCGCACTGCATTATCGGACCGAAGGATGCCGAAGAGGTAATCAGGCGACGCAGATTCAAGCCGGTATTTTTCATTGATATCGCCGTGCCGCGCGATATCGACCCCAGAGTGGATGATGTTGAGAATGCCTACCTTTTCACCGTCGATCACCTGCAGGAAATCGTCCAGGCCAACCTGGCACAGCGCAGTCTGGAGGCCGAAAAGGCCGAGGAGATCATTGATCAGGAGATCGGCCAGTTTTTTAAATGGCTCTCGACGCTGGAGGTAACCCCTGCCATTGTCGCACTGCGAACCCGCTTTGACGAAATCCGCAGGTTTGAGCTGGAAAAAACCATCACCAGTTGGAAGGAGTTGCCGCCTGACGCAGAAAAGCGGTTGGAGGCACTCACGATGGCCATGATGAACAAACTGCTCCACACTCCCACGAAGGTGCTGAAACAGGCCGGCCAGGGGGGGCGGGTAGATCTTTACATTGATGCGTTGCGTCAACTCTTTGAGCTGGAGTCGCTCCAGCATGAGAATGAAGAGCTGGAGCTGGAAGAATAACACAGCAATCCTGACTGTCTAACTTACCATGGAACGGAGAACAGTATGATCCCCAAGCAGTTACGTATCGGTACCCGCGCCAGTCAGCTGGCCCTCTGGCAGGCCAACTGGGTCAAGTCCGAGCTGGAGAAAAGATATCCCGGCATGGAAGTCACGCTGACCAAGATCAAGACGATCGGCGACAAGATCCTTGATGTCCCGCTGGCTCAGGTGGGCGGCAAGGGATTGTTCGTCAAGGAGATTGAGGAGGCCATGCTGCGGGACGAGATCGATATCGCCGTACACAGCATGAAGGATGTGCCGACCGATTTCCCGGAAGGACTGGGGCTGCACTGCATCACCGAGCGCGAAGATCCGCGTGATGCCGTCATCTCCCGCAATGTAAGGTTTGCCGATCTGCCACAGGGTGCCCGGATCGGAACTTCGGCGCTCCGTCGCCAGGCACAGCTGCTGAAGGTGCGCCCCGATTTGCAGATGGTCATTATTCGCGGCAACGTTGAAACCCGTATCCGCAAACTTGAAGACGATAACCTGGACGCCGTAATTCTGGCCGCCGCAGGTTTGAAACGCCTTGGCTTCACCGAAAAGGTAGCCGAATATCTGGATACGGAGCTTTCCATCCCGGCCATCGGCCAGGGAGCCCTCGGAATCGAGTGCCGTCTGGCCGATCCGGTTATCACAGAGACCATTGCCTTTTTTAACCACACCGACACCGCCTGTGCCGTGCGAGCCGAACGGGCTCTGCTTAAGCGTTGCGAGGGTGGCTGTCAGGTTCCGATCGCAGCCCACGGCACGGTCAGCAATGGCCGGTTGCGGCTGGTCGGTTTCATCGCTGCTATAGACGGCAGCCGTTCGGTCAGAGGTGAGATAACGGGCTCTGCGGAGCAGTTTGAACAGATGGGGATTCAACTCGCGGATCAACTTCTGGCAGACGGCGGCAAGTGCATACTTGAGGAAGTCTACCAGCGAGAAATCGGGGAAAAATAGTATCTCGGGTGATGCATGAAATCTTCAATGAATCAGACAGGAATTGTATATCTGGTAGGTGCCGGCCCGGGCGACCCGGCACTGATCACCATGCGGGGAATGGAATGTCTTAAGCGGGCCGATGTGGTAGTCTACGACTACCTGGCCAACGAGCAGCTCCTGAACCATGCTCCGGAGAGAGCCGAGTACATCTACTCCGGCAAGATCGGCGGTCGCCACAATCAGGACCAGGATGAGATCAACCGTCTGCTGGTGAAAAAAGGGCTGGAAGGGAAAGTTGTCGTGCGGCTGAAGGGGGGCGATCCATTCGTATTCGGTCGGGGCGGCGAAGAGTGTGAAGCGTTGCGCGAGGCCGGCATCCCCTTTGAGGTTGTGCCTGGGATCACCGCTGCCATGGGAGCTGCCGCTTATGCCGGCATCCCTCTGACTCACAGAGATTTTACTGCCTCGGTGGCCTTTGTCACCGGGCAGGAAGGAAAGGATAAAAACGAGTCGTCAATCGACTGGCAGCGCCTCTCGCTGGGGGGGGGGACGGTAGTTTTCTATATGGGTATCACTACCTTGAGGAGCAACATGCAACGTATGATCGAGCATGGAAGAGCGCCTGAAACACCGGTAGCGCTTGTACGATGGGCTACGACCCCCCAACAGCAGGTATTGACCGGCACAGTGGCTGACATTGCGGACCGGGCCGAGGCGGGAGGTTTCAAACCCCCGGCCGTGACCATTGTCGGCGAGGTGGTTTCCCTGCGGGAACAACTGGGATGGTTCGACAGACGTCCGCTCTGTGGCCGAAAAGTCATTGTTACCCGCGCTGCAGAACAAGCCGGAGAGTTTTCCGCCAAGCTGGCGATGCTCGGGGCAACAGTGCTGGAATGCCCTACTATCCGTCTGGTAGAACCTGAAAGCTGGCAGTTGCTTGATGTGGCTATACGTGGTCTGCACGGCTACGACTGGTTGATCCTCACCTCCGTCAATGCCGTACGTTTTTTCTTTCAGCGGATGGAAACTCTGGGCATGGATGCCAGGGCCCTGGCCGGCTGCAAGGTTTGTGCTGTTGGGCCAAAAACGGCGGATACGTTTGCTTCGTTCGGCATCAGGCCTGATCTGGTGCCGGCAGATTTCAAGGCGGAGGGGGTTGTAGACGAGTTTTCAAGGCTGGATCTGCACGGCAAAAAAATTCTATTCCCCCGGGCCGACAAGGCTCGTGAAATAATCCCCTGTGAATTGAAGCGGATGGGCGCCAATGTAGACAGTCCTGTTGCCTATCGCAATATTTTCCCCGAACGACTACCACCCGAGGCGCTCTTTGTGTTGGAGAAACGCTCGGTGGACTGTATCACCTTCACCTCTTCATCGACAGTGCAGAACCTGGCTGCCATGCTGGGTGAGGATATGCTGGTTGATCTGTTGAAGGGGGTCACGGTGGCATCGATCGGTCCGATTACCTCAAAGAGTTGTCGCGAACTGGGTCTGAAAGTAGATGTCGAGCCGGTCGTTCACACATTAGATGCACTGGCGGAGGCGTTGGAAGAGCACTTCAGCTGATTCAGAAAAGCCATTTCAATAATGGTCGCGACACTGCGCAATCAGAAGGGTTATCACCTTCGACTGCATGCACCAGGCGTGACAGTTGTCTATTCTGCGAGACCAGAGCCGGAGCTAGTCAGCCACTGGGGGCAATGTGATGGTAAAGTCGCTAAACCAGTTTAAAGGCAGCCAGATTACTCTCGCATTGTGCGCATTTCTGGTAGTTGTAATTACCATTTCCGCCGTAATTGCGGCATTTAGCCTGCGCAGCCATGAAATTGAAATATGGCGCAAGCAAATGAGCAACAATTCACTCGTTCTGGCCGAACATTCCTACCAGACCATGGTTTCGGCATATGCCGCCCTTGACAGCATTGCCGACCGTGTGCGTATGGAGCATGCCGAAAATCCGGAAGAATACAGGAAAAGGCTTGCTACGCCGGAAGTCTACCGGATGCTCAAAGACAGGGTAGAACTGCTCCCGCAGGTTGATGTTGCAACCGTGGTTGCAGAAGATGGAGAAGTAATCAATTTCACCCGTTCCTTTCCCCCACCCCCCATAAACCTCTCTGACCGTGATTACTTTAAGGCACATGCCGGCAGCAATAATTTAGCTAATTTTATCAGCATTTCCGTCCGCAACAAAGGAAACGGCAAATGGGTTTTTTACATAAGCCGCAGAATCAACGACAGCAGAGGCAACATGCTGGGATTGGTGCTGGTCGGCATATCCGTTGAGGCATTCACGAAATTCTATGAGCAACTGGGTCGAAACCTCGGGAAGGACGCTACGGTCACATTGTATCGCAGTGATTTCTCCTTGTTGACTCGTTGGCCCATGAAAGATGAATTGATCGGCAAGACGAATACGAGCGGTTCGACCTACATTGTCGTGAATAAAATGAATAAGGGCGATGATGTCATCTACCTGAAAGCTCCACGTTTTTCACAAAGCAATCAGCAGGTTGCGCGGCTCGGTGCCGTGAGAGTCGTGCGAAACTATCCGATGATCGTCAATATAACTATAACGGAAGACTTTTTTCTGGATAACTGGCGCAACATAGTGAAGGGTATAACAATCCTGACCGCGCTTAGTATTATCGCTCTTTTGTCGGCTACCGTCATTATAGTTAAAACTCAGCACAGACGTGAGTCGGACATGCTGATGGCGGTTGAACTGCGTAAGCAGGCCGAGTCTGCAAACCGGGCTAAGAGCGAGTTCCTGGCCAATATGAGCCACGAAATCCGTACTCCCATGAACGGAGTGATCGGTATGACCCATCTCCTTGAGATGACAGAACTGACCACAGAGCAGCGTGAATATGTCGCTGCTCAAAAAGTCTCCTGCAAAAACCTGCTGTTATTGATCAACGATATTCTCGACTTGTCCAAGATTGAAGCCTCAAAAATCAAGATCGAATCAACCGAATTCAGTCTGCATCAGTGTATTAAAGATGTGATTCTGACACTACAACCGGATATTGATGGCAAGGGCCTTGCGCTTGAAGTGGAATTGGCTCGGGAAGTTCCCCATCTCCTGACTGGAGATCAGCTCCGGTTCAAACAGATTATGTTTAACCTTCTCGGAAATGCGGTAAAATTCACGCTGCAGGGTGGCATAAGCGTCTCGGCGCACATACTCGAACGCCACGGTTCCACACTGCTGCTGGAAATCAAAGTGCGCGACACTGGAATTGGTATCTCTGCCGAAGCGCTTCAAACGGTATTCAAGCCATTTGTCCAAGAGGATGGCTCTACAACTCGCCGATTCGGAGGAACCGGTCTCGGCCTGACAATCAGCCGGCGTCTGGCGGAACTGATGGGGGGAGAGATTTCAGTCCAAAGCATGCAAGGGAGAGGCAGCTGTTTCTCGTTAAAACTGCCATTTCCCATCATTAAAGAAACCGATGCATTCCATGCAGATATTCCGAAAACGACAGTCAACTGGGATGGACCGGCGTTACGGATACTTTATGTTGAAGATGACCAGGTCAACATCTCTTTTGGAACAGTACTCCTGAAAAAGCTGGGACACGAGGTCGTAGTTGCGCAAAATGGAAGGGATTGTCTTGATGCGCTTGAGCAGGGAATCTATGATATTGTACTGATGGATATTCATCTGCCGGTCATGAATGGTGAAGAAGCCCTGCAAGAAATTCGAAGAAAAGAACAGGGAACAGACCGACACCAGATAGTTATCGCTTTGACGGCCTATTCCTTAAACGGTGATAAGGCTCGTTTTATGGAAAACGGGTTTGACGGTTACATATCAAAGCCGCTTGGTATCAGCGATTTAATCGGAGAAATACGAAGTGTGACAGGAAACACCGGACTATGAGCAAATAAAAGAGGTGCCTCACCATGAACGGTTGCAAGTCTAAAATACTGATTGTCGACGACGAACCGGTAAACATAAAGCTCCTTGAGGGAATACTGAAGCACGACTATGAACTCCATTCATCACTCAATGGTTTCGATGCGATAGAACGAGTAAAAGAATTGATGCCTGACCTGATCCTGCTTGACATTATGATGCCTGACGTAAACGGTTTTGACGTTTGCCGCATAATCAGGTCGAATAAGCTGTTTAATACAATTCAAATAATTTTCCTCACGGCGTTGAATTCTCTGGATACAGAAATGGAATGTCTTGAACTGGGATGTATAGATTTTATAACAAAACCATTCGATCACAATTTACTGAAGCTTCGAATTCGTAATCATCTTGAGTTGAAAAGGCAAAGTGATCTGATCCGTAAGCAAAAAGATGAAATTACATTCCAGAAAGAACAGCTGGAGGCATCAATTTCACGTGTAAAACACTTGGAAGGAATTATTCCCATCTGCATGTATTGCAAAAAGATTAGGGATGTTGAAAAAAGCTGGGTCCAGTTGGAGCGCTATATCACTGAACATTCTGAAGCGAACTTCAGCCATGGTATCTGTCCAGAATGTTTTGCGGAACAAATGGCAACTATAAAAGGCAGGTAGTCGAATCCCTTAAAAGAAACCTTCATCGCCTGTGTGGATGGGCTCAAAGGCTTTCCCGAGGCTTATAAACGCCAGGACTATACAATGATTTCCCAGAACATCCAAAAGCGCAGGATCGAGACGTTTAAAATCGTAGCGATCTATTCTCTGTTCGGCTTAGCCTGGATATACGGTTCTGACACGGTGCTCGGCTGGTTGGTAGATGATCCAGTCGTGATGGTAAAAATTGCTGTTATCAAAGGTTCCCTCTTCATTCTCTGCACGGCAACTCTCCTCTATTTTTTGATCAGCCGTTTCGTCAGGCAATTAATTTCAGCCGAATCAGCCCAGTTGGAGAGTTTGACAAACTATCAGACCATCTTCAATACAACGAACGAGGCGATCTTTGTTCACAATGCCCGGAGTGGGCACATTCTGGATGTAAACGACCGTATGCTGGAAATCTACGGCTACACGCGTGAAGAAGTTCTGGCTGTTGAAATCAGTGACCTGTCAGAAGGAACGTCACCGTATTCACAGGCTGATGCTGTAGAGAAAGTTCGCAAGGCTCTGCTTGAGGGGCCTCAGATTTTCGAGTGGCATTCACGCAAAAAAAGCGGTGAACTCTTCTGGTCTGAAGTTTCCTTACGACGAATCACCATCCAGGAATCCGATAGAATCATAGCTGTTGTCAGGGATATAAGCGTCCGAAAACAGTTTGAAGATGCTTTGCGAATGAGGGAAAAAAGACATCAAACCATTCTTGATTCCGCAATGGATGGATTCTGGGTTGTGAGTCATAATGGCAAACTCCTGGAAGTTAATGATGCTTATTGCCAGATGAGTGGCTACAGCAAGCAAGAACTTCTGACCATGAGTATTGCCGATTTTGATGTAAAAGAGACGGCCGATGACGCCGTTGCACACAACGACAGGATAATGGCGCAGGGCGTCGATCGTTTTGTTGCCCGGCATCGTCGCAAAGACGGTACGGTTTACGATGTAGAGGTCAGTACCACGTTCATATCGATTGAGGGCGGAATACTCGTGGGTTTCCTGCGGGACATCACCGAACGAAAACGGACAGAGGAGTCCCTGCGGGAGAGCAGAATAACTTTTAAGGCATTTTATGATTTGGGACTAGTCGGTTTAACTATTACATCGCCAGAAAAAGGCTGGATAAACATTAATGATTGTCTTTGCAAAATGCTTGGTTATACGGAAGCCGAATTGCGTAAGATGACGTGGGAGCAGCTCACTCATCCAGGTGACCTTGCAGCGGATAACGAACAGTTCGAGCGAGTACTTAAAGGAATAACTGATGGATATGAATTGGAAAAACGTTTTTTAAAACGAGGAGGAGGGATCCTTTTCACCAAACTGGTTGTTCGATGTTTGCGAAAGGCAGATCGATCAGTTGATTTTATTGCAGCCATGGTGGAAGACATTACAGAACGTAAACTGATAGAAAACGAATTACGGGATGCAGAGTGGAAATTCAAGGCATTGTTCGAAAACGGCCCGATCGGCGTTGCCTATCACAGCATGATGTATGATGAATCTGGCAAGCCGGTTGATTATTTTTTCATTGATGCAAACGAAAACTATCTTAAACTGACTGGAGTTGATCCCAGAAATAAAACCGTAAAAGAAGCCTTTCCAGGTATCGAAAATGATCCGTTTGACTGGATCGGAGCCTTTGGCCGAGTTGCTAAAACCGGCGTATCCATTCACTTTGAGCAATATCTGCAATCCAATGATCGCTGGTATGACATCGTGGGCTTCCAGTTCAAACCTGATCATTTTGTCGCATCATTTGTTGAAATTACCGCACGAAAAAAGGCCGAACAAGAATTGGATGAACGAAAAAGGCTTCTGGATACCCTGCTGGCCAATATTCCGATCGGAGTGTTTATGGTGGAGGCCCCGTCAGGCAAACCGCTGATTGCAAATAATAAGGCGCTTGAGTTGCTTGGGAGAGGTATCCTGCCGGACACTAACAAGGAAAATCTGACAGAAGTCTATGAAGCATACAGATATGGCACACATGACCGCTATCCTGTTGATGAAATGCCGATAGTCAGAGGGATGTACGGTGAATCAACAACGGTTGATGACTTACTGGTCATCCGTCCTGACGGAACGTCAAAGCTCCTGGGGATATCGGGCACTCCGGTTCTGAATGCGGACAATCGTCCCTGGGCAAGTATCGTCTGTTTCCAGGATATTACCGATCGCAAAGAGTACGAAAGTGAACAGCTGAAGATGCAGAAACTGGAATCTCTGGGGATTCTCGCCGGAGGTATCGCCCATGACTTTAACAACATCCTTACCGGTATCATGGGGAATATCTCCCTGGCAAAGAAATTCATCGATGATTCCCACAAATCATTCAACGCACTTGAGGGGGCTGAAAAAGCCTCCGTACGTGCCAGCGAACTGGCACGGCAACTCCTGACCTTTGCCAAGGGGGGTGAACCGGTTAAAAAGCTGGTTTCAATCCAGGGTATTGTCAATGAATCCGTTTCACTGGTTCTTCACGGTTCCAATGTGAAAGGTATTATCGACATCCCTGATTCAATGTATCCCATAGAAGCGGATGAAGGGCAGATCAGCCAGGTTTTCCACAACATCATCATCAACGCGGCACAGGCAATGCCCGGCGGAGGCATGTTAGCTGTCTCGGCCCGGAACAAGGTGCTTGGTGCCGATAACGGTATGGCACTTCCTTCCGGCCCCTATGCATGCATTTCATTTACTGATGAAGGGTGCGGAATAGCGGATGCTGATTTGAATAAAATATTTGATCCCTACTTTACAACCAAAGTAAGTGGAAACGGTCTGGGGCTGGCATCCTGCCGCTCGATAATTAACAAACATGGCGGACACATTGGCGTCACTTCCCGTGTAGGCATGGGGACCGCTTTCACAATCCACCTGCCTTCGATTGGAGAGTCAGTACCGGAGTACCATGTCGAATCCGATGCACAGACATCTCACGATCACAATGGCGGTGCAATCCTCGTCATGGACGATGATGAGATAATCCGGGATCTTGCCTCTGCGTTGCTTGAAGAAATCGGCTATCAGGTTACAACATGTGATGATGGAGCGGAAGCCATCAGGCTCTATAAATTTACCAGGGAATCAGGAATGCCATTCCTGGCGGTGATCATGGACCTGACCATTCCGGGTGGGATGGGTGGCCAGGAAGCGGCCAAAGAGATTCTGGCTATTGACCCGGTTGCGTGCCTGATCGTTTCGAGTGGGTATTCAAATGATCCAATAATGTCAGACTACCGTTCCTATGGTTTTACCGGTGCTATTGCAAAACCATATAGGATCAGTGAATTAGAACAGATACTGCGTTCGTCACTGCATAATTGAGCCGCTCCCTTGGTCGTGTCAACTACATCGTTTCTGGTGCTTTAGGCCAGTTTTGTTCTGGCCTTTCCGGGTGCAACGGTCAAGACCAAAGGCACGCTTGAGAACAGAAATCCCGGCCTCGATGCCTGCTCGAAAGTTTCATATGCCCTGCCGGAATTATTTTGTTGACAATTATATCTACATTGAGTTATCTACAAAAAACATAGTTTGAATATACATAAAAGCTGACCAGAAAAACTGGAGGCCGGGGGAATCATTCCTTCGGCCTTTTTTCATTTCAAGCAGCAACACCCAAGGAGGAGAGACAGTATGGCAGTTGCATTGAAGCTGGTTGAATCAAATGAATCCGAACTGGATCAGGTACTGGAGCGCAACCCGGAGTTTCCACGCCTGGTGGCGGTCAAGATTGATGCCCAGCGCCGGGGTGTGCATTACACGGAGCAGGTCTTAAAGATTGTTGACGATTCCGTGCAGATGCGCAGTCCCTATCTGTTCGGTTCGCGTGACGGCGAGATCAAGGATTTACCTGAATCTTTGCTGCTTCGTGACGGCAGCACCATCCTGACCGACCCGACACCGTTGGCGCAGGATCCCTATCTGGTTGATCTGGTAGATGGTAAACCGGCCCTGGTTGATGAAGGGCAGTTCGTGGAGTTTGTCGATTTCTGGCCCAAGCCGCTCTACTACGACAAAAAGACCAGTTCCGGCATTCCGATGAGCCATATCATCAGTGCCCGACCGCAGCGGCTTAACGTCTTCCAGTCCAGTTACTGTTACTTCTGGGCCGAAGACAAGGGGTGCAAGTTTTGTGACATCGTCACCCACACCAGGCAGCAGAAGGACGAACTGGGCGTTCCTTCCCGGCTTAAGCCGCAGGATATATCCGAAACCATCGCAGAGGCGCTGAAAGAACCGGGGCGGTTCACCGGCATCTGCCTGACCTCCGGTTCGGTCATCAAGGGACAGGAGCTGTTTGATCGCGAGGTTGATTTCTACATCGAAACTCTCCAGGCGATCGGAGAAAACTTTTCCACTAAAAAATTTCCCAGCGAGCTGATCGCCTCGGCTTTTAACGAGAAACAGCTGGCCAGGCTGTACGAACAGACCGGACTGACCAGTTATACCAGTGACCTGGAGGTTCTGGGAGAAGACAAGTTCAACTGGATCTGCCCCGGCAAGGCAAAATATGTCGGCTACCGGGAGTGGAAACAGCGCCTGGTCAGAGCGGTGGATATCTTTGGGCGGGGCAACGTGGGCACCGGTCTGGTGGGGGGAGTCGAACTGGCAAAACCGAATGGCTTCAGCAGTGAAGAGGATGCCCTCAAGTCAACGCTGGAAGAGGCGGAATCACTGGCGGAGAACGGAGTAACCACCTTCTATATTGTCTGGGTCCCCCGTCCCGGCTCCTATTTCAAGGATCAGCAGAACCCGTCGCTTGACTACTTTGTTCGTCTGGCGCAGGGGCTGCATAACCTGCGGGTGAAGTACAAGCTGCCGATTGATTATAACGACTATCGACGCTGTGGCAACCATCCTGATGGTGATCTGTCGAGATTGTTGTAATTCGTAGGGGCAGCGCCCCGTGCCTGCCTGTCTGTCACACGTGGATAAAAACCTGGGCACCCACAAGGGGACGCCCCTACAGGAAAGGAACTTATAAAATGGCTGCAAAATTGAACAAGGAAATCATCGCTCTATTCGGCAGCGACGACTCCACCAAAGTGCTGGCAACAGTTAACGAACATGGCTATCCGCATGCTGCGGCAAAACCGTTTATCAGGGTGGATGATGACGGCAACCTGCTCTACCTCGAACTGGTCGAGTCCTCCCGTACCCAGAAAAATCTGGTGCGCAGCATCTGGTTCGATCAGAAGGTCTCCGTATCCGTCAGCGGCAGGGATGGGCAGAGCTGGCAGATCAAGGGGAAGCCGATCAAGACTCTAATCACCGGACCGGTATTTCTGCATCACTATCAAGATGTGCGTGAGCGCCTCGGTGACGTGGACCTCTCGGCTGTCTGGGTCATCGAACCGGAAGAGGTCATCAACGAGAACATCCAGGTCCGGCATACCGAGGAAGAGGCTTTGCACCCGCTATTCAGACATCTGGATCGACTCGCAAAAATTCAACCGTAACATAACAAACCAAAAGGAGACTCACCATGAACACCGTCATAACCCGTATTCTTTCAGTTGCACTCCTGACCATCCTTGTCGCATCAGGTGCAAACGCTGCCGAAGAGATCCGCTTTGCCACCCAGGCAATTCCGCACTATGCGCCGCTGTTTGTGGCAAAGCAGAAGAAATGGATTGAAGAGGAACTGGCCAGGATCGGTGCCAAACCGGAACTGAAATGGACATCTTTTCTTGCAGGACCGCCTATTAATGAATCATTTGCCGCCGGACAACAGGATATCGGCTTTCTGGGAGACACTCCGGCCATTATCGGTAAATCTGCCGGTATCAATACCCGTATCATCGCGCTGACATCTTCCGGTCCCAAGTCTTTGGCGGTAGTTGTCCCTGCAAACTCAAGCATAAAATCCCCGAAAGACCTCAAAGGGAAAAAGGTTGCCGTTACCAAGGGATCATACGCCCACCACCTGCTGGTACTGGTGTTGAAACAGGGGGGGCTTACAACCAGGGATGTCGAATTCATCAATCTCCCCAATGCCGATATTGCAACGGCAATACAGTCAGGCAACATTGATGCGGGTGCAGTCTGGGAACCTCAGATCACAAAACTGGAAGCCAGCGGCGCAGCACGGGTTCTGGCTGACGGCACCGGAATCAAAAAGGGTGCGCTGGTCATTATCGCCACCAATGAATTCGCCACCAAGCGCCGGGATCAGCTCAAGGCTTTCCTGAAGGCTTATCAGCGAGGCGCAGAATACATCCGGTCGAACCCCAAGGAAGCGGCCAAGCTGATAGAAAAGGACGTCAGCCTGAACTCGGACCTTCTGTTAAAAGTATTCAAGAAGTTTGACTACGACCCGGCCATCCAGGCGGATGATATCGCCGAGTTGAAAAAATCGGAAGAATTCATGAAGGAAAACGCCATCATCAAGTCGCACGTCAATATTGATACCTTTGTTGACACGAGCCTGACGCGTGAAGCCGGCATCAAATAGCCGGCTTAATAGAGGGAGGAAGCCCCACCCTTCAATTGTAGGAGTATATATCATGGCCTCTGACACATCTTCACAACTACAAAGATTTCAGCATATGCTGCAATACTTCGGACTCACCGTTGTACTTATCGGAATCTGGCAGGGATTGTATCATCTCGGTTTCCTCAACCCGATCCTGCTTCCTGCTCCCTCACAGATCGCGCTGGCATTTTGGGATCTGTTCAAGAGCGGTGACCTGACCCGCCATATCGGCATCAGCGTACTCAGGGTTCTGGAAGGATTCGGCATCGCCGCTGTCCTGGGGCTTGGTCTGGGTACTGCCATCGGTCTGTCACGGACCCTGGACCGCTGGACCGATCTGATCATTCAGGTGGTCAAGCCGATACCCCCCATCGCCTGGATTCCTCTGGCAATTCTCTGGTTCGGCATCGGAGAACAGTCGAAAGTCTACATCATCTTTCTGGGGGCCTTCTTTCCGATCATCATCAATACCATTGACGGTATTCGCCAGACCGATCACAAATTTGTCGAGGTGGCCAGAATTCTGGCTGTTCCAAGATTCAAGTTTGTCCGTCAGGTGGTGCTGCCGGGGGCGCTGCCCGCCATCATGACAGGTCTGCGGGTCGGCCTGATGGTCGCCTGGATGTGCGTGGTGGCGGCGGAGCTGATCGCCGCCGGCAGCGGCATCGGTTACCTGATCATGGATGCCCGGCAGCTATCCCAATCGGACGTTGTCATTGTGGGAATGATTACCATCGGCATCATCGGCAAGCTGATGGACAGCCTGATCAAACGTCTTGAAAGCAGGCTGATACGTTGGAAGGTTGCCTTTTCGGGCAATTAAGGGCTCTGGAGGAGAATAGCGTGAGCGCAACAACGGCAAGTAATCTGACGATTCAGAATCTCAACAAGAGCTACAAGGTTGCCGGTGGTGACGTTGAGGCTTTGCAGGGAATAAACCTGGACATCCGCGAAGGTGAGTTTGTCAGCATCGTCGGCAGCAGTGGTTGTGGCAAGAGCACGCTGCTGCGCATCATCTCCGGCCTGGAAAACGGTTATAGCGGTGAAGTAAAAATAGGCGGCAAACGGATCGGCGGGCCGGGACTTGACCGGGGGATGGTTTTTCAGGAGCATCGCCTGATCCCCTGGCTGACAGTGGAACAGAACGTGGCCTTTGGATTGAACGGACTGGAGAATGGTGAGCGTGACACAGTAGTACGCGAACATCTGGAACTGGTGGAACTGACCGGGTTTGCCAAGGCTCTTCCCCACCAGTTGTCCGGCGGTATGTCGCAGCGGGTCGCCATAGCCAGGGCGCTGGTGAATAATCCTCAACTACTGCTGCTGGACGAGCCGTTCGGAGCCCTGGACGCCATGACCAGGATCCAGCTGCAACAGGAAATTCTGCGTATCTGGGAAGCCGAACGCACCACCATGGTTCTGGTCACCCATGATATCGATGAGGCCATCTTTCTGGGGGATCGGGTGGTAATCATGTCCAGTCGTCCCGGCACGATTAAAAAAATTGTTCCGGTACATCTTCCTCGTCCACGTGACCGCAGCAGCTATGATTTTGTCCAGATCCGCAAGGAGATTTTTACGGAGTTTTTTGCCGATGTTGAGCGTCCGTTTGCATATGAGATTTAACCTTTTGACAACTGATCGGACATCAAACATATGAATTCCATTTCTGCAGAAGACATAAAACGCTACGTCGTAGAGAAAGGGGCCGATCTGGTAGGTATCGCTCCAATTGACCGATTCACAGGCTATCCTGAGGGGCGGCACCCGCTGGATCTGCTGCCGGACGCCAAATCGGTTATTGTGGTTGGTGTCCGGGTTCTGGCGGATACCGTCAGGCCGAACCTGCTGCTGTCGGCCCTGCATCATATCACGTTGAACCTGTATCACAACCAGATCGCCTACGATGTCGGTCGACTGCTGGATGACCATGATTATAAAGCCGTGGTGGTGCCACACCGCATCGGCAACCTCGATCCCGACCTTCGCAAGAGCCCCGATTACATGAATATCTATCCTAAACTGTTCTGTGTTTCAACGCGACATGCAGCGGTGGAGGCCGGTATCGGGATCTTCGGCAAGAGCCGACTTCTGCTGACTCCCCGTTTCGGACCGAGACAGCGGTTGGCGGCGATAGTCACCGATGCGGAGCTAACGCCGGATGAGAAACTTACTTCCGGACAGGCGCAGCGGCTCTGTCCTCCAGGCTGCACCGCCTGCATCGATGCCTGCCCCGGTAAAGCCATATCACATGACGGGCTGGCCTGGGAAAAGTGCAACGAGGTCATCCGGCCTCACAACGGCCAGTACGGCTATTCGGCCTGCAGCCTGTGCATGACCTCCTGCCCGATCGGGAAAAACAGAAAGAGGCGAGACGTAAGCACGGAAGAGGAACGATAATGAAGATCTTACTGATTAACCCGGCATTTTATGATGGCAATGCCTTCAAGAACCGTTTTGATGACTACATCGACTGGATCAGGGGGGGCAATCTCTATGTGGCTCCTTTTGAACCGCCGCTTGGTCTGGCCTATCTGAGCGCATTTCTCAAGGAGCGCGGTTTTGAGGTCAAGCTGCTGGATATGCAGGGGCTTATGATGGACAGCCAGGAGTTGGTCAGGAACATTGAGGTTTACGAACCTGACCTGATCGGGATTACCGCCATGACCCCCACCGTACCGGAAGCATTACGGGTTGCCCAGTTGGCACGAGGCTCAGCGCCGGAGGCGCGTATCGTGCTGGGAGGCGTCCATCCGACACTTGACCCGGCCAGTGTACTTACCAGCGAGAATGTCGATTATGTTATCCGTGGAGAAGGTGAGTTTGCTTTTGCCGAGTTGGCAACTTCACTTTCGGCAGGATGGCCCACAGATAGAATTGCCGGCCTGAGTTACAAGGAAGCTGACGGCAGGTTGGTAATCAACGGTAAAGCCACTTTGATAAATGATCTGAATAGTCTGCCTATGGCCGATTACGAAGCGTTTCCCATTGAGCGCTACATCAAGCATAACCGCCATCTGCGAAGTATTCGCGGTATTTCCATGATCGTCTCACGCGGCTGCCCCTTTCAGTGCACCTTCTGTGCTGTCCACGAAACCATGGGGAGGAAATGGCGTATCAAGTCCGCTGCCCAGGTAGTATCAGAATTGATATCCCTCAAGGAACGGCACGGCATCGAAGGGGTCTGGTTCAAGGACAGCATCTTCAATCTGGACAAGGAATGGGTCAAAGAATTCTGCCGCCTGATGATTGAGGCGGACACCGGTATCCAGTGGCAGTCGTTGACCCGTGTTGATCTGATTGATGAAGAGCAGATTATTCTGATGAAACAGGCCGGCCTGACTCAACTCGATCTGGGGATCGAGACCGGTTCACCCAAAAGCCTGATCCGTCTGAAGAAGGGAATAACGGTCGAACGAATCAAGCAACAGGTGGCCATCGCCAAGCGCCATGTCAAGGTATTCGGCTTCTTCATGATCGGAATTCCGGGCGAACAGGAACTCGATGTTCAGCAGACCTTCGAGCTGGCCAAGGTTCTGGAGCTCGATCGCTGGACCTGGAGTATCTACAGTCCGCTGCCAGGTTCGGCTCTGTACGAAGATCTGATCGCCGAAGGGAAGATCGAGCCGTACCGGCTTGACTTCAACCAGGTGCATTTCACCGAGGCCTATGAAGGCATATGCGACATTCAACCGGCACGGCTTAAGGATTTGTACAAGGAGATCAACGACTATTTTTATCAATTGCACGCCCGGTCAGAATTGCATGAAGAGTTTGTCGACGATGGCATCTATGCTGATGCATAATTGAAGTAGCCAAGAGGCTTGGACCTGGAGCTGAGGTGCCAAGTTTACGCCATTCAAGTAGCATGCAACCACATATCTCTTTTGGACGGTTGACCAGAAATACTGGAGGCCGGAGGAGTGAATCCTTCGGCCTTTTATTATCTAAGCAAGCAGAAACAAGATCGGGAGGCGAGGATGCCATTCAGCAACAAGGTTGTATTGATTACCGGAGCTTCAGCAGGAATCGGCCGTGAGATCGCCCATTCCTTTGCGCGTGACGGCGCCAGGGTGGTGGTGAACGGCCGCAACCAGGAAACGGTAACAGATGTTGAACATGAGATATTCGAGGCTGGCGGAATTGCTCTGGGGGTTGTTGCCGACGTGTCCCGCAAGGATCAGGTTAACGAGCTTGTCGGACAAACTGTCAGAGCATTCGGAACCATAGATATCCTTGTCAACAATGCCGGAGGTAGCAGTGGCGCCCGCTCCGTGGCAGAACTTGACGAAGATGACTGGGACCGGGTAATTGCGGGGAACCTGAAGAGTGTTTTTCTCTGTTCCCAGGCAGTCATTCCAGCCATGAAGCAACAGCGCTCCGGAAAGATTGTCAACATATCTTCGCAAGCGGGCCGGGCTCTGACCATCCTGGCCGGACCACACTATGCGGCTGCCAAGGCCGGTGTAATCGCGCTGACCAAACAGCTGGCCAATGAACTTGCAAAAGACGGCATCAATGTCAATGCCATCGCACCGGGTATCATCAGGAGCGGCCCGCGTATCGAAGCAACCTGGGCCGGGTTTCCGCCGGAGCGCAGACAGAAATTCCTCGATGATATACCGCTCGGTAAATAGCAGGGGGAATATATATGGCAACACAGGCGGGGCTGGCGCTTTCCATCGAGCGACTCAGCAAGGAATTCAGAATTGAAACCGGTTCGGTCAAGGCGCTTGATGAAATCAGCCTGGATGTCCAGCCGGGAGAGTTTCTCAGCATAGTCGGGGCCAGCGGCTGCGGTAAAAGTACGCTGTTGCGGCTGATTGTAGGGCTGGAAGCCGAATTTGACGGTGGCATCCGTCTTGGTGACACCCCGATCACCGGAACCGGTGTGGACCGTGGAATTGTCTTTCAGGAGGCCCGTCTGCTCCCCTGGTTCACGGTGGAACAGAACATCGCCTTCGGTTGTGGTAAGCAGTTTTCGAATCAGGAACGGAAACGTACCGTTGAGGAGCACATCGAACTGGTGGGACTGTCCGGTTTTAAACAGGCCTACCCTCACCAGCTTTCCGGCGGCATGCAGCAGCGGGTCAGCATTGCCAGGGCCCTTGTAAATCGCCCCAAGGTGCTGCTGCTGGACGAACCGTTCGGCGCACTGGATGCATTGACTCGCATCAACATGCAGCAGGAGGTGCTGCGTATCTGGGAGGCGGAAAAGACCACCATGATCCTGGTGACCCACGATATCGACGAGGCTATTTATCTGGGTGATCGGGTAGTCGTGATGTCCGAGCGTCCAGGTACCATAAGGCGTGATGTGCCGGTCAGGCTTCCTCGTCCCCGCAATCGCAGTGATTACGATTTTGTACAGATCCGCAAGCAGATCTATGCCGAGTTTTTCAGCAGTGAGGAAAGGGTCACGGATTATGCCATCTAAAAAGTATTACCCTCGAAGAAATCACATTCAACAGAACCCTATTCAAAACTCAATAAAATCCCCTCCCACCTGGCGGGGGAGGGTTAGGGTGGTGGGGGCGTTGCAATGAAATCGATATATTGCAGCTTCACCCACCCCCCAACCCCCTCCCGTCAAGGG
>JBAXVG010000068.1:0-23685 GCA_037129255.1 Desulfuromonadales bacterium | reverse complement strand
CGTCAAGGGAGGGGGAGTCGAAAGAACATGTACCGGGATCATGTTGATGCGTGATCTGTTGAAGCAGCATGGACGGTTGGCCGGTTTTGTGATCCTGAACATGACCAACGGCACTGCAGTAGGATTGCTGTACATGACACTGCCGCTGTTCGCATTGAGCATACAGGCCACTTCGGCACAGATCGGGATGATACGGGGGGCTTCCGGCCTCGGCCTGCTGCTGCTGGTTATTCCTGTCGGATTTCTGGTGGACCGGTTCGGACCTAAAAAACTTTTTCTGATCGGCAACTTCGGTGTAGTACTGGTAATATTCTTGGTGAGTTCAATCTCGATCCCATCCCTGCTTATCCTGCTGATGTTCCTGGAAGGGATTTCCCGCTCCCTGAAATTCACCTCGATCAGCGCTGCGTTTTTTGAATCCCTGCATCAGTTCGGGCTTGAAAAATCTGGATGGTACAAGGGCTCGCTCTCCATCGGTCTGACATTCATTGGGCCGGCACTGGGCGGCGTTCTGCTGGGTATCCTCCCTTTCAAGCCTTTGTTCATGCTGGTTATTGCACTGATGCTGCTCCCCAGCCTGCTGATCTTTTTCATCCATACCGAACCGGCCAGACAGCAGCCCACTGAAGGTTTCGCAACAGAAGTGCGCAGCCAAATGCAAGAGTTTGCCGCAATCATCAGACACAGGGGTCTTTTCCGTGCGCTTTCGGCAGAGGTGCTTTGTGCCGCCTGCCTGTCAACCTTCACTACTTTCATAGTGGTTCTCGTGGTCAGGGAATGGCATCTGAAGCCCGGGGCTGCATCTCTGCTGCTGACTCTGGAAGGAGGTGCCTTCATCCTTACCGTTTTCGGAGCCGGACATCTGGTAAAAAAACATGGTCAGCGGAATTCCTATCTGCTCAGTATAACAATTGCAGTTGTCGGGTTGGTCGGTCTGACACTGGCGCAAGGCATTACATTTCTTCTGTTCTCGTCACTGCTGTTGGGGTTCGGTCTCGGCCTGATCAACATTATCACTTCATCCTGTGCCGGCATCATGAAAGGTGAAAAAGGAAAAGTTGCCAGCCTCTTTGCCGCCGCCGCCGGTCTCGGCATCTCGTTCGGACCGCTCGTCAGCGGTCTGGTTGCACAATACCTGGGAGTTCAGGCGGTCTTTATCGCCATGGCGCCACTGCTGATCCTGCTGGGGTTTTCCGTCTATCGGGGCGAACCGGAAAGATGTGCTACCTTAAACAAAAATGCTCTTGCTTTTCTCCCTCCCTTTCAAGGGGAGGGTCGGGGTGGGGATGGGGTAGATGGCTGAATTTCGGAATGTGACCTCAACAAAACCCATCCCCATCCTAACCTTCCCCTTGAAGGGGAAGGGACTAAAACCTTTAGGTTAGCGCTTACCGGGGAGCGGGAACAGGCTGGAACTGAGCAGGAATCCATCTCGGCTTGAAATAAAATGAATCAAAAAAGGAAGGTATTTTAGTGAGCGAAACCATAGGAAAACATATCGCCATATACGGCAAGGGTGGCATCGGCAAGTCCACCACCACTTCAAACATAAGCGCGTCACTGGCTGCAGCAGGCTATCGGGTGATTCAGATCGGCTGCGATCCCAAGAGCGATTCCACCACAATCCTGCTGGGTGGCAACGATCTGCCTACTGTTCTGGATACCTTGCGGGAACAGAGCAAGGTGCGGCTTGAAGATATTTCGGCAGTCGGGTTTGGCGGGGTTCTCTGTATCGAAGCAGGTGGTCCTGTGCCTGGGGTCGGCTGTGCCGGACGGGGCATCAACGCAGCTGTGGATCTGCTTCAGGAACTGCATCTTTTTGAGGAATATAAACCGGACTTTGTTCTCTACGATGTGCTGGGTGACTCAAGGCGTGGGCTCGTGGTTGGGGTGACCGGATATTCACGACCGAATCCGGTATTGTTGCCGACCACGGGGGTATCTGACATGGCAGGCAGGCAATCACTGGTAATCAGGGAAAAACGTCTGGGGGCCATCGGCGCATACCTGGGAGAAATTCCTCCGTTGATAGAGAGTTTCGAACAGAACAGCATAGCCCAGCGTATTCGCACCTTCTCGCAAACCGCACCGGATGACATTGTCGAGGCGCTCCGCGTGATGAACAGAATTAATGGGGCGGGTTTAATCATCCACGGGGCACGAGGGTGCGCGGCGGTTCAGCTTTCCCTGTCGCCGGGCGGGGCCTGGGCGACAACCAACCTGGACGAACGGGACACAATAATGGGTTCTGATGCGGTGCTGCGCAAAGCCATTATCGCACTCTACAGCAGGCATCACCCCAGGGTAATCTTCGTTGTTGCCACTCCGGTCGTTGCTATCAATAATGATGACATCCGGTCGGTTGCCACTGAATTAAGTGATGAGCTTGATATTCCGGTCATACCGGTAATCTGTGACGGATTTCGCTCCCGCATTGCGGCCACCGGCTATGATGCTGCTAAACAGGCAATTCTGAAGTCGGGCCCTCTCGTTGACGGTGAACAGAGACAGGAAATAGAGCAAACAGCGTCTCCCGTCAGCACGGTTCTTAACGGTAAACGGGTATATCTCGGTCTGCCCATCTCTGCAGCTGTTACAGTTGTCTCTCTCGTACATTCTGCCGGAGGAACCATAGCCGGAATTTCGGTCGATCATATTGATGCCGGTCACCTGGACGATTTGAAGGCATTGCAGCAGCTTCAGCCCGGCATCGTACTTCATGTGGCCGGAGGTCAGCCTTTCGAAGAAGCCGGTCTCCTGCACAGAATCAAACCTGAACTGTACCTCGGCACCCCCGAACGGGCGGTCTGGGCCGCACGGGCCGGAATACCGGCTGTTGCAGCCACAACAGAAGAGATTCTCAAGTGTGGTGGCCTGCAACACCTGCTTAGGCAGACTCATAAAGCTCTGGCCAACCCGGCATTTGTGCGGCGTCTGGCCCGCGATGTCACTCCGCCATACACTGATGCCTGGTACCGCAGAAGCCCTGACTGGCATATCAAGCTGGAGGTCAAATAGATGGGTCTGCCACTGGAAGCTTCCCGCAGCGGCTGCGCCCTGCATGGCGCACTTTATGCCGCTCTGGCGGTAAAGGGTGTTGTCCCGATCATCCATAGTACATCCGGGTGTGGAATTCAGTCTTGCCTGGGCGGAACGACCTGCAGCGGCTGGAGTGGCACCGGCTTGATTGGAGGGTCGGCGATCCCTTCGTCCAATATCAGCGAAAAACAGGTGGTATTCGGCGGCACCTCCCGTCTGCGCGAGCAGATCAAGAACACAGTAAAAGTCGTATCCGGCGATCTGTATGTTGTTTTGAGCGGCTGTTCCACCGAGATGGTGGGTGATGACATCCCGGCAATGGTCAGGGAGGCTCGGGAACAGGGTTTTCCGGTCATCAATATTGCCACCCCCGGTTTTCGCGGTTCCGTGTATCGCGGCTATGAACTGTTTCTGAAAGGAATCATTTCTCAGCTTGAGCCAGCTGTTGGATCACCGGTTCACCCGATTCCGGGGTTGATCAATATATTGGGAATAGTGCCGACGCAGGATGTGTTTTGGGAGGGAAATCTGGATGAGATTGCTTGCATGATCTCAGGCGTGCCCAGCTCAGCCTGGTGTTTTCTCCGTGGGGTCTTGATGCGGCCCGCGAACTTGAAGCCCGCTTTGGCATCCCCTGGATCAATCTCAATTTTCTTCCGGTAGGCGCTGAAGAGTCCGCCAGACTGTTCGAAACAGTGGCTGAGGCGCTTATACTCAATCTGGAACGTATCAACAGGGTGAATGACGATCTCCGTAAAAGAGAGGGCCATTTCCTCAATAAACTGGCCGATGCGTATTACATTCAGGGATGGCAGCTCGAATGTGCCATTGTTGCCGACAGCTCAACCGCACCCGGTATTGCGACCTTTCTTGCGAAAACGCTTGGTCTGCTGCCATCTCTTGTGATCATCACCGATAATCCTGCCGATCAGAACCGTCTCGAATTAGCCGAATCAGTGGACAAGCTTCTGCCGGGATTCGGCACCCGGATACTGTTCTGCGAGGATCAAGGTGAAATCAGTGATGCCCTTCTGCAAAGGGCTCCCGAGATCATTCTGGGGAGTTCGCTGGAGCAGGACGTTGCTCACAGGCTGCATATCCCGCTGGTTGAGATCTCTTTTCCGGTGACCGGTCAGGTGGAGCTGAATAAGTGTCATGCCGGCCTGCGCGGTGCTCTTGCACTGCTGGAGGATGTCGGGCGAGCGATTCTTCTTAGTCAAAGCGGTGATATTTCATAATTCAGATCTTGAATATGATTTTTTACTTGACAAATGATTGGCAGCTATAATAGTCTATAAAAAACATAGTTTGAATATACTATAGCGTAGCTGACCAGAAAACTGGAGGCCGGGGGAATGATTCCTTCGGCCTTTTTTAGTTGGTGCCTTATGAGTAAACCCCACACTACAAAAGTTCTTCACGGACATCGGGCCGATGCCGTAGGTCTGATCGGTGACAGTTGCACAGCAGAATAATCAGCATGGCGCTTCGGCGTAATACTTAACAAAGGAGGTAACAAGAATGAGTGCAACAACATCGTACAAAGCTGAAACTCTGGCCCTGCATGCGGGGCAGAAACCGGATCCGACCACCAACGCACGGGCAGTTCCCATCTACCAGACCACGTCATATGTATTCAATGATGCCGACCATGCCGCCCGGCTCTTCGGACTGCAGGAGTTCGGCAACATATACACCCGGCTGATGAATCCGACCACGGATGTATTCGAGCAGCGGGTTGCAGCCCTTGAAGGGGGTGTGGGGGCGTTGGGAGTTGCATCGGGACAGTCGGCAATTTCACTGGCAATTCTTACCATTGCCCACGCAGGAGACGAGATTGTTTCAGCAACCAGCCTCTATGGCGGCACTTACAACCTTTTTCACTACACTTTGCCGCAACTGGGGATTACGGTAAAGTTTGTCGACCCGTCCGACCCGGAGAATTTCCGCAAGGCCATTACATCCAAGACGCGGCTGCTTTACGGTGAGACGGTCGGCAATCCCAAGCTGGATACCCTGGATATCGAGAAGGTGGCCGCAATCGCGCATGAAAACAATATCCCGCTGATCATCGACAATACCACGCCGTCACCTTATCTGGTTAACCCGATCAAGCACGGCGCCGATATCGTTGTTCACTCGGCCACAAAATTCATTGGCGGGCATGGCACCTCAATCGGTGGTGTTATCGTTGATGGCGGAACTTTTAACTGGGGTAACGGCAAATTCCCTGAAATCGCACAGCCTGATCCATCCTACCACGGCATCAACTTCTGGGAGGCTCTGGGCAAGATTGCCTACATTATCAAAATTCGGGTCTCGCTGCTGCGCGATCTTGGGCCTGCGGTATCTCCGTTCAACTCTTTCCTTTTTCTGCAAGGGCTGGAAACACTGCACCTGCGTCTGGAGCGTCACAGCACCAACGCTTTGGCAGTGGCTACTTTCCTCAAGAACCATCCCAAGGTCGGCTGGGTTAATTATCCGGGGCTTCCGGATAATCCTTCACACGAACTTGCAAAAAAAATACCACCACAAAAGCCTCTTCGGTGCTCTGGTCGGCTTCGGCATTAAAAACGGAACAATTGAGGACGGCAAGAAATTCATCAACTCTCTCAAGCTGCACTCTCTGTTGGCAAATATTGGTGATGCAAAATCCCTCGTAATCCACCCTGCATCGACAACGCACTCGCAATTGACAGCGGAGGAACAGGTCTCAACTGGCGTAACCCCTGATTTCATCCGCCTGTCCGTAGGTATAGAAAATGTGGACGATATTATTGCAGACCTGGATCAGGCCCTGGCGCAGGTCGGTGCGGAAGTCCCGACGGAAGGATTCATTAACAAGGTAAAAAACCTGATTACCGGAAAATAACTGAGGTTGTTGCAATGAAGGCAGACTCGGGGTGACCTTTGACGGCATCCACGGTGGCTGACCAGTGAAACTGGAGGCCGGCATTACCTGCAAGGGTGCCGGCCTCACCTTTTTCAAGTTAACGGGGTAATCCCAATTATCAATGTCTGAGAGGAGAATGAACATGGGCAAGTATAAGGATACACCGCGGTACAATGTGATCTCGATGAGGGTCAATGATTCGGAGCGTAAAGAGCTGGAACAGATAGCTTCACAATATTCATTGAGCATATCAAGCATGATGCGACAGGCTATGGATGTCTATACACGCTATCATGAACCGGTGGCAACAGGACATTGAAGAGGCAAAACGGAAAAGGGAGGACAGTATGTCTATACGCAAAAATATT
The DNA here is from genome assembly GCA_037129255.1 of Desulfuromonadales bacterium. Lineage (GTDB taxonomy): Bacteria > Desulfobacterota > Desulfuromonadia > Geobacterales > Pseudopelobacteraceae > JACRCG01. The sequence goes on along the minus strand of JBAXVG010000068.1, from coordinate 17,385 downwards.
CAGGTTAAAGGATTTGTTCAGGGTGTTTCCTATCGCAAACAGACCCAGCGGGTTGCAAAGAATCTGGGCGTCAAAGGTTGGGTGCGCAATGTCAGCAATGGGAGCGTTGAGGCTTGTCTGGAGGGGGATGAACGTGCAGTAGATGCTGTGATTGCCTGGTGCGCTTTTGGCCCAAAAAACGGGAAGGTTGACGAGGTGCGTATCAATAATGGTCGTTATGGCGGCGGTTTCTCGGATTTTTGCATTTGGGATGACCGGAAGGCTGCATGACCAGCAGACATTTTTCGCGTGACGTCAGAGAATAAGATGAGGAGGAAGATATATGCGAATGGAACAGGCGCTCAAACTTAAAACAGGCAACAGAGTTGTGGCAGGCAATAATACTGTGCGCCTCATTGCAGAGCCTGAAACGAATATCCGGGAAGGAAGGCAGATTGCTCGGTTAACAGCAGCAGATGATTTTCTGCGTACCCGTATTTATACCCACGATGAAATTGAGTTTCTGTTTGATGAGGCTTGTAATTGAAACACTGATGACCACACTGCAGGGAGTTTGGAAGGCACTGCGGACGAATGAATTATTTCAGTAAACAACATCTTTAATACTTGTTGACAATACTGGTTGGCTTTTGGTATATAATACCTACTAATTTTATAGATAATATGCGTAGGTACTAAGCTCTGTGGTCAAAAAAAATTTTCCAAACAAGCACGATGTAAGAAAGCGAACTCCGGACCCAGCTGTGCGCAAGATGCTTGAGCATATGGAGCAGGCCGGAATTGAAACACCCTTTGACCGTTTCGATGCCCAAAAACCGCACTGCGGATTCGGGCTGAACGGCACCTGCTGCAAAAACTGTCATATGGGGCCGTGCAAAATAACACCAAAAAGCCCAAAAGGTGTCTGCGGGGCCGACGCCCACCTGATTGTGGCCCGCAACATCCTGCGCTGGACTGCTGCCGGTGTGGCGGCCCATGGTGCTCGCGGGCGCGAGGTGATGCTTGCTCTAAAGGGTGCAGCGGATGGCTCTCTTAATCTGCCGATTCTCGGTCCTGAAAAGGTTGTTGCCACTGCAAAGTCATTTGGCATCTTTGACGAGAAGAAAACAATTGAGCAGCTGGTCGGCGAGATATCACTGATCCTGCTTGAAGATCTGTGCCGCACGCTTCCAGGCCCCTACAAGACCCTGGAAGCGCTTGCGCCACCGGAACGGCTTGCGCGCTGGAAAGAGCTTGATATCCTCCCAATCGGCGCCTACCACGAAGTATTCGAAGCACTGCACCGCACCACAACCGGCACAGACGGCGACTGGGAAAATATTGTCCGTCAGGTGCTGCGCTGCGGTCTGGCTTTTGCCTGGAGCAGTGTGGTTGGTTCATCAATCGCCATGGACTGCCTCTACGGCCTGCCCAAACGGAGCCGCATAAGTACCAATCTGGGAGCCATCCGCCTCGATACGGTCAATATCGCCGTTCACGGTCATTCGCCGGTACTGGTGGCGGCCATCGTCAAGGCCTCCCGCAGGGATGACCTGATTGCCGAGGCAAAAGCTGCCGGCGCTGAAACCATCAAGCTCTACGGTATCTGCTGCTCCGGCCATTCGGCCCTTGCCAAGTTTGGTGACATCACCCCGCTTGCCAACGCCGTCGGGGCCGAACTGACCCTGGCAACCGGCGCCCTTGATCTGTGGGTAGCCGATGTACAGGATGTTTTTCCCGGTATCATGGATGTGGCAGCCTGCTTCCATACCCGTGTTGTCACCACCAGTGACTCGGCCCGACTGCCGGGTGCCGAACATATCGCCTTTGACCATCATCACTCCAATCTCGATCAGGCCGATATACTGGCCGAGCGGATCGTTCGGCGCGGGATCCAGGCCTACGGTGAGCGCCAGGCCGGCAAAATTTTTATTCCCAAAGCCCGCATGGAGGCTGAGGTCGGCTTCTCGGTGGAGAACATTCTGGCTACTTTCGGCGGTGCCGAAGTCCTGCTTGATCACCTTAAAAGCGGCCGTATCCGTGGCGTGGTCAATCTGGTCGGGTGCAACAACCCGAAGCTGGTCTACGAGGAGGCTATCGTCAAGGTAGCGGAAGAACTGATTGCCCACGACATCCTGTTGCTCACCAACGGCTGTGCGGCCTTTGCCCTGCTCAAGATGGGTTTTTGTCTGCCTGAAGGTCTGGCGGGGGCTGGAGACGGGTTGAAAAAAGTTTTGACGCCGCTTGATCTGCCACCGGTCTGGCATATGGGAGAATGCCTCGACAATGCCCGTGCTTCGGCATTCTTCCGCACATTTGCCGCAGCATCAGCCGAGCCGCTTACCAGACTGCCGCTGGCTTTTTCCAGTCCTGAGTGGTCAAACGAAAAGGGGATCGGTGCCGCACTTGGATTCCGCTTGCTGGGACTCAATTCCTACCACTGCATTACCCCGCCGGTGGCCGGCTCTGACAAAGTCTCCCGCTTCTTTTACGAAGGAACTCAGGAGCTTGTAGGTGCCGTGATGGTGGTCGAGCCTAACCCTGTCGAGCTGGCTGCGCGCATTGTTGCTGATTTTGATCAGCGCCGGGCCGGGCTCGGCTGGCAGCCGGCAGCAGTGCCGGCCACAACACGCCTCTCTGCCATCAACAAACAGCTTGAACACGAACACGCCCATGTCCACGGACATCACCATACCCATGAAGAGGAGCATCACCATGAATAGACGAGAATTTCTGAAAGCATCCGGTTTGACCCTGGCAGCTGCAGCAACTGCGCCGATTACCCGTTTTGCCTGGGCCGGAGGCACTAAAGACAAACTTAAAATCGGCTATCTGCCGATCACAGATCATCTGCTGATGATCGCCGCCGAACGGGAACAGTTCAAGTCGGTTGAAATCCAGCCGACCAAGTTCTCTTCATGGCCGGAGATCTCCGAGGCGCTCAAGGTCGGTGCCATTGACGGAGCTTTCCTGCTGACACCTATCGGCTTGACCCTTCGCCAGAAAGGTGTTCCGGTAAAGGTTGTACTGCTGGGGCATCGCAACGGAAGTGTTATCACCGTAAAAATTGGTAATGAAATTAACAAGATCGAAGATCTCAAAGGCAAAACAATTGCCATTCCCAGTCCGTTTTCGACCCATAACCTGCTGCTGCGCAAGATTTTGACCGAGAGAAACATCGATCCTGCCAAAGATCTGAAGATCATCGACATGGCACCGCCAGAGATGGTTAATGCCCTGGCCACCGGCCGCATACATGGCTACATTGTGGCAGAACCGTTCGGCGCCCAGGCCGAAGCTCAGAAAGTCGGTAAGATCCTGACACTTTCCAAGGACATCTGGCACGACCATATCTGCTGCGTTCTGAACCTGCGGGAAAGTGTCATTGCCAGTCATCCGGAGGCGGTTCAGGAGATGGTTTCCGGATTCCTGCGCACCGCAACGTTTATAGAGGCCAATCCGGTCCTGGCGGCTAAAGGCTCGACAAAGATCCTTGGCCAAAAGCCCGAGATCATCGAGAAAGTGTTGACGACTCCACGCGACCGCCTCAGCTTCCTCAATCTGGTGCCAAACAAAGCTGATTTTGCGGCTACCCAGGATTACATGATCAAATTCGGCGTAGCGAAAGAGAAAGTAGATCTGGCGGGATATCTGGATGACCGCTTTGCCAAAAAGGGATAGATGAATTCAAAAGCGCTGAAAATCGTCCTGCCGCTGCTGACGGGCATTGTATTCGTCGCGCTTTGGCAGTTTGCAGCCGGGCGCTATACACCTGAACAGTTGCCCGCACCGGTTGATGTGTTGAAGGCTATCAAGGAACTCTCAGACAATGGCACACTCTGGGGGCACATCGGCATAAGCCTGGCGCGTTTCAGCGGGGCCTACCTTCTGGCCGTTACTGTTGCCATTCCTTTAGGGTTATTTCTGGGCCGCTTTATCCGTTGTCATGCCGCAATTGATCCGCTGATCCAGGTACTGCGACCGATCTCACCCATTGCCTGGTTTCCACTGGCAGTGCTCTGGTTTGGCATCGGCAATGCGCCGGCAGTTTTCATTATTTTCCTGGCAGCTTTCTACCCGGTACTGCTGACCACCATCAGTGCCGTGCGCGGAGTTCCCGAAGTATACATCAAGGTTGCAATCAACTTTGGCGCCGGGTCGAGGATGACGTTTCTGCGCGTGATCGTACCGGCCGCTTTTCCTGGAATCATGGTAGGACTTCATATTGCTGTCGGAACGGCCTGGATTCATCTGGTGGCCGGTGAGATGCTGGGAGCTCAATCTGGCTTGGGGTTTATGATCGTGGATGCCCGCAACTTCCTGAGAACGGACCAGATTCTGGCTGGCATGCTCTTGATAGGTGTATTGGGACTGGCCATCTATCGCGGGATGAAGGCGTTCGAGCATGCAATCGGTCGTCGCTGGGGTGTTGCATCTTGAGTGACAGCATCCCTAAAATACAGCTCTCGTCAGTAGAAAAGCGATTCATATCTGCCCGTGGAGATGAACAGGTAGCTCTGAGTCAGCTTGATCTGGAAATTGGATCAGGTGAAATTGTATGCCTGGTGGGCCCGAGCGGCTGCGGTAAAACAACAATCATCAACCTGATGGCCGGTTTTGAGAAACCTTCAAACGGAACCGTGCACATCGACGGAAAACAGGTATCTGGTCCTGATCCCGACCACATTATGATTTTTCAGGACTACGGTCTGTATCCCTGGCGCACGGTTCTTGGCAATGTGCTTTTCGGTCTGCAGGCCAAGGGGATATCATCCGGAGAAGCTCTTGACAAAGCAATGGCCGCACTTGAACTTGTTGGCTTGACTTCGTCCAAATACAAACATCCGCATGAACTTTCAGGCGGAATGAAGCAGCGGGTTTCCATCGCCCGGGCCCTGGCGGTTGAACCGAGCGTACTCTTCATGGACGAACCGTTTGCAGCCCTGGACGCTTTTACCCGGCTGCATCTGCAGGATGAACTTTTACGTATCTGGCAGGAGAAACAACCGACGATTGTTTTTGTGACCCATGATCTGGATGAAGCTATCACGCTGGGGCAGAAGGTTGTTTTGATGGCTCCAAATCCTGGGCGTGTTCAGCGGATACTGGATGTGAAGCTCCCGTATCCTCGGGAGCGAACCGAGAACAATTTCGCCTCATTCCGCAAGGAACTCTTTATGGAGTTTCATCTGGTACACCGTCAGGCGCTTGATGGAGTTGAATATCAGATATGACAAACACCCCGATTTGGAAGGAAGCGTAACATGCCGCCGATCTATCTTGATTATAATGCCACAACCCCGGTCGATCCTCTGGTAGTTGAGAAATTGCTGCCCTATCTGCATGAACACTTCGGTAATCCGTCCAGTAGCCATGAATACGGGCGGGAAGCCAAAGAGGCGGTAGAGCTTGCACGTATACAACTTGCGGCACTATTGGGAGCTGAACCGTCAGAAATCATTTTCACCAGCGGTGGAACCGAGGCCAACAATCAGGCACTAATTGCAACAGCCCGTGCTTATTCCGGATGTGGCAAACATATTATCACGACTGAAATTGAGCATCCGGCAGTGCTGAATCCACTTCTCTGGCTGGAGGATCAGGGCTTTTCCGTTAGCATACTCCCCGTGGACACGTACGGGAAGATTGATCCTGCTGCTGTTGAGAGGGCGATAACCCCGCAAACGACTCTCATCAGCGTGATGCACGCCAATAATGAGGTGGGAACAATACAGCCGTTGGCAGAGATCGGGACGATCGCTCGCCGACACGGCATTATATTTCATACGGACGCGGCGCAATCTGTCGGGAAAATCCTGACCCGGGTCGATGAATTGCAGGTTGATCTGCTGACGGTTGCCGGTCATAAGTTCTATGCCCCCAAAGGTGTCGGAGCGTTGTACGTGCGAAAAGGAACCGCCATCGAATCTTATCTGTACGGTGCAGCTCATGAATCAGGCCGCCGGGCAGGAACCGAGAATGTGCCGTATATCGTGGCTCTCGGCACAGCAGTAGAACTGGCTCAAAATCGCATCGCAACTGGTCTCGCAGAGACAGTATCTCTGCGAGACCAGTTACAGACACGTTTGCAGGAATTGATCGATGGCGTTGACCTGAATGGCCATCCAGTGGAACGATTACCGAATACCCTGAACGTCAGCTTTGCCGGGTTGATCGGTGCTGAATTGCTGGTGCAGACTCCGGAAATTGCCGCATCAACAGGTGCCGCCTGTCATGGAGGTGTAAGCAAACTGTCAGGGGTGCTTTCAGCAATGGGTCTGTCGCGAGAGCGAAATCTTGGTGCAGTCCGATTCAGTATTGGAAAATGGACGACGCGTGTCGAAATTGACCGTGCGGCTGAACTGGTTGCTGATCGAGTCAGGGAACTGCGTTCATAATGATTGGTGGATATCAGTAGCTATTGGTTTAGACTTATGTCTCAGCCCCTTTATTTTTAGACAAGAGTCAACGCACCCTTTGTCAGCTTTCAAATACTTCACGCAGTTTATCGGCCAGAGTATTCAAGTTGAATGGCTTCTGGATGAAATGTAAACCAGTATCAAGAACCCCGTGGTGAGCAATAACGTTGGCAGTATAGCCCGACATATACAGACATTTAAGATCCGGATAGAGAGTCTGCAGCTTTTTGGCCAAATCCCGACCGTTCATCTCAGGCATGACTACGTCCGTCATCAAAAGGTGGATTTCGCTGGTGTGTTCGCCGGCAAACCGAATGGCTTCAAGAGGAGAATTTGCCGCCAGAACGTTATAGCCCTGTTTTGAAAGAACCATCTGAGTAATATTGAGAATAGCCTGTTCGTCTTCAACCAGAAGGATGGTCTCCTGACCTTGCCTGGCGGGTTTAATTGTCTCTTTTGAATTTATTTTCTGAGCCGAGCCCACATACCGGGGCAGATAGATCGTGAACGTCGTTCCCAGTCCAGGTTCACTGTAAACATTGATAAAGCCTTTATTCTGCTTGACTATACCATACACGGTAGCAAGACCGAGACCGGTACCTTCTCCGAGGCCTTTGGTTGTAAAGAACGGCTCAAAAATTTGTGACAGGGTTTCTTTGGACATACCGCTGCCATTGTCGCTGACGGAGAGTCGCACATACTCACCAACAGTAAAACCGGCATGATTCGCGCAATATTCATCATCAATGACATTATTGTCAGTTTCAATGGTGATCTTGCCAATGTTACTGATTGAATCGCGGGCATTGACGCAGAGGTTTGCCAGAATCTGGTTGATCTGGGAGGGGTCTACCTCGACATTCCACAGGTTCGATGCAGGATGCCAATTGAGATTGACACCCTCGCCAATAAGTCGCTGGAGCATCTTGAGCATTCCTGACACGACCTCATTCAGATCCAGCACCTTGGGATCTATGGTCTGTTTGCGGGCAAATGCAAGTAACTGCCTGGTAAGGTCTGCGGACCGATCCGCCGCTATACGGATTTCCTCAAGATGATTTTTGAGAGGATCCGTCAATTTCGTATCCATAAGGGCTAGTTGTGTATGGCCAAGTATAACCGTGAGCATGTTGTTGAAGTCATGTGCTACACCGCCCGCTAAACGGCCAACGGACTCCATCTTCTGTGCCTGCTGAAGTTGTGCTTCAAGGTTGGATTTTTCTTTCTCTGTCAGAATTGTCTCGGTGATGTCTCGAGCGGCAGCGTAGATCAGGTCACCCTGCGGTTGTGACCGCCACTCAATCCAGCGAAAGGAACCATCTTTACAAAGGTACCGGTTTACAAAGCTTACTACTTGCTCTTGAGCCCCTAGCTTAGATATGGCGGAAAGTGTGCTTTCCATATCGTCAGGGTGTACAAGATCAAGAAACAAACGTCCTTCAAGTTCCGCCAGCGAATATCCGAGCACTTTTTCCCATTCCGGGTTAAGCCGTAAAAAGTGTCCTTCGAGATTTGCAATGCACAACAGGTCAAGACTGGAAGCAAAATAACGACTCAATTCTTCGCTTTTTTCCCTCAGATCAACTTCCAACTGTTTGTGTTCAGTAATGTCTGAAAACACGACTATTCCAGCCGCAACAGCGCCCATTTCATTTCTAATAGGGGCTGCAGTGGCAAATACAATGCGGTCTTCACCTTCCTTACGACGAATAATAAACTCACGACTGTTTGATTCTCCAAATAATATTGCGCGGGCTAAGGGAACTTCATCGGTGTTTAGAGGCCTGCCGTCTAAATTCAGAATTTTCCAACTGGCAACGTAATTATCTACGCCTACTCCGTTTACGACGCTTTGGCGGTTGCTGCCCCGAATCAATAATCCGGCATCATTCACATAGCGCAGTCTGCCATCAGGTGCGTCAGCTATTGCTATACCGGCAGGACTGCAGTCCATGGCGGCCTGAAGGATGGCCTGAGTCTCCTGAAGTTGTTGTTCAGCCAGCTTGCGCTCGGTAATATCCTGAATGGTTCCTATCAAATTCAGCATATGACCATCGCTGTCAAATTCAGCTGAACCTCTACCATTGACCCATCTTGTTTCACCATCATTTTGACGAAGTATCCGGTATTCCATTGAAAATGGTTTTCGATTTGATATGACCTCTTCAATCAGGTACCTATCCATCAAATCTCTGTCATCAGGGTGAACTATATCAAGCCATCCCTGTATGCTGCGGCCGTAATTCTCATCAATGCCAAAAATTGTATCCAACACTTCAGAGGAGACCCATTTGCCAGCGACAAAATCAGCATGATAAGAGCCAATGGATGCGGAACGCTGCGATTCTTTAAAGAAGTATTCACTTCGTTTAAGAGCTTCTTCCGTATGTTTGCGTTCAGCAATTTCCAATTCAAGATGCTCTGTGTTGGCCTTCACCCGCCGCTTGAGCAAGACATTCCATGTAATGGCAAAAAACAGTGCAGCGGCAATTCCAAATACCACCCAGTACGCTTCTTTTGGTATCGTGGCTCCCTTTTTGCCCATCAAATGCACGAGCTCACGGTGATAAATAGAAGCCCTATCGGTTTTCATTTCAGCAATATTACGGTCGAGAGCTGAGATCAGATCTCCGTTTTTACCTTTGTTTGCCGCATATCCCAGTTTTACCGGAGTAAATATGATTGGTGTCTGTTCCAGTTTCCGACCGGTTTCATCAAGCATGCTGTATAAATTGCCATTAACTGCAGCCGCAACTGCGCCGGTTTCAAGAGCTTTGAATACATCCGGATACTGATCCAGCTCCAGTAGTTTAACATTTATATTAAACTGCCTGATAAGTTCCTTAAAGCCGGTTAAATAGACATCCCCCTTGAGTGCGCTGACACTTTTGCCTTCAAGATCCAAAAGAGATGTTATGCGCGACCCTTTTGCTTTAAAGATTAGCCCCCAATCCAGAAACAGGTATTCCTTAGGAAAGTCCATGTACTTTTCCCGCTCTGTCGTGTAGCCAATACAAAGAACCAGGTCGATCTTATCGTTTTTGAGGCGATCCAATCCCTCCTGCCATGTCCCAGGCAGATACCGCACATTCCACCGCTCCTTTTCCGCAATATGGTTGAGCATATCCACGAAAAAACCACGAGCTGAGCCGTCCTTATCTGAATAAGCCAGTGGTTTGGTTTCATAGACGCCAACTCTGACGGTTCGACCGGCACCGGTTTTTGCAGGCGCATCAACGGCATGTGAGCAGGTAACGGAGTGCAGGATCGCAACGACCACCAACACCAGGGAGAAAAGTGTGCTGTGTCTGGTGAATTTGATGGCAAGACGTGCTGGACAGCGTGTGTACATCAGGCACCTCCGGTATTGTGGTGCTGTTTAAACAAAACCGACGCACGGGAACGCCGCAAAACTATACCGTAATTTAGCGGAATCAACAACATCGTAATACAACACAAACCTGGAAAACTGTTTTAATGTATATAAAAATTGTATTTTCAAAATAAACTTGTAATTTGCAACCAATGTGTGTACTCTTTTCACAAGGAGATCACAATGCTATCAGTAAGAGAAGAGTTTTTGTTGTTTGTGCGCCGTTTTGGTCTTTTGAACGCATCCTGCTGTGATGAATGCTGCGGTGAGCAGGTCTCAATGGCACAGAGCCATCTCCTGTTCGAGGTGCGAAGATCCGGGACTCCATCCATGCAGCAGGTGGCTGAAGCATTGGGTATGGATGTGACTACCTTCAGCAGACAGGTCAAAAACCTGGAAGAGCGGGGCCTTATAGTCAAGACCATGTCACCGGAAGATCGCCGGGTCAACCTGCTTGACCTCACTGAAAACGGATTACAGGTTCTGCAGAAGATCGACACGTTTATGGAGTCTAAAATCGGGCAGATATTCTCGTTCATGACCCTTTTCGAGCGCGATACCGTGGTCAGGTCCATGGGACTGCTGAATGAAGCGCTAGTCATGGCTTCGCAGCACTCTAAAAAACAGGAGGAAAAAATTGCATGTTGCAAATAAAAAATGATACAGCCCAACCATTCAAAATTAAGAGCATACGGAAGATAAGTACTGCGAAGGAAGCGCCATCCTGCATTTCTCAACCGGTAAGCGACAAACCTCCCTGTTGAGGCCCACTCACCTCTGCCGGCGGCGGAGTGATCAGTGAGAGTGTACCCGGATTCATTGAATGGCTGGAAACTCCATCAGGGCAAATACCACGCTTATCTTCACGGCTGCAGATCAGCGACCACCTGGGTGCATGCAAGGCGCGCTGGGGCATCGGGCGCATGAGCTACATCGTCCCGCCCGGTTTGTACGCCATCGGTTACCCCTCGGCGACAGACCCGGTGCTGGTGACAGCGAATTACAAGATGAGCTTTGACATCGTCCGTCAGGCATTGAGTGGTCGAAACGTCTGGTTGCTGGTGCTGGAAACATTTGGAATCAACGTCTGGTGTGCGGCCGGAAAAGGTACCTTCGGCACCGGTGAACTGGTGAGGCGGGTCACCTCAACGGGGTTGGCCAACGTTGTCAGCCACCGTCGTCTGATTTTGCCGATCCTGGGTGCTCCGGGTGTTGCTGCGCATGATGTCGCCCGCCGCACCGGTTTTTCGGTCAGCTACGCCGCCATTCGGGCCGCCGACCTGCCGACGTACCTTGATAATGGTATGGTTACTACTGCGAAGATGCGTGAACTGACATTTAACTTTTACGAGCGCCTGGTGCTGATTCCTGTAGAACTGGTGATGGCCCTGAAATCGGTTGCCATCATCGGAGCCATCATGTTGCTGCTGCTCAGTGCTATGGGCAATCCGGCGGCCGGCTTTACGGCCCTGACTGCCTTTGTGGGAGCCTGCATCTCAGGTATCGCGCTTGGACCGCTGCTGCTTCCCTGGCTGCCCGGACGAAGTTTTGCCATCAAGGGGGCTGTCGTTGGATTGTTGCTGAGCGGACTGTTTTTCACGGCGGCCGGCGGCTCAGCCTGGAATGGCATGGTCATCGGCGCATTCTTTTTTGCTCTTCCTGCGGTCAGCGCCTTCTATACCCTCAATTTCACCGGATGTTCTACATACACCTCCCGTTCGGGTGTCAAAAAGGAGATGCGCATAGCTCTTCCGAGCATGGCCGGTGCAGTCATTGTCAGCTTTGTTCTGCTGCTGGCGGGAAGGTTCCTGTTATGAAAGGTTTTCGTTATCTGGAAAATGTAGTGACACTGAAACTGGATCAACCAACCTGCATCGGCTGCGGCAGATGCATTGAAGTCTGCCCGCATCAGGTATTCTCACTCGCGGACAGGAAAGCCTCCCTCAGTGATCGTGACGCCTGTATGGAGTGCGGAGCCTGCGCTCTTAACTGTCCGGTCAAGGCGATTACGGTCGATGCCGGGGTCGGTTGTGCGTCCGGCATAATCAACGAATGGCTGCGGGATCACAATGTGGGAAAAGTTGGCGGGAGCTGCTGTTCATGATATTGTCGCCTGAAAAGACTGTACCAATATACCGGGGAGGGTAAAAAAATGAAAAAAATATTCATGCTGTCGTTTGTCATCGTCACACAGCTGTTCACCCATAACGCCATCGCAGACTTGACGAAGATCGCCGATAACGTTTACTCCTATGTCGGGCAAAAAGATGGTTCGCCTGCTCACAGCTTCGCCGCCAATGCCGGGATCGTCATTGGTACGGACGCAGTACTGGTAGTGGATACCCTGGTCTCGGCCAAAGAGGGGGCGCGCTTCCTGGCTGATATCCGCAAGGTAACGGACAAACCGGTCAAATACGTGGTCAACACTCATACTCACCTGGATCACGCCTTTGGCAACTGCGTCTTTGCCAGACTGGGCGCCACCGTGATCTCGCATACGGCTGACTTGGATTTTCTGAAACAGGCTGGCGAAAGCACCCTGAAAAACATCGGCAATTTCGGCCTGAAGCCGGAAGATATGGCTGGCACAGAGATAGTCCTTCCCACGCTCACCTTCAGCGACCGGATGCAGATCAACCTCGGTAACGAGACAGTGGAACTGATCCGTGTTGCCCCTTCTCACACCGGTGGGAGCATTGTCGTATCAATGCCGGCCAAAAAACTGCTCTTTGCCGGTGATATACTGTTCACCGACTTTCACCCCTTCCTGGCAGACGGCGACATCAGCGGCTGGGTCACAACTATTGACGCACTGCTTGCCATGGATGTAGAGAAGATCATTCCCGGTCATGGCCCGCTTTCGGCCAAAAAGGATCTGCGCGATATGAAGGAGTATCTGCTGCAGTTCGACAAAAAAGCGCGGGAGCTGGCAGCAACATCAAAAGATGCCGATTTCATTGCTGCAGAATTGAAAAAGAGCCTGCCGCAGCGTTCCATGGCCGACTGGATGATCGGCTATAATGTAAAGAGCCGCTATCTGGAGAAATAGGGATGCCCGCAACCTCCAGAGAAATGCAGTCATAAGCCAGGTATCACGGTTTACACTGACCTCAGAGAACAAATGCCTGCTGCTTGATTGCTTGATAAGTAATCGGTTTACTGAACTTTTGAACCAACCCTTCCGCAACTCCCCGTTTCAACCAGTCATTAAGCTGCGTTTTATTGATGTCCAGCACCTCAAGAAGTTGCTCAACTGTTGCTGGCTTATCCGATGTTGCTGTTTGCAGGCGCTGTATGAAAAACACAAAGAATGATTTTTCCGAAATTCTACTGGTAATTTTTTCAGCATCCACCTCTCCGGTTGAATATACGGCAGAGGCTTCCGTTTCAGCGACTATAACGTTTTGCAACGGCTGAACAGCATAATCAAAAAGACTTGATTCAACCGGCAGAGTCTGCAATGGCAACAAGCTTTCACCTGCTAGCTTACATGGACTGTAATCCCCATCCGGTAGCCATTTTGCCCCCTGTTGAACGAGCGCGGCATTCCCGGAGTTTTTATCCGGATGTTTCAATACCCACAACGGCACCCATCCCTTCTTCAGATTTTCAACCGCACCACTCCAAGTGCCGCCGCTTCCTTTGCCGGTTGCAACGACGATGGCGGCATCGGACAGGCAGTAGATATACTTGTTGCGGGCCATCGCGTTTCCGACATTAAATCCTGCTTCCGGGTTGAACGGAGAAACCAGCACCAGATTCTTTGACATGAGTCCGCTTCGGTACTTGGATGACGTAGCGCTGCGAAGCAGGCTGTCCGCCAATATGCCGACGACGGTTCCCTCTTTAGCCAGTGCGCCAAGCATTGCAGTTTCATCCACACCACGGGCGCCGCCTGACACAACGGAATGCCCCTGCAAAGCTGTCTCACCGGCAATGCGGGTTGTTGCGGCAAGCTGTTCCGGAGTAGCGTCACGTGATCCGACCATGGCAATTCCGCCCTTGTTAAGCAGCTGCCGATTGCCGCAGCCAAACAGAACCGGCGGCGCGTAAGATTTAAGATGTTTTTTTAGTCTGGACGGATAATCCGGATCTGAGCGTGTGGCAACCCAGAGACCGCTTCTCTGCCACTTCTCCCATGAAAGACTGAGAGCCACCGATCGTCCCAGCAGATATTCAATCCGTTTGATGGTAATTTCGGCGTCAACCCAACCAGCCAGATAATCCGCTGCCGAACCGCTTTCCAACAATCCTGCCGGTGTCTTATCCTGCTCTTTCAACCACAGGGCAAAGCGTCCCCATTCATTGGGAGTGAGCGGCTTCAGATCTGTTTCAGCCGCTTTTGCAAACCAGGTTGTCAGAAGCAGGACTGCTTGAGTGTTCAAACTTAAATTCATATCAATCTCCGCTTGCGGTTGTTGCCAGCGCCACCGGCCAGACCGGACCGCTGCCGGTTTTTCTCAGCAAGGCAGCCAGAACAGTCATAGTCCAGCACGAATCAACAATATCGTCAATCAGCAGCACCGGCCCTCTTGGTATGTTGTCGGCAATTGTAAAAACGCCATCCAGGTTGTTGCATTGGTGGAATCTGTTTTGCTGCAGTTTCTGCGACTGGTTGCTCAGTACTTTGGAAATTGCCGGAACGAAAGGAACGTCAAGGCGGTTCGCAAGGCGGAGAGCAAAATCAGGCACTAGGTTGGGGTGTCTGTGAGATGGAACGCAGGTGAGCCATGTCGGAGCGGGGGAAGGTTTCCAGCGATCACTGATCATCTCTGCGGTGGCATCCACCAACTCATCACGAAACTTTCCGGAATGTTTGTCATCGGCAACAAGATGCCCCCAACCGGCATCACCCCAACGGGATAAAACTCTACCCGTCTCTGCTCGCAGATTAAATGGCAGATTTCCCGTGAATCCGTATACCGGGAAGGAACCCGGCGCAACCTGTTTCTTGCATTCAAGCGGTATCTCCGAGTGTTTGAGATAGAGCGCCGCCTGAACGGCAAGCTCATGCCGGTACTGCTCATCTACAACCGGCCGCCCCATGCAACGGGAACACTTCCCACAGAGTGCAACGGTGTCATCATCAAGTGCCCGTGCCAGAAACACCATCAGGCATTCACTGTTGTCGATATAGTTTTGGATTTCCTGCCACTCAAGCTCTTTCTGCTGAGTGAGCCGCTTGATCTGTTCATGATTCATCCGGTATTCAACCGGAGTCCTGACCCATTTGGAGCCATCTTTGAGGATCGGCGCTGGATTGTCGACAGAAAGGTATTTCAAAACCTTTTCAATCTGTCCATGACGCAGATTCACCCCCTTTTCCAGTTGCGGCAAAGACATACCGTCGCATCCAGCCAACGTTGTGAGAATAGCATTGACGTGCCGCTCTTCAGGAAAGGCGCTCTCCCGGAAAAACTCCTGGATTTCGGTATCCTCGTTACCGGACATGAGAATCCCGACGGCATGATCAATGGCGCGACCGGCACGGCCAACCTGCTGGTAATAGGCGACAATGGATCCGGGAGCCTGGTAATGCACAACAAAACCGAGATCCGGCTTGTCGTATACCATACCGAGAGCGGTAGTTGCCACCAGAGCTTTGATTTTGTTATTGATCAGCAAACCTTCCAGATGTTGGCGATAGGCATCTGAATTTTCATAGCCCACCGCCTCGACGCCGCTGTAATAGGCACAAGCGGTTATCGTGTTCTGGTTCAGCCAACCGGCGACCTGCTCGGCATCACGCTTGGTCAGGGTGTAGATTATTCCGGTACCAGGCAATGCGGGGATGTGCTGAGCCAGCCAGGCCAGCCGAGCTGATTGATCCGGCAGGCGAATGGTCTGCAGGGCAAGGGTTTCACGCATCAATGTGCCTCGCTGAACAGTGATGTCGCCCAACTGGGAAACCACATCATCCTGAACCCGCTTATTGGCGGTTGCCGTGGTACCCAAAACCGGCATATTGGCCGGCATGAATTTCAGTATATTTACCAGACGGCGATAGTCGGGGCGGAAGTCATGCCCCCAGTCGGAAATGCAGTGAGCTTCATCCACGACCACCAGCCCGATACGGCCTGCAACGGGCATAAGAACATTCTCGACAAATTTATCATTCGCCAGTCGCTCCGGTGAAATCAGCACGGCATCGGCCTTATTGTCAATAACCTGCTGGATCAGGGACGGCCAGTCATCACTATTGGTGGAATTGATGGTCAATGCCTTGATTCCCAAGCGCTCCGCCGCTTCGATCTGGTTGCGCATCAATGCCAGCAGCGGCGAGACAATCAGCGTCGGTTCCGCTCCCCTGTCACGCAGTATTCTGGTTGCAATAAAATAGACCGAGCTTTTCCCCCAACCGGTGCGCTCAACCACCAGCAGCTTTTTGCGGTGATTCACAAGAGCGTCGATTGCTTCCCATTGACCGGGGCGGAATTCGGCGGCAGGGTTGGCGAGGGCGGTGCGGAGATAGGTAAGTGGAATGTTCTTTTCAAATAATGCCGGCTGACCTTTATCAAGCAGGTTGATAACATTCGACTGTGAAACTATCCGTCCTGTCTCATCGATATGCTGAACCTCAAGGTTCCTTTCACGCAGCATCTCGCCCAGAAGCTTGCTGCGGTGACATTCATGAGGTTTGCTTTCACTGCACATCATGGCAACTTTCAGATTTTTATGGTAGGCGGTTACAAGTCGGTTTATCCCTTCAATATATCTGCTATTCTGTTTGCACTTGTCATAATCAATTTTGTCATCGGTTCTACAGGTCAAGTCGTCTGGAAGGCCGCCAATCTGGTCACCCATAAAGATGTATTTGATATTGTTTTGCGTAAGAACTCTTTCAAGTGCCTCTTTGTTGAAGTCGGGGTTGAATTTTGAGTAAGGGCGGGAACGGACATCAGCCAAATATCCAATTCCATATTGCACAAGCAATCCGATCAATTCATCAATTGATCGGTTGCCGTGGCCGATTGAATAGATAGAACCTGCTGAATTGTTGGATACACTCATCCCGTCCCCCTATTTCCGTCGATACCACCCGGTCTTGGCTGAACCGACAAACTCAATCAGTCCCCGTTCCTTTAGATCGGCAATGTCACGCTTGGCAGTCATCGTCGTAACGTTGAAATACTCAGCAACATCAATGGATTTCGGTTTTTTCTCTGCAACAATCTGCTCCAGGAACCATGCCTGACGTTCATTTACAGGAACATTTACAGGAACATTTACAGTATCGTCAACATCTATATCCATGGCCGGGTGCGGACGGAAAAGCACTCGCACTGCAGATCCAAGCTCTATCCACTCCGCTTCCGGATACCCTCCGGTATTCTCAACCGCAAGATCATTGACGAGGTTATCCAGGTGACCAATGAAGATGCGTTTGATGCCGAGCGAAGGGTAGCGCTGGAAGAGGGAATCCTGTGTGGTATTTCATCAGGAGCTGCGGTCTGGGCGGCGTTGCAGGCAGCACGGCGCGAGGAAAATGAAGGCAAGCTGATAGTGGTGATTCTGCCGGACTCGGGAGAACGGTATATTCACGTTTCCTGATCCCGCCCTTAGTTAAGCGTTTTTTCCTGTAATCTGGTTTGGCATATTTTCTTTTTCAAATTC
>JBAXVG010000067.1:0-23775 GCA_037129255.1 Desulfuromonadales bacterium | reverse complement strand
TGTCGGTCCTCGACCTCCTGATCAACCACTCCTATCTGGCCGGTCAGATGAAAGCGGCCATGAAGGAGGGTGGCAAAGAGATGCCTGAAGAGGTGAAAAACCTCATCAGGAGTGTCAAGGGACACGGCAAGGTAGCGCCCCATGCAATGGCTCCGATCCCCTGAATCCTGTCATTGATATGACTGAAAATAAAAAACCCGCCAAGTCATTCGGCGGGTTTCATTTTTCTTTCAATATGCTGTTACCTTTTAGGTTTTTATCCGATATTTTGGTTCAATCGGAGCATTGTCACATCCTATGTCTGATTCCACTCGGGTGGAGTCTCATTCATAAATAGTAAAGCCCTCCTTTTGAACGTTCTGAACTTCTTCTGATCTGATGTAATTATAACAGCAGCGATACAAAAAAACAGTCTATGAAAATAATTATTATACGGGTATACTTATCTGATATAATAACTGTGAAACTTTCGATCTGGAATATACTATCAAAAAGGCTCGCCATAAAGCGGGCCTCTTTCTTTGATTCTCGCTCGGGATTACCAGGAAAAGACCATGGCAAAAAAAAATCGCCATAACCCGCCAAAATCAAAGGAGTTTTGTTCAATCCCCTTCGTCACGCTCAAAGGGATAGTTCTACCGGACACTGTACCGGTCCGGTCGGAGTCACCGAATATCCGAAAGCCGGTCGAGTCGGATGACAACTGCCTGGATCTTTTTTTGCGAGCTATGGAGGATGTGAAGCCGATCCACAAGCAGAGCATGCAACCTGCAATACAAGGTTCTCACCTTTCCCTCAAATCAACTGCCGAAATCATCAAAGGAGTCTCGCCTGCAAACGAGTCTGCAGGTAATCTTTTCCTCCAGGAGATCAGTCGCCTCAAGCTGGATACAAAGTTCTCCGATTCCGTACCGGACGATGGAGAGTTGAAGCCACTCTCAGGTAACCGTTTGCGTCAGGTGAAGCGGGGCGTTGTCTCCGTCGAATATCAACTGGACCTGCATGGTCTGAAGCGAGAAGAAGCTCTGGCGGCCTTGCCCCGTTTTTTGCGATCAGCCTGTCAAAAGGGACAAAAAGCTGTGTTGGTTATCACCGGGAAAGGCAACCACTCTGCTGAAGAACCGGTACTCCAGCAAGCGGTTGCTTCCTGGCTGCGGGAAACCGGCCGACAGCTGGTGGTAGAGTTTGCCCCGGCTCCGCGCGAGATGGGGGGTGGCGGGGCATTTGTGGTGTTTCTCCGACAAGCGTCCTGACTACGTGATTTCAGGCGGAACCTCGGCCTGACATAACGTATTCGGCAATTGTCGCGGCTATTTTTTCGGCGGAATTGCGATCATTGTTGAAAACCAGATTGTAATGGCTCAGATCGCGTGAATCACGATCCAGAAAATCACGCATGAAGGCGTCCCGCTGTTTCTGTTTTTTCTGAATGGTTACTTCTGCCTCTTCTTCAGAGATATCAAGTCTTTTGGAGATCGAGTGGATCTTGAATTGCTGCGACGCATACATTCTGAAATGGCTGCAGTTCTTCAACGACTGAGTTATTATGGCACCACCACGGCCGACAAGGATCACGTTTCCCTTCTCCGCCAGAGACAGCATATGGCGGCAGATCAATCTGAAGTGGTCTTTTTCGGTTTTCCAGTGCGGGGAAAACGTGGAGAGTACTTCATCCAGAAAACGGGCTTTTTCTCCCAGTCCCTTCAGCATGTCCTCAGAAAGATTATGATTTTTCGCAACTTCCTCCAGAAGCGCCTTGTCCATGATTACCCAGCTTTCACCACTTTTGCAGTCGAGTATTTTTTTCAGCTGTTCGGCGACCGGATAGGCCTCGCAGCCAAATTCACGCGAAAGCGTAATGGTTGGTCTGACTTGAGTGGCAATCCCACGTTTACTTTTCTCGATTTCATTTCTGCGAGTGAACTCCAACAGACTCCCCAAGCGAACGTCTACGGATGGTATCAGTTGTTTTCCTGACATGTCCATACCCCCTTGATAAATTGTGTGTGTGGTAATTGTAGCACTGATTTGCCAATCTGCAACTGATTACATAACCTGATTGTTAGAGAGCATTGACAGCACCCTGGATGGATTGTATACACAAGGAACGCAGCAACACGTTCATTCTCGGTACGAAAGGATTAACACCATGGTAACCCACATTGTTTTATTCAAACTGGTAGAGCCTACCAGTGAAAACCTGGCGGTCACACAGGCCAAGCTGCTCAGCATGGATAGCAAGATTCCCCTTCTCAGACATCTTGAGGCTGGCATTGATGTCATCCGGACGGAACGTTCCTACGACATTGCGCTAGTGACAAAATTCGATTCTCTGGAAGATCTTCAGGCCTACCAGATCCATCCTTACCACGCCGACGTGGTTGTTCCGCACATGAAATCGGTCTGTTCGGCTATTGTAGCCGTTGACTTTGAAAACAAATAGTATTCTGTATACAATTTTAGCTTGACGAAACAAACGTGTCTGCGTAGAATTCAGACCCTCTCGATTTACCAATGCTTTTGTACAGCATAACAGCGTATTATCAAGCTGTTTTCTGGCAGATTCGAGACAATCGCTGTTGCTTCTCAGGACAATTTTGTGCCTGTAATAACAAAAACAAACAGGAGGTAGGAGATGTCAGATTACGGTACCCTGCAAGACCGCATTCGTCACAAGTCGCTTTTGAGCAAGGTCATGACGGCCGAGGAGACCATCCAGTTCTTCAAACCAGGCATGAATCTGGGCTGGTCCGGTTTCACCCCGTCCGGCTATCCCAAAATGGTCCCCATCGCACTGGCCAACCACGTTGAGCAGAACAACCTGCAGGGCAAATGGAAGTTCAACCTGTTCATCGGCGCTTCCGTCGGAGCCGAGACCGAAGACCGCTGGGCAACCCTTGACATGATCGACCGTCGCTGGCCCTACCAGACCGGTAAAAACATCGCTGCCGGCATCAACGAGGGGCGCATCCGCATGGGCGACAAGCACCTCTCTCTCTTCGCCCAGGATCTCGGCTACGGCTATTACACCAAGGACACAGAGAGCGGCAAACTTGACATAGCAATCATCGAAGTTTCGGCCATCACCGAAGACGGCGGCCTCGTTCCGACCGCATCCTGTGGCGTTATCCCGGAAATCCTGATGATATGCGACAAGATCATTATTGAAGTCAACACCGGTCAACCCTCATTCGAAGGGATTCATGACATAGTTTCCTGCAACAATCCTCCCAATCGTCAGATTCTCGGTATCACCAAGGCAGATTCCCGCATCGGCACAACCTATTGCCCTTGCGATCCTAATAAGATCATTGCTATTGTCGAGTCCAAACTGCGCGATAAGGGACGTGCCTTCACAGAGATGGACGATACTTCCGATGCCATTGCCAACCACATTATAGACTTCTTCCAGTATGAGGTGAAGTCCGGGCGCATCCCTGACAACCTGCTGCCGCTTCAGTCGGGTGTAGGCTCAATAGCTAACGCCGTCATCGGTGGTCTTGCGAAGGGTCCGTTCTATAACCTGACTGTCTTCACCGAGGTACTTCAGGATACGATGCTCGACCTGTTTGACTCGGGCAAGTGTGACGCCGCTTCTTCCTGTTCCCTGTCGCTTTCCGAGAGTCCGGGCTTTCCCCGCTTCTTCGATAACTGGGACAAGTACTTCAGCAAGATTACGCTGCGTCCGCTCTCCATCTCGAATGCTCCTGAGCCGATTCGCCGTCTCGGCTGTATTGCCATGAACACTCCGGTTGAGATCGATATGTACGCCCATGCCAACTCCACTCTCGTTGGTGGAACCCGCATGATTAACGGACTGGGTGGATCTGGCGACTTCCTGCGCAACGGCAAGATAAAACTGATGCATACCCCTTCAAGCCGTCCGAGTAAAGCCGATCCGACCGGTATATCCTGTGTGGTTCCGCACTGCTCACACATCGACCACACCGAGCATGATCTTGATGTCGTCGTCACCGAGCAGGGTTTGGCCGACGTCCGCGGCATGGATCCGAAAACTCGCGCCCGGCATATCATTGAAAAGTGCGCGCATCCGGACTACAAAGCACAACTGACCGAGTATCTGGATATCGCCACTGCCGACTGTTTGAGAAGAAAGGTCGCCCACGAGCCGCAGCTGTGGGACCGTGCCTTCAAGATGCACCTCAACCTGGAGAAGAACGGCACCATGAAACTCAAGAACTGGGATATCAAAGTGGACCTCTGCGAATAAGAAAACCGGCCTCAACCCCTCAGTACGAAAACCCCGTCGGGCAACCGGCGGGGTTTTTTATGCGACGTATACCCCATCAGGAAACAGATCCGCAAAAACAGTGCCCATATAGTATTGATAAAATTAATATTGACCTGAACTCAGGGAATATAATATCATTTTATTTCCATACGTTTGCAGTACGATGAATCCCAATTTATCAGGAGGCCGTCATGCTGAATGTGTATCTGGTAAAAACTCTGAAACTCCTGGTTGTTATCGCAGGTATCAGTCTGAGCTCGATGGCTCTCTTCGCACATGGCGCCAGTGCCCTGACTGACATCCCAATTGCAACCGTTATGGCGCCTGTCAAGCGAGCATCAACACCCTCTGTTCCATCAATTACCTGGCAAAACTCTGAAGAAGGACCTGTCTATGGCATGAGCCTCAGTTCGGGTTCCATCGTCAGCCAGGGTGTCGTTTACGAGGAGCTGGATACAAACTGGATAATCGTCGGCAAGGGAGACTTCAATGGTGCCGGCACGCTCGATCATGTCTGGCGCAACAGTTCCACCGGGCAGGTATATCTGATGTTCATGCAATCTCCCACACAGATTTCGGGTGGGGCGCTGATTCATACGGAACCGGACACAGCCTGGCGTATTGTCGCCACCGGTGATGTAAACGGCGATGGAACTACCGATCTGATCTGGTGGAACAACAAGACCGGCGCGGTTTACGGCATGTTCATTTCTGGTGGCGCCGTGTCCGGCGGCGGCCTCATTCATACGGAGCCGAATGTCACTGACTGGAGAATAGTCGCATGCGCCGATTTCGATGGCGACGGAAAGGCTGATCTGCTCTGGTGGAACAGCAAAAGCGGCACGCTCTATCAGATGCTGATTGATGGCATTGCCATAAAATCACAGTCGGTCGTACATGTCGAACCGGACATCAATTGGCGTATTGCCGGGACCGGCGACCTGAACGGTGACGGCAAGGCTGACATCATCTGGCATAACAGGACTACCGGTATGGTCTACGGCATGCTGATGAACGGCCGTGCTGTTACCGCTCAGGGGCTTATCCACATTGAACCGGATATCTCCTGGCAGATAGTCAGTATCGCCGATCTTAACGGCGACGGGAAGGCTGATCTGCTCTGGCGCAACTGGAGCACCGGCATGGTCTACCTCATGCCGATGAACGGCTTATCCATTGCAGGAGGGGCGGTACTCCATACCGAACCGGACACAACCTACTGGCGGATCATGGGTGAAACCGAGTGGCGCGACAGGGTGTACGGAGCAGGCGTCACAACATCCACGACAACGGCTGACAGCAACTATTCGGTGCTGTCGGCACAGCCCGGGCCATCCCGGAGCGTGCAGCAGAACTCAAGCGTGACCCTGGACGGTTCACGCTCAACCGGCGCGATCGTATCTTACAAGTGGCAACAGACGGGAGGCCCGGCGGTGCCCCTTACGGGTACTTCATCAGCGAGAGCATCTTTTACCGCTCCGCCGGTGACCGATCCGGAGGGGACCGCTTTCAGCTTCAGCCTGACGGTTGCCGATGCCGCCGGTGCATCTGACACGGCCACAATTACCGTCACAGTCACCATAGACCAACCGCCGCCGGCCACCACCAGTATCGGCCTTATCGAAGGCGCCTATAACCAGGGAACCATAGATTTTGAAACCTCGCTGATCTACAAGGCTTTTGCCATATTCGGAGATAACCGGCTCCCAACGCAGTACAAAGGAGCGAGCGCCCCCACCGCCAGCCGGCTGAGGGGTGACATTTCCCGACGCTACCGGGACCTGACAGCCGAATCCAGGTCTGTCATCCGGCCGTTCCTTCTGCGCCCCACCGCACCTGGAAGCTGGTATGAAATCATCTCGGCACAGGCTGCAGCACTGCCGGCCTCTGCATCCGGCAACATGGTCAATCGGGCTGCCGCCGGACCGGTCACCTGGTCCCGTTTTCGGTCACCCATCACTAAATTTACCGTCTGGGCGCCGTCGGACAATCCCACAGCCCTATCTCTTGCGCAAGATCTCGCAAATACTGCAGAGACATATATCTATGCTAATTTGAAAGCGCTGTTTAAAAGAGATCTCCCTTCTGATATGGGGACAAGTAGTAGCGGAAGGCCGGACAGATTAACGAATGATGGAGGAGATGGCAGTTATGACATCTATCTGGTAAATGAATTTTTTGATGGACATGGAAATCCGTTAACCAGCATGCAAGGGGGCACAACACCAATCAATCTAGGCATTACCCGTGCATCATTCATTGAGTTAAGGGTTAACAGCACGAGTCAACTCGGTTCCAACACCGCTCCTCCGGGCGGCCTGGGCATTCTCCAGCCCCTTGCTCACGAAATGACGCATGCCTTTCAATTTACCTATCCCAAGCTCAACAATAACGAATCCGAATACGATTGGCTCTCCGAGTCCACCGCCAATTGGGCGATGGATTACCTCTATCCTGCGGCTAAAAAAGAGTTGGACATGACGGAAAAGAATTCCTTCGATATGCTCTGGTCGCCTGGAGCATCGTTGAACGACAATAATCCCGCACACTATTACACAGCCTACCTGCCGTTCACTTTTCTGACAAGACACAAGATGCCCGAAACTGACATTGACATAATTCGCAGGATATATGAAAACGCCAGGACCATGAAGTCTCTTGAGGCTCTGAATAAAGAGACCAACAAAACAACCAAGTATCAAGGGTGGTGGAACGACTATCTGGTGGCAGCCTGGAACGGCGGCGGTGACGCTACTGTGACATATGATGCATATACCCCCATCCTTTTTCCTTTCAGGACAGGTGACAAACTGATCAACATGATAAACGGCGTACCCACTTCAGAGCAACTGTACGCACGGCCAGTAAAAACGAAAGTAAGAATGAATGGAGCGAGTGACATTTTCTATTATCTGAACGACGATTACCCCAAACCTCAAGCTTCTCTTGCTGCTCCGGCGTACCTTGAGCCCAGGGATATCACGGCCGCACAGAACGGGACGTACGATAACAGGACAATTGAAAGAAAACAGCTGGCCGGGAGGTATTATCACTTTGTCTTCGACGACTCTAAAACACAGGACGCACGTATGGTGACGCTTTTTGACGGATGGAAAAACAAACTGGCAAAAAGTAGTTGCACGTTCAATGGAAGGAGCACCAACACCTGTTACAACAGTCAACCGCAGTATCCCCCCACTGATGGCAAAGAGCTGCGGGTACTGGTGAAGATCGAAGGTAAATGGAGCGAAGTGCCATCGGCATCGGTTGTCTTTGGAACAGGACTCAATTATTGCCGAGACAAGAAATCGGAGCGTCTTGAGGAGATGGTGGTTATTCTGGGAAACGGTTCCATAGATGAAAATACCCCCCTCAAGTCTCTCGGAATTACGCCGGTTGTCAGAGTAAGCAACGCCGGGTGCTGGCAGTGGTCAGGCACCGTACAGGTCACGCAGACCAATCCCGATCCAAATGTCCAGGAAACATTGAAAACAACGGTGACCTTTGAACGCAACCCGGCGTCGAGTTTTGGAGGATTGCAGGCTGATCTCGGTTATTATCTAAAGAATATTAATTTGTACTGGGACTATCGGAAATCAGGAATGAAACGTCCGCTTACCGATCAGCCGTGCGAGTACACGGGAGGAGACGGATTCAATCTAAATTACTCTCCGTCCCCTTCTGCACCTTCGCCGTACGGAACCCTCAAAATGCCGATACAGGCTCTTATCGGCGGTTTTGACGTGCGAGGGGTTTCCGTCACCGGTTCCGGCAAGATGGCCACACTCTCAACAACGTGCGGTGAAGCAGTTCCCCCGACGTATTCCTGGTATTGGTTCAAGAACTCTTCATCGTATCCATCCGCCATGGACACTTCCGGCACAGTCTGGAGTGGCTCGTATGATGATAAGACCAGTAACCGCACATATACCTGGACTTTTAATGCGGTCAGGGAATTTTGATTGATTATGCGGACAGATATATGAGCTGCATTGCCTTACCGGGATTGAAGCGATGAAGGCTGTGATACAGCGTGTCACGTCCGCATCGGTAACGGTCGAAGAGCGGATCGTCGGGGAGATCTCCCGGGGGATACTGGTTCTGCTCGGTGTTGAAAAAGGGGATTCCGAAGCGCAGGCCGACTGGCTGGTCGAAAAGATCTGCGGTTTGCGGATCTTCTATGACGATAACGGCAAGATGAACAGGTCGGTCGTTGACATCAGCGGCAGCCTGCTGGTGGTTTCCCAGTTTACTCTGGCCGGAAACTGCATGAAGGGGAAGCGCCCTTCATTTGACAGGGCGGCGCCGGCAGACGAGGGGAAGCGGCTGTACGAGTATTTCGTCGATGCCGCATGCCGCACCGGCCTGCCGGTCGAAACCGGCGTCTTTCAGGCCGACATGCAGGTATCGCTGGTCAACGACGGACCGGTGACATTTATACTGGAGCGTTAACTCAACCGGCAAAGGCGGATATCTTATGACCATAGAACTTACTCTCGGTTTTTCCCCCTGCCCCAATGACACCTTCATGTTTTACCCGCTGGTACACGGGCTGGTCGATACGGGGGGCATCGTCTACCACGAACGCCTTGAGGACGTGGAAACTCTCAACCAGTTGGCGTTCAGGGGTGAACTGGACGTCAGCAAGGTTTCCTTCCATGCTCTGGGACATATCCGGGACGACTACGTTCTGCTTCGCTCCGGCAGCGCCCTGGGTCGAGGATGCGGGCCATTGCTGGTGGCGGGCAGAAAAATCAACCCCGCTGAACTGCGTGGCAAGACCATCGCCGTACCGGGGCGTTATACCACCGCTCTTCTGCTTCTGAGGCTCTTCGATCCCGCACTGGACAACTTCATCATCATGCCGTTCAACGAAATCATGGATGCCGTACTGAGCGGCAATGTCGATGCCGGAGTGGTCATCCATGAATCGCGCTTCACCTACCAGGGCTTCGGTCTGCAAAAGCTGCTTGATCTCGGGGAATGGTGGGAAGGTGAAACCGGCCTGCCTATTCCATTGGGCGGTATTGTGGTCCGTCGTTCAATCGGGCCTGAGAAAATCGCTGTCGTCGAGCGCACCCTGCAGTCAGCGGTTGAGTATGCCCGCAGCCATCCGGATGAGGCGGCCCGCTATATCGGAGAACATGCCCAGGAAATGAGTATGGAGGTTTGCGCCGCCCACATCGGGCTGTACGTTAATGAGTTTTCGGTCGAACTGGGATGCGAAGGTGAGCAAGCCATTGACTGCCTCTTGAAGCGGGCTGAACATGCGGGGATACTGCCACGATCTTCTACTCCAATCTTTATCTAGTGTCATATAATAGCTGGTTACGAGCCGTGATTATTCATTATGCAAACCGATGAAGTGCCTGTGTCTACAATGCTTTTTTGAGAGTTATCAACTTTCATTGTTCTTCCAGGCAAACTATGGTATCTACAGGACTGATTTATTGCCATGCACGTTTACAATGCCAGACAGGACAATCAGGGAAAGATGCCTGTACCGGTCCGGGGAAGCGCAACAGGTAATAACGATCAAACGTATGGACTCATTCAGCTCAATAATGGAGAGGAATCAATATGGCAAAGTATCTCGGACAAATTTCCTACTCGGTCGAAGGCGCAAAGGGACTGCTCAAGGAAGGCGGCACCAAAAGACTTAAAGCGGTAGAACAGCTGGCCAAAGAATTAAGCGCTCCAACGTCGTCGGCCCAATCTCCGGTGCCCATGTCTTTCTGCTCCATGGAGGCGCTTGAACACATGGTCAAAGGGGTCGGTGGAACTCTGGAATCATTCTACTATGCCTTTGGTGAATTCGATCTGGTCGTCATCGTGGATTTGCCGGACAATGCCAGTGCTGCAGCCCTCTCTCTTACCATCAGCTCCAGTGGAGCTTCCAAAATAAAGACAACCGTCCTGCTCACACCCGAGGAGATCGATCAGGCATCGAAAATGAGTATCCACTACCGTCCACCAGGACAGTAGGGCAGTCAGTTTTGAAGCCTGAGTACCACTCATAAACGGGAAGGTGCTCAAACAGATAACGGCTTGTTTTGCAAGACTATTCCTTACAAATCACCGTTATTTCTTAATTTTAGCGCTTCTCCGTAGGCTTCGTTGCGGGAAACTCCGGTAATATCAGCAGCTTTTCGGGCAGCATCTTTGATTGAAAGACCGCCATCACCCATCAAGCGCAGCAGCACACCATCCAAAGGTTCGGTTTCCTGAAGAGTAATCTCTCCCGGCGCCACAAGAATGACGAACTCACCGCGCACCTTGCCCTGTGATATACTCCCCATAACTTCTGACACATTACCCCGGAGTATCTCTTCAAACATCTTGGTAAGTTCACGAGCCACGACAATCCGGCGTTCTCCCAACACCTCACGGATATCCGCCAGAGTCTCCTCCATACGATGGGGTGCTTCGTACAACACCAGCGTGCCGGGCAGAATTGCCATTTCCTTCAGAAATGAACGTCGTTTGCCTTGTCGTGACGGAGGAAAACCGGCGAAGGTGAATCTGTCGGTCGGCAGACCGGAAGCCGACAAAGCCGCCACAGCAGCACAGGCGCCCGGTATGGCAATGACCGGGATATGATCGGCAACGGCATCCCGAACGAGCTGATAACCGGGATCTGATAAACAGGGGGTGCCGGCGTCGGAGATCAGCGCCACCGATTTTCCCTGGCGCAACGCATTCAGAATGCGCTCTCCCTTGAATTGCTTGTTATGATCGAAATAGGAGGTCAACGGCTTTGAGATGCCGAAGTGGTTGAGCAGCTTGAGAGAGTGGCGGGTATCCTCGGCGGCAATCAGATCAACCTCGCCCAGTATTCGCACAGCCCGATAGGTCATGTCCTCAAGGTTGCCGATCGGGGTGGCGACTATGTAGAGAATGGCGGTCATGTACCCTGCCCTTCTGGCTGACCGGGAAGAGTCTGTGACGTTTTGACAAAGGAGTCAGGAATCAGGCGCATATGGACAGATATAAAGTGTAATCATGGATGTGTCAACGCAATGCATTCTTTTGATGAGCAGACTCGGTTTATTATGAACGCAGTTTGCCGAAATATCCGGAGTAAATCCATAAATTAGACTTGACAAAACAACGCTGATCCTTTAACTGTTTAACGTTTCTGGCTAACCTTATTTCAGCATGCAACGAAGCAGCTATTCATATAATGGGAGGGATTGAGAGAATGGAACAGTATGCAGTTATCTTTGCTTTGGTCTGCGCCGCCGCCGCGGTCGTTTACGGACTGGTAACAGCCCAGTGGATTCTGGGGCTTCCCCAGGGTAACGAACGGATGAAACAGATCGCCGCTGCGATCCAGGAGGGCGCCGGCGCCTACATGAAGCGCCAGTATACCATTATTGCCATGGTCGGTGCAGTTATGTTCGTAGCACTCTTTGCAACCCTTGGCGGTAAAACCGCCATCGGTTTCGCCATCGGCGCACTCTTTTCCGGCCTGACCGGCTTCATCGGCATGTTTGTCTCGGTCCGCGCCAACGTGCGCACCACGGAGGCCGCCAAATCAGGTATCCACAAGGCCCTCAATGTCGCTTTCAAGGGGGGTGCCATCACCGGTATGCTGGTGGTCGGTCTCGGACTTTTGGGCGTTGCCGGGTACTATCTGGTCTTGACAAAACTCATGCCGGGCGCTCCGGTCAAAGACGTGGTGACCCAATTGGTCGGCCTCGGTTTCGGAGGTTCACTGATTTCCATCTTCGCCCGTCTGGGAGGCGGTATCTTCACTAAAGGTGCTGACGTCGGCGCCGACCTGGTCGGCAAGGTCGAAGCCGGCATACCCGAGGACGATCCCCGCAACCCGGCCGTCATTGCCGACAACGTAGGCGACAACGTGGGTGACTGCGCCGGCATGGCCGCCGACCTGTTCGAGACTTACGCCGTGACCCTGATAGCCGCCATGTTGCTTGGCGCCATAGCTTTCAACAACTTCAGCGGAGCTGTTACGTATCCGCTGATCCTGGGAGGCATCTCCATCATAACCTCCATCATCGGAACGTACTTTGTCAAACTCGGCAGCAGCGGCAAGATCATGACCGCCCTCTACAAAGGTCTGATCGCCTCGGCTATCCTGGCCTGCATCGCCTTCTATTTCGTCACGGTACAGATGTTCCCGGCCGGCAATCCGACCGGATACTCGGCCACCAACATCTTCATCTCGGCTATCGTCGGTCTCGTTGTGACCGGTGCCATCTTCTGGATCACCGAATACTACACCGCTACCGAATACGGTCCGGTCCGGCATATAGCCCAAGCATCGACTACCGGTCACGGCACCAATGTCATTGCCGGTCTCGGCGTCTCAATGAAATCTACGGCCCTGCCGGTGATCGTGATTGCCGCCGGCATTATCGTTGCGTATAAATGCGCCGGCGTGTACGGCATCGCCATTGCCGCCGTTTCCATGCTCTCCCTGACCGGCATCGTTGTAGCCATGGATGCATACGGCCCGATCACCGACAACGCCGGTGGTATTGCTGAAATGGCTGAACTGGATGACTCTGTCCGTGCCGTTACCGATCCTCTGGACGCGGTCGGCAATACAACCAAAGCGGTTACCAAAGGCTATGCCATCGGTTCCGCCGGCCTCGCGGCAGTGATCCTTTTTACCTCGTATGTGGATGAGCTGAAGCTGGCCGGCAAGGCCATTACGTTTGACCTTTCCGACCCGTACATCATCGTCGGGCTTTTCATTGGCGGCATGCTCCCTTACTACTTTGCTGCCATGTGCATGGAGGCTGTCGGCACAGCCGGTGGTGCGGTCGTCGTTGAAGTACGTCGTCAGTTTCGTGAGATCAAAGGCATCATGGAAGGCACCGGCAAGCCGGATTATGCGTCCTGTGTTGACATCGTCACCAAAACGGCTCTGAAGGAGATGGTCATCCCCGGTCTGATCCCGATCCTGGCCCCGGTCATCGTTGGCTTCACTCTGGGTCCCAAAGCTCTGGGCGGGGTAATCGTCGGCTGTATCGTCACCGGCATCTTTGTCGCCATTTCCATGACCACCGGTGGCGGCGCCTGGGATAACGCCAAAAAGTATATTGAGGATGGCCATCACGGCGGCAAGGGTGGCGACGCCCACAAGGCGGCCGTCACCGGCGACACGGTCGGCGACCCCTACAAGGATACCGCCGGCCCGGCGATCAACCCGATGATCAAGATCATCAATATCGTATCTCTCCTGATAGTGCCGTTACTGGCCAAAATGATGTAATCCTTGCAGCATATCCGCACGCAAAAGCGGCATGGGATTCACAGAGTCCCATGCCGCTTTTGCGTGGCTGCCATAGCTGATGCCTTTGTTATTTGGATTGATCAGCGATGCAGTACTGCATACATCAGATGCTGAGAATGTTGGCTTGTCTTCGACAATGGCGCCAGCGAGAGCCACCATCATGCAGCGGGCAGCCAAGCAGGGCTTTGATCCGTCACTGGTCATCCGTGAGAAACAGGAGGCTGAATAGCCATGTAGAGGGAGATTCTCTGCTTTGAATATTTTCCTGCCAATCGTACCTTACTGACTGTTGCCCTTGATGAGAATTTGAAGCGCTGAATATCTGAATTGGATTTTGAGGAACCATGCCCACCACCCAGAGCTTCTACAACATCAATACGCCTGTATTTTTCGACGAGACGTGGACAGGGTCGAATCAGTGATCCGCATTCTGTTGGTTTGTGCCGCCGGTTATATGACTCTTCTTATCGGATGTGCTCTGTTCCAGCGTAAACTCATATACATCCCTTCTCACCACCTTGAAAATAATGGATTGACAGAATGGAGGCAGTCCGGGCAACTGATCGGCTATGCCAGACTGGTGCCATCTCCCGGAACGATCTGGCTGTTTCTGCATGGCAATGCCGGACAGGCAAGTGATCGTACGTATGTGCTCCCCTCTTTTTCCTCTCAGGATTCGGTCTTCATTCTGGAATATCCGGGGTACGGCTCACGGCCCGGCTCCCCATCAATGTTCGCTTTCAATGACGCGGCACGGCAGGCATTTGAACTGCTCAAGGCTCAATTTCCAAACTCCCCCGTTTGTGTAGCGGCTGAGTCCATTGGAGGCGGCCCTGCAGCTTATCTGGCCTCGAATCACCACCCTCCGGACAAGATTGTTATGATTCTTCCATTCGATACGCTTGCCGCTGTCGCGGCACGGCACTATCCGTTTCTGCCCGTAAAACTGTTACTGCACGACAACTGGGACAACATCACTGCACTGAGAGGCTACAAAGGTCAACTTGACCTGATTGCCGCGCAAGCGGATACTATCATTCCGATTACCCACGCCAAGGCACTTGCCGACAACTTGCCTGCCGTCCGCTTCCATACGATTGAGGGAGACCATAACGACTGGGCGGATGGTGACAAGGTAAAGATACGGTATGTACGAAAAGAGAAGCCATGACTACTCAACTACCCAGGGAAGAAATGGTTACACTGGAGAAACTGGTTATCTCCCATTCATACGAGATGCTTGCCCTGATAACAGTCCTGGAGAAGAAGGGCATACTGACCAGGGAAGAGCTCATTACTGTTATCAAGGAGTTACGAGAGTCAACATGACACGGGATGGTTAACAGGGGGAAGAGATAGTATGACGACTACGACAGGAACTCTCATTCAGAAACTATTGGCTACGTCTCCGGTCATCCTGGGCGAAGGCGCGGTCATCGAACGCCTGCGGCGCTCGCCGGACATCCGTCTTGATGAAAACGTAGTCAATTCAGCTCTGATTTATCATGATGCAGGCCGGACAGCCCTTGAAGCTATCTGCCGCCAATACCTCGAAATCGGCCAGCGCTACAACCTGCCGCTGCTGCTCTCCACTCCCACCTGGCGTGCCGGCAGGGATCGCATCGCAGCGGCAGGGATGGCAGGCCGCGACCTTAACGGTGACAACTACCGCTTTCTGGCCGGCCTGCGCGATTCCTGCGGCGACTATGCCCACAAGATAGCCATCTGCGGGCTGATGAGCTGCCGAGGCGATGCCTACAAACCGGAAGAGTCCATGACTGAACGCGAGGCGGCTGCATTCCATTCGTGGCAGGCAGATGCTTTAGCGTCAGCCGGCGTAGATTTCCTGCTGGCGGCTACTCTTCCGGCCCTGAGCGAGGCCGTCGGACTGGCACGGGCACAGACTGCAACCGGGCTGCCATACATGATCAGCTTCGTTGCCCGGGCGGAAGGAACCTTGCTGGATGGTACACCGCTCAAAGCGGCAATCGCGGCCATCGATACAGTCGTAGAATCGCGCCCACTGGCCTATCTGATCAACTGTACCCATGCATCGGTTTTTCGCAGCGCCATGCTGCATGGCGGCAACTCCTCGCCACTGGTTAGAAAGCGGGTAATCGGCCTGCTGGCCAACACTGCCGCCCTCAGTCCGGAGGAGCTGGACGTCAGTCCGGATCTGGTAGAAGAGGTTCCGGAAATATTTGGCAGAAGCGTATCGGCACTGCGCGGAGAACTGGGCATGCAGATCCTGGGAGGATGCTGCGGGACCGATAACCGGCATATCGAATGCCTGGCACAGATACTTTCCCGCCCTTGAAGAATGCCGCTGACGAGGTAGCAGTGTCTCTAAATAACTTCAGGAAAAGCTCTCGAGGCGAGTGGTATCTGGTTGTACAGGCGGGCCTGTTTTTACTGCTGATAGTTGGTCCACACTCGTTTAAGTGGATGTCAGAGTGGCGCTCTCCATGTACCTGGATCAGTTCTCTGGCAGGATGTATCCTGCTATTAGCCGGCATTCTTCTGGCAACATGCGGTGCACTCAACCTCGGCAGGAATCTCACCCCCCTGCCACTCCCGAAGGAGAACGCGACGCTGGTTGTAAGCGGAGCGTACCGCTTCGTGCGACACCCCATCTACAGCGGCATAACGTTCATGGCCTTTGGCTGGGGGCTGTGGTTGCATAGCTGGCTTACCATCGGTTATGCGTTACTTCTCTTTGCGTTCTTTGACGGTAAGTCACGCTTTGAGGAGCGCATGCTGGAGGAGAGATTTCCGGAATATTCCGCATACCGGAAGCGCGTTCGAAAGCTGCTACCGTACGTATACTGAGTGGTCGGCACGTATTTAGCCAGGGTAAAGATCACCCGCAAGAGAGGGGAGGCTAAAAACCGGACAATGCTGATATTGTCAGGATAAGGGGATACCTTCTCTGGCAAGTTGATCGCAGCGTTCGTTTTCGGCATGACCGGCGTGGCCGCGAACCCATTTCCACTGCACACGGTGTTTTTGTGTCTCGATAAGGAGCTGTTCCCACAGGTCCCGGTTTACGACAGGCTCTTTTTTGCTGTTGCGCCATCCATTGCGTAACCATCCGCTCATCCACTCGGTAATCCCTTTGACGAGATATTGTGAGTCGGTCGTGACAATGACGCTGCAGGGGCGCGTAAGAAGCCTGAGCGCTTCTAAGGCAGCGCTTAGCTCCATCCGGTTGTTGGTTGTCTCTCTGGCTCCGCCGCTGATTTCTTTCTCATGACCGCCATACCGCAGTATGGCACCATATCCTCCCGGCCCCGGGTTGCCACTGCAGGCTCCGTCACAAAATATTTCCACCTTCTGTCCATCAGGCTTCACCGACATAGGCCCCTTCTTCTTTTAAAAGATTGGCAATGGCCAGCATAACCCGCTCTACGATCAAGAGGTGGGTTTCCTTGCAATCTTCCAGCATATAAAGGTCATTAAAGTCGAGAGGCGCCCCGAAAATTACCGTTCCCTGCTGACCCATTTCCGGAAACTTCCATTGATTGAGTCCGATCAGTGCGGTCGGTATCACGGCTGGCCGGGTGTCGTAGATTATCTTTCCAACTCCGCGGTTTCCCTTGCCCAGTCGCCCATCTTTGTGACGGGTACCCTCGGGGAACAGCATGACTTTCTGGTCGAGCAGCAGATCGTTCAGGATGCGGCTGGCCTTGACATCGCGCCTGCGTCTGACCGGAAAAGCTCCCCAGGACGAGTAGACAAGGCGTTGGAACGGTTTCACAAAAAGCTCCTCCTTGGCCGGTGTCCAGAGCATCTGAAACGGATGATGTCTGATGACCGCCCAGGGGAGGAATACCGTCTCATAGGCCGAAATATGGTTTGAAGCAACAAGAACCGGGCCGCTGCGGGGGATATGCACACTCCCCTTAATGACGAGCCGGTTCAGAACAGAGGCGTAGAAACCGACCACATACACGGAAAAAGTGACCCACAATCGTTGTAGTAAATGTGCCTTCACAAGAATCTCCTGCTTCTGCCCGCTGTTTTTTCTGTACCGCTTTATATCACGTCAGAGGTGGACGGGCAACAATCGCACAACTATAAAAAACTGGTTGTTTTATATAATTTACGATAATGTTATTCAATTGAGTGTGGCCGTTGTTATTCATCAGCGCTATAATGCCGAAACCAGCTGCGGAGGAGTTGAGTATTTATGCTTCAATATCAACTAGGTGGCACTATAATAAAAAAATATTCCAAAATAATGACCGGACTTCTGTCCATACCCTTTGTTCTCATGGCAATTCATGCGGATGCCAGAGATTTTTTTTCCAAACAGTATGGCCTGCCATGCGGCCATTGTCATGCGAAGATTCCAATCCTCAATGACATCGGTCAGGAGTTCAAAAACAACGGATATTCTCTTGAAAAACGGCTTCCCAACCGGAAAGATACCCCGGTGAGACCTGAAAACATCACCGTTGAGCCGAAAGTGTCACCACCCGTTACAGCTGCCAGGGAGAGCGTGAACGAAAAGAGCGATGCAGATTCCACCCTGAAAACGGCTCCTCCTCCACCCCCTGTAATATCCGAACATCTTTACCGATCGCAGACTAAAGATGGCACATACATTTTCACTGACAATCCCCTTTACCCGCCTGATGAGCTTTCTTCTGCAGAAACGTTCAAACATGGAGGCAATTCCCAAAAAAATCGCAAAAACTCCGTGAATAAAAATAAGCCGGTTTTTTCCGGTATTTCACAAGAGAAGCTTCACAAAACAGGCGCAGGTTCAAAAGTGACAACCGCTGCACGCAGAAGAGGCGGGGCGGCTGCTGCCGCAACACAGCAGGCTGCGTCCCTGGCCAAGGCGCTGCCGCGTAATTATGAAGATTGTATGGAAAAAATTCTGATACTGTCCAGTGAGCCGAAGAACAGCGCTGAGGCGATGGAACAATTTGAAAAATCCGAACGTATCTGTACCCCTTATGTTACAGCCCGGTGACGACGTTCATGCCATATTCTGTAATCTACAATAAAAAAGGATACAGCCTCCTTGAAATGGTGACAGTTATTGCCATCATCACGGTTCTGGCGGCAGTGGCTGTAATTGCTATCAAATCAAATATGCCCCAATACTACCTGAGCGGGGCCGCAAGGCAGGTTCTGACCGATCTGATGCTGACCAGAATGCAGGCGGTCAGCACGAATGCTGCAACTACTGTTACTTTCAACAGTACGGGATATACCATCGGTGGTGTCGCCAAAGACATTTCGTCACAGTTTGGTGGCGTATCGCTTTCATCAACCGGAAACATAACGTTTACGACAATGGGAACCGCCTCCGGTTCAGTCACGATCACCCTCACCGGTAGTCCGGAGCTGCCTCCAAAGCGGGTGGATGTGAGTGCTGCGGGTCGTGTACGGATCAGATAATACAGAAAAGGGAGCTGACGTTGTGAATGTGAGACTGGTCGAAACCAAGGGCTTTACGCTGATTGAAATAATGATCGCGACTCTGGTTTTTTCCGTCGCATTGATGGGCATAGCTTCGCTGGCTGTAGTTGTAATCAGAGGTAATTTTATCAGTAAACAGATTTCTACCGCTACGGCCCTTTCCCAGCAGAAGATGGAAGAGTATATCAACAAAGGGTATTCCAATTTTTCTACCGGTGCGGTGACCGAGAATTACGGATCCATAACTGCAGCTGACGGTTCCACCGCCTTATACTCCGGTTACAAGCGGGTCAGCGTAATACAGAACGGCCCCATTGCCAACACGAGGACTCTGAATGTCTCAGTGTACAGACAGAGTGATAATGCATCGGCCAGCTTTTCCACAATAATTGCAAAATAGGGGATGTGGCGTTGCGCGGACTCAGAAGCAGAGAACGGGGATTCACATTAATCGAGGCATTGTACGCAATGGTCATTGCCCTGGTTCTGCTCGGATCCATGTATTCCGTTTATTCCTCCCATTACAATAGTTTTAAAGTTCAGGAACAGGTCGCGGAAGCGCAACAGAACGCCAGGGCCGCTCTCCAGCTGATGTCCCGCGACATTATAATGGCCGGGTACAGCACCGCCACGGGCATCATCTTTGCCAACATAACGTCACTGACGATAAAGAGCGCCGCGACTCAAACTTCCTACTCACGCTACTCGAGTGCCAGGATTGGCAGAAGTTCCGGGGGGACGCGACAGGCGGTAGCGGAAAGTGTAAAGGGGATTTCGTTCAAGTACCGGGACGGGGCGGGAAACCTGCTGACGCCGGATGGATCCGGCAATGTTGCCGTCGGCATTGTCCGGCAGATACTTGTTTCAGTGACAACCGGCACTCCCGTTTTCGGCAGTTATTCAGCATCGTGCACACTGGAGACAACTCTCAG
This sequence comes from Desulfuromonadales bacterium, assembly GCA_037129255.1. Classification (GTDB taxonomy): domain Bacteria; phylum Desulfobacterota; class Desulfuromonadia; order Geobacterales; family Pseudopelobacteraceae; genus JACRCG01. The sequence goes on along the minus strand of JBAXVG010000067.1, from coordinate 3,893 downwards.
CCCGAGGAACCTGTAATGGATCCCGGATCCCCGGACGGGACAGGGGCGCAAATTCGCACCATGTGCGGCAGGAAGAGTCCGGGAGAGCGCGGCGTCGCGCTCATATCGGTTATTCTCCTGATCCTGGTACTCTCCTTCATCAGCGCTACGACCATCGTGACCTCCATCACAGAGTTGAAGATAGGGGCGAATTTCAAAACAGCAGCCCAATCTTTTTACAATGCCGAGGCAGGCGTTCAGTATGCTTTGGGACAGATAAAAAACAGATCCGCCGCCGGTACCCTGAATATCACCGGCAGCCCGTTCGTGCTCCATTACAGCGCACCGGACACAGTAGTGTATCCTCTTCTCTCCAATGGCTCATTCCCGTTCAGCAACTGGACCACCACCCGTCTCGAGCTCAAATCCGGAAGCACGACAGATTACACATTTCAGTTATCGGGGTACTACGCGAACTCAAATACCAGACTTCAGGCGATCGTAAGAATGCCGGCATTCACCCTGGTGCAGGGAGCGTTCATGTCCGGTGCCGTAAGTATCGGGAATAATCTGTCCATTGTCGGCACCCCCGCTGCCCAGTTCGGTTCGAATACCAGCTTGAGCACCGGAAATACTGACTTCACCACTGTTGTTCTCGGGGGAAGCGCCTCCTATGCCGGTTCTGCTGCAGTCTCACATGTTTCGCCCATAACGCCGGACCCTCTTGGCGCGGCAGCTCTGGTATCGACCCACAATTATTCAGCCTCGAACAATAATGCCGGCGCCGGCATTGTGGGCAACACCATTTCCGGCAGCAAGATTCTTTCTCCCGGAAACTACTACCTGACGAACATCACCAATGGTAACCTGACCATCAACGGCAGTGGAGCGGTAAATTTGTACGTCGCCACCTCCCTTTCCCTCACCAGCATCACTATCAATTCCGGCAGTGGCCCGGTCTCCATCTACTATCATGGTACCGGTTCGGTCAGTCTGGCCGGTGCTACACTGAACAGCGGGGGATCTGCCGGGAATTTGATGTTCTTTTGCGACACAGGTCTGACAGCGCCCACTCCGACCGCTGCAACGACATTTGATTTCCAGAGTAATCCCGGAGGTACGTACAGCGCCCTCTTCTATGCGCCATATGCTGATTTCATATTCAAGGATAATGATTATATGAGGGGAATGCTGTGGGGAAAAACGTTAACCGCTCAGACTAATTTTAAATTTCAGTATGATGAAACGGCGGCAACGTATTTCGGCAGTGCGGCGGCTCCGGCATTAATTTCATGGAAACAGTTATAGACAGCCTTTCTGCCTCTATTCAAAACACCTGACGGTCAACGCATATGTTCCTGTCCCGTCCCGCGTCTTTCCATCTCTGCATCTATCTGGTTGAGTATCTCGAATTTTTTCAGCGACCATAACGGCGCAATCAGGTTATCATGCCCGCCGTCGCCGGTCAGGCGATGGATCAGGATACGAGGATCGAGCCGTTCCAGAAAATCGCAGACCAGACTGACGTATTCATCTCTCTCCATGACCTGCAATTCACCTCTTGCGTGCATCTCCGCCAAACGCGTCCCCTGCATGACATGCAAAAGGTGCAGTTTGACTCCATCCACTCCCAGCAGATTCATCTCGCCTGCCATGGCAAGCGTCTCCTCCCGTGTCTCGCCCGGCAGGCCCAGAATAATGTGAGCACACACCCTGAGGCCTTGAGTCCTGGCGCGATGGATGGCATCCATGGAGCAGCGGTAGTCGTGATGCCGGTTCATGAAAGTCAGGCTCTTGTCGTATATGGACTGCAGGCCTATCTCCACCCAAAAGTATATCTGTTGTGAGAGTTCTGTGAGATAATCGAGAACGTCATCGGGGAGGCAGTCGGGGCGGGTGGCGGCTATGATGCCGACCACGTCGGGGACTGCAGCCGCCGTTTCAAACAGGGCGCGCAGGCGCTTGACCGGAGCATGGGTGTTGGAATATGCCTGAAAATAGGCAATGAATTTCGTCGCCCCGTACTTGCGGGTCATGATCTTTTTGCCGTCCTCGATCTGGTCCGTAATGGAGAGATGGCGCGGGATGCCGTAGGAGCCGGAACCATGCCCGCCGCAAAAGACGCACCCCTCGCTGTGCAGCGTGCCGTCCCGGTTGGGGCAGCTGAAGCCGGCATCAAGCGAGATGCGCTGAACCTTGCAGCCGAAACGGCGCTTGAGTTCGGCGGAGAATGTGCTGTAGCGTTTGGGACGGGACATCTTCAGTGAGCAGGAGGCAGTGAGGCCCTTTTTTCTACCCGCTCCACCCAGCACTGTTCCGTTGAGAGCGACCGCAGAAATTCTCCGGCAAAGAGAAATTTGGCAAGCGGCGTCGGCACGCTGATAAAATCTTTTCCACGGCCGACTGCCAGCGCGTAACCGTTTTTACCGTTACGCTCCCATTTCTCCACCGAGACCGTTGTTACTGTTTCGGCGCTCTGTTCGCCGGCGGAAAACTTGTGTGGATTCAGTTTTTCCTTGCCCGGAGAAGAAGAACAGGCCACCTGAGTAATCATCAGTGACAGTGCGAAGGCTTCATCAGGTTCGCAGATGAAGCGGATCTGAGTAACTTCTTCCGGTTTTGTCTTCTGTGTCAGCTTGAAAAAACGGAGGTGAATTCTGCCGCATCGCTCGGAAATCTGTCCATGGTCCTCGCTTGTTTTGATCGCAGCGCGGATTTCAACACCGGTAGATTGAGAAAATATCTCATAACAGCGGTATCGTTTCATTTCGTTTGTGTGTGGCATGTCTGTTCTCCGGAGCATGAAGGTTAAAGGGAGGCAAGTTGGCGGGATACTATAAGAAATGGTGATATGCGTCAAGAGCATGAGTACAAGAAGGATCACAGTGCTGACGCACGACTGTGCTACGCTCTATTAACAGTGCGTTTACTGGGTATTTCAAATAAACCTTGTCACAAGAACAGGTGCCATCCTGAGGTACGAAGAATCTGTTTTTTGCTGCGTTACGATCAGGGTCAACAATATTTATCAGTGTTTTTCATGGTGCTCCTCCCTTAGCTCTGACGCGAGGGACTGGAAACAAATTCATCTATGATATCTGTGCCAGGGTTCTTCGGGACTGCATAGCAATCAATTCCATTAATTGGTAGAGAGTATCACAACGGTACGGCTCGAAATCACCCTTAAAGAGAGGCAGTCGAACAACCTCAATCTTTTGAGATAGCTCCTTCAACCGGGGTGTTGATACTGCGCCGAAGTAGCGTGAATCCAGTATCAATTCTTCTCTGGGCGATTGCAGTAGTTCTAAAAGCCCGTTCTGACACTGTTTGAATAAACCAAATTGTTGCATTGAATTTTTTCTCTTGATTTATATTTTCTGTATATGTAAAGTTTACAAAAATTGTAATCAAAGATATACGACAATACTAAACTATCCGCGAGGGTAGGACGGAAAGCCTCAGGATCTCATTATTGAGACAGCCGGGTCGCCGAAATATCGCATAGACGATATGAAGCCCCGGCTTTTTTGCGTTCAATATTTGATAAGGAGGTGATTATTAGTCACCCCTCGTTGTAAGACAAATTAGTATACCGACAGGCTTGACACGCCACATGTGGTATATACCAGGAAGTGATAACGACAATACTAAACTATCCGTGAGGGTAGGACGGAAAGCCTCAGGATCTCATTATTGAGACAGCCGGGTCGCCGAAATATCGCATAGACGATATGAAGCCCCGGTTTTTTTGCGTTCAATATTTGATAAGGAGGTGATTATTAGTCATCCCTCGCTGTAAGACAAATTAGTATACCGACAGGCTTGACGCGCCACATGTGGTATTTACCAGGAAGTGATAACGACAATACTAAACTATCCGCGAGGGTAGGACGGAAAGCCTCAGGATCTCATTA
>JBAXVG010000066.1:0-23831 GCA_037129255.1 Desulfuromonadales bacterium | reverse complement strand
TTGAAGTTATCAGGGTGCATTGCCTGTAAGTGACTTCCCCCACCCCCCAGCCCCCCGCAAGGGACGGGGGAGCAAAAGTCCAAACTCCAGTCCCCCCTTACCCAAGGGGGGAAGCTTTGAAGTCTCCCCTTTGATAAGGGGAGATTTAGAGGGGTTATGCGCGGATGGCAATTAAAGAGGTTATAAACATGAGACTTAACAAGAAAATCGCAATTCCGCTTATCCTTATTTCCCTGGTAATCGTCACTGTCAGCTGGCTTTACACATCCGGCAACCTTTCCAGGCTGCCGGGGTTCCATAAAGATGACGGGAAAAAACACGCGGAGCAGAGCTTAAAACAGCTCTACACCTGCTCAATGCACCCCTTCATCATAAAGGACAAACCGGGCACATGCCCGATCTGCGGTATGGAACTTATCAAAAAACTGAATGATGCTCAAACTTCCACATCCCAGACCGCTGAACAGAAGCAACTGGCTGCCATGCTGGGACATGTTTCTCTTTCGCCGACCCAGCGGGTCATGGCGAATGTTGCCACCGTTGCCGTCAGGCAGGCAACCCTTAACAAGGAAATCAACGCCGTCGGTATCGTTCAGTACGACCAGTCGCGTCAGGCCAAGGTAACCGCCTGGATCGCCGGCCGCATAGACCAGTTGCACGTGAACACCGTCGGGTCCGTTGTCTCAAAGGACAAACCGGTAGCCGAAGTGTATTCGCCCGACCTGCTGGCTACCCAGCAGGAATATCTGCTGGCGGTCAAGAGCCGTGACCAGCTGAAGGAGTCGCCGATCCCCTCCATTTCCCAGAATGGCGAAGGGCTCGTATCGTCAGCCAGGCAGCGCCTGATGCTGTACGGGGTCAAAGAGAGCCAGATCGCGGAGTTGGAGAAGGCGGGCAGGCCTACCATTCGACTACCTGTCTACACCCCGCTTTCCGGCATTGTTATCGAAAAAATGGTGCAGCAGGGTCAGTACGTCAATACGGGCGACGTGCTGTTCACTATCGCCGACCTCTCAACCGTCTGGGTTGAAGTTGAGGTCTATGAAAACGAGTTCCCCAATATTCACATGGGACAGTCGGTCGAAATCCGTTCCCACTCTTTCCCCGGCAAGTCTTTTACCGGGCGTATCTCTTTTATCTACCCCTTCCTCGATCCCAGGACGAGAACCGTAAAAGCCCGCGTGGAAATGCCGAACCCAGGTTTGAAACTGAAACCGGACATGTTCGTCAATGCCATCATAAAGATCCCTCTCGGAGCGGCTATCGTAGTCCCGGTTACCGCAGTCATCGATACCGGCAAGCGTCAGGTTGTCTGGGTGGAGACCTCAGCAGGCATGTTCGAGCCACGGGATGTCCAGCCAGGACAGAGAACAGATGAAAATGTCCAGATTCTGTCGGGTCTCAAACCGGGCGACAAGGTTGCGGTATCCGGAGGCTATCTGATTGATTCCGAATCGCAGCTGAAGGGTGGCGGGGGACAGGATCACAGCCAGCACACCGGCAGTGCCAAACCTGAAGCGAAGGGACAAACAGCTGCGCCACCGGCGAAGAAAAGTCCGCTGAAGATGGATGATATGAAGATGTGAGATGTAAGGCAATAGAACGAATGTTTGATCCTAAGCCGGCAGAGCCGGAACCAACCAGGAAAAAATCAAAGTCAATGGAACACGGAAAAGGCGGATTGAACGGATTCAGACAGATTTTCAAAATCATTTTGAGCCTCTTGCAAAATCCTAATACTGTCATTCCCGAAGCGCTTCTGATCGGGAATCCAGACTCTAAGCGACTGAAAAGACTGGATCCCCGATAAAGGCATTCGGGGATGACAATCATTTAGCAAGAACCTCATTTTGTTTTTAAATCCGTAAAAATCCGTTCGATCAGATTTGATCAGTGTTTCATGATTTTGAGTGTCCAGGTTCACTCATGTTTTGTAAAGACTCAAGATTGTTGATCTGTCGTTATCCGTTCAATCCGCCTTTTCCGCGTTCTATTGAAGTAAGGGTTCACTATCATGATCGAAAAAATTATCGAATATTCCGCCCGCAACCGGGTCATTGTTTTAATGATGTTCGGACTGATCATCGCCTGGGGAGTCTGGTCGGTTTACAAGACTCCGGTGGATGCCATTCCGGACCTGTCCGATAATCAGGTCATAGTATTCACTGACTATCCCGGCCGGTCGCCGCAGGTGGTTGAGGATCAGGTCACCTACCCGCTGGCGGTCAATCTGCAGGGGCTGCCGCTGGTACGTGCCGTGCGCGCTTCCTCGGCCTTCGGCTTTTCGATGATCTATGTCATCTTTGAAGACAAGGCCGATATCTACTGGGCCCGGACCCGTGTGCTGGAACGGCTGAACTATGCCGCCTCACTGCTTCCGGCAGGTGTGGTTCCGACACTCGGGCCGGACGGCACCGGTGTCGGGCATGTGTTCTGGTACACGATCGAGGGGAAGGGGTATGACCTTGAGCAACTGCGCACGCTGCAGGACTGGTTCGTGCGTTACCAGCTCAATACCGTGCAGGGGGTGGCCGAAGTTGCCTCTATCGGCGGCCTGGTGCGGGAATATCAGATCGATCTCGACCCATCCAGACTGTTTGCCTACAAAATCAAGGTCTCAAAAGTCATGGAGGCTGTGAAAGCCTCCAACAAGGATGTAGGGGGCAAGCTGATCGAGCAGGCCGATGCCGAATACCTGATCCGCGGCCGGGGCTACGTCAAATCCAGGGAAGACCTCGAGAACATCGTGATCGGTGCCGACATGCGCGGGACTCCGATATACGTCAAGAATCTCGGAACGGTTCAAATGGGGGGCGCCATCCGTCGCGGTCTGCTGGACATGAACGGCGAGGGTGAGGCGGTCGGCGGCATCGTGGTGATGCGTTACGGCGAGAACGCCAAGGATGTCATCGATCGGGTCAAGGTAAAGATCAAGGAACTTGAGAAGGGACTGCCCCCCGGCGTGAAGATCATGGTTTCTTATGACCGCTCCGATCTGATCATGCGGGCGGTTGACACCCTGAAGAAAAATCTGCTGGAGGAGTCGGTCGTCGTCTCGCTGGTGATTCTGATCTTCCTGCTGCACTTCCAGAGCGCCCTGGTTATTGTGCTGACCCTGCCGATTTCGGTGCTGATCGCATTCATCACCATGAAGTTGATGGGTGTCACCTCCAACATCATGTCCCTGGGAGGCATTGCCATTGCCATCGGTGTTCTGGTAGACGCCGGGGTGATCATGGTGGAAAACTGCTACCGCCATCTCTCCGAGATGCCTCCTGAAGAGCGGACCGGCAAACGCCTGGAGGTAGTTATCGCCTCCGCCAAACAGGTCGGCCGGGCCATATTCTTCTCACTGGCGATTATTGTGCTCTCCTTTGTGCCGGTATTCATGCTGGAAGGACAGGAAGGAAAACTGTTTCATCCGCTGGCCTTCACCAAGACCTTCTCGATGATGGGTTCGGCCCTGATCGCTATTACGCTGGTGCCGGTGCTGATGTACTACTTCATGCGGGGCAGGATGCCGCAGGAGAGCTCCAACCCGGTTTCGACGTTCTTCATCAGGCTCTATTCACCGGTTATCCGCTGGGTGCTGATCTGGAAAAAAACCACCATCGCCCTCAATATCGTGGCGCTGGCGGCTGCCGTGCCGATGTTCATGCAGCTTGGGAGCGAATTTATGCCCCCCCTGGACGAAGGATCGCTGCTCTACATGCCGGTAACGCTCCCCAACATCTCGATTACCGAGGCCAAACGGCTGATACAGGTGCAGGATACCATCATCAAGAGCGTGCCGGAGGTTGAACATGTCCTGGGTAAGGTCGGCAGAGCCGAAACCTCCACCGACCCGGCGCCGGTCTCCATGTTTGAGAGCATCATCATCCTGAAGCCCAAGGAGACATGGCGCCCCGGTGTCAAGAAGGCCGACATCGTGGCCGAACTGGACGCCAGGCTCCAGCAGATCGGCGTTCGCAACGGCTGGACCCAGCCGATCATCAACCGGATCAACATGTTGTCCACCGGGGTACGCACCGATCTGGGAGTCAAAATATTCGGCAATGACCTGAATGTGCTCAAAGAGCTGGCAATTCAGGCCGAGGCGATCCTGAAGCCGATCTCCGGTGCGGCCGACGTGGTGGCCGAACGGGTCACCGGTGGCAATTACATCGACATCGACATCGACCGGGAGGCGGCCGCCCGCTATGGTGTGAATGTGGGTGACATCCAGGACGTTATCGAAACCGCCCTCGGCGGGGAGATGCTCTCCACCGCCGTAGAAGGGCGAAACCGCTTCCCGATTCGTATCAGGTACATGCGGGACTACCGCGACAATATACCGATGATCCGCCGTATTCTGGTAGCGGGAATGGAAGGCGCCCAGGTACCGCTCTCACTGGTGACAAAACTGAAAATATCGACCGGGGCGCCGGAGATCAACAGCGAAGGGGGACTCTTGCGCTCGCTGGTATTCCTTAACGTCCGTGGCCGCGACATGGGAGGCTTTGTGACCGAGGCCAAACAGGTACTGGAAAAGAATCTCAAGCTCCCCTCCGGATATTACGTGGCCTGGTCCGGGCAGTGGGAGAATCAGATTCGCGCCAAGGCACGTTTGCAGGTTCTGATCCCGCTCGGGATGGTAATCATCTTTATCCTGCTCTACTTCACCTTCCATTCGGCCCTGGAGGCCAGCATGGTCATGCTCTCGGTTCCCTTTGCCCTGGTAGGCGGCGTCTATCTGGTGTCTGCTCTGGGGTATAACCTTTCAGTGGCGGTCTGGGTCGGTTTCATCGCTCTGTACGGCATTGCCGTGGAGACAGGCGTGGTGATGGTGATCTACCTGCATGAGGCTCTGGACAAGAAGTTGATTAATGGTCCCTGCAGTGAGCAGGATGTCTACGATGCGACCTTTGAGGGAGCGGTACTCAGATTGCGTCCCAAACTTATGACCGTAGCTGTGGCGCTGCTCGGTCTGATTCCGATCATGTGGTCAACCGGTACCGGCGCAGATGTGATGAAGCCGATTGCCGCACCGATGATCGGCGGGATGATCTCTTCGGCCGTACATGTACTGATCATGACTCCGGTGATATTTGTACTGATGAAGAAGCGGGACCTTAAAAAAGGAAAACTGCACTATTCGGGGATGAAGCACTGATTCGGCATTAAATTTAAGATGATACGTTTTTCTGAAATATAATTATTAAAATTGTTGACATTTCGTATATTTCAGCTAGGTTCAGATTACTTTTTCAAGTAGACCCGTCCAGGAAACCGCCGATGCAATTCGTTGATGTAAAGACCGATATAGCCTTCAAAAAAGTCTTCGGCAGTGAGCAGCATAAAGAAATTCTGATAGCGTTTCTGAACGCCGTGCTTGACCTGCATGATGACAGGCAGATCAAATCCGTCACCCTTAAAAACCCGTGGCAGCCTCCCGACATATCCATTCTTAAAGAAACGCTTCTCGACATAAAAGCGGTTGATAACCGTGATATCTCTTTCATTGTCGAAATGCAGGTAGAGAAGAAGTACGCTTTTCAGAAACGCACTCAGTATTACACCGCCAAAGCCTATACCAGCCAGATAGACATCGGTGATGACTATCCCAAACTGAATCAGGTCATCTTTATCGGCATACTTGACTTCACATGCTTTGACGGCAGTGATTACCTGACCCGTCACCTGATCCTTAATCAATCCACGCAGAAGCAGGAACTGAAAGACCTTGAATTCAACTTTCTGGAACTTCCCAAATTCAACAAGAGCGAAGAGCAGTTGGATGGTATAATTGACAAATGGGTCTACTTCATAAAAAACGCCGGCAGTCTGACGATGATTCCGAAAAGCGCCGAATCAATATCCGGATTGAACGAAGCCTACAAGCAGGCTGCCGTCTTTTCCTGGAACCGGGAAGAGCTTGAAGTGTACGAATATCGTCGCATGGAAGAGACGTCGGAGCGTTACAAGATGCAGGATGAGTATGAGAAGGGGATTGAAAAGGGGATTGAGCAGGGGATAGTAAAGGGGATTCAAAAAGGAATAGAAAAAGGAATAGAAAAAGGGAAGATTGAGGTTGCCCGGAATCTGCTTGCCGCCGGTGTAGCGTTGGAAGTGATCATGCAGGCCACCGGCCTGAGCCGTGAAGAGATTGAAAGGCTTGCCCTGAGCGGAGCCGAAGGGTTAATGCCGTGAATAACAATGTCGCTAAAACACCCATAAATGCCCGTAAAACCTCGATTTTCGTGGGGGGGGGGGGTAACCCCTCGCCGCTCTTCGTTTGGGGCGCTGCCGTCATTTGTGACGGCCATATTTTCAGCACGCGATACAACGCCGCTTTTCCGGTCTGATTTTGACCGGGGGAGCGGCGTTTTTTTTTCACAGGTTGCCGTTCTCCTCGTTACGCAGCTCTTGCTGCGTAACGGGATGGTTCGGCAAGCTCCCGCTTGGCGTTTTTGATTCGGCAAGTTGAGTAGGGTGGGCAAAGATTCACCTTGCCCACCGATTGGCATACCGCGTGGGCATGATGAATCCATGCCCACCCTACCAGGCTGCTTGTAATGAACCGAAGAATTGTTAACGTCGTGTTGAAAAACGTAAAGCGACCTACCTACTAAAGATTGAGAACAAAATTATCTTGTGTAGGGCTGGATTATCTGAAGCTGTGGATGGGGCAAATAATGTTTCTGATTGAAGGTATACAGAGGAAAACCAGCCTCCACGGTAATCTCGGCAATTATGGCGTCGAGGATACCGATACCGTGGCTCAGATAATGGGCGGAAAAATGTTTGAGGGCCTTATTGCAAGCCTCACGGGACGGCCAGAGAAGGGGATAATCCTTGAGCGCCTTTTGCATCCGCTGCTGTTCGGATTTGGTTCGACACCCCTGGATAAGTTCCATCAAGACAATTCCCGGCAGTGAAACAGTCTCTTCGCGGACGGATGCGAGCCAAGCCAGGGCCACAGGTTGACCTCGGAGAATATCCACGATCACGTCGGTATCACAGATTATCATGCCGATGTCCGTTTCTGAGCTTTCTCACGCAGGGAGCGGGCAAATACGGAGCTGTCAAGCACGTCGCGATCCTTCCAGATGCCAACGATAGGAGAAGCGGCCAGAGCACCGGCGGTGCCGGGTGTTGTCGCGACGTGTCGCGTATGACGTTTGACGTATTTGCCAACCAGAAAACGATAGAAATCGTGTAGCTCCCGGCGGGCTTGCTCAGGGAGAATCGAAGGGTCGATGATTGATGTCGCAGTCTTCACGGAGGTTATCCTCTCTTGTTGAAATGAAATCCTAATGGCTACGCTACCATGATGTGAGCAGTGAGTCCAAATATAGTTTGGAGCATCACGCAACGATAAATCTAAAAAAACATAGCATGCAATTTAATCAGCCGTCAAACCAAAGGAGGATTACCCATGAAGAACCTGAACACCGTGCTGTTGATTGTCACCGTTCTCACCTTACCCTTCACCCTTCAGTCTCACGCCGGTACCATCCAACTCCCCCAAACCGGCCAGACCACCTGTTACAATGCATCCGGCACCGCTGTCACCTGCGTCGGAACCGGGCAGGATGGCGAAAATCTGGCCGGTGTTGCCTGGCCTTCGCCGCGCTTTGTGGATAATGCCGATGGTACCGTAACGGATAAACTGACCGGGCTGATCTGGAGTAAAGACGCCAATCCCTCAAGTACAGCCAGAACCTGGCAAGAGGCGCTGGATTACGTAAAAACCCTCAATACCACTAAATATATGGGCTACAGTGACTGGCGGCTACCCAACAAAAATGAGCTGAGGAGTTTATTGGATCTGTCGTCATTAACCCCGATACTCCCCGCCGGTCATCCGTTCACAAATGTCCAAGTGAGTTCTGACCCGAACATTGCTTATTGGTCATCCACCTCTGGCACCGACCAAACCTATACCGCATTCGCCATCAATATGAGTAACGGCAACATGGAGCACATCTATAAAGTAGGCTACTACACGAACGTCCATATCTGGCCCGTGCGCGGTGGACAATTTGGTGCATTATCCCTTCCGAAAACGGGCCAAACAACGTGTTACAATGAATCCGGTTCGGTTATAACATGTAGTGGTACCGGGCAGGATGGCGAACTTCAGAACGGTACGACGTGGCCAACTCCACGTTTTAGTGACAACAGTGATCAGACTATGACTGATAATCTGACCGGGCTGGTCTGGAGCAAAAATAGCAACCCTGCTGCTGCAACTAAAACATGGCAGCAGGCGCTTGACTATATTAAAAGTCTAAACAGCAGTAGCTACCTGGGTCATAACGACTGGAGACTCCCAAACCCAAATGATCTTCAAAGTCTGGTGAATATCGCACAGACGAGTTCTGCTACATGGTTAAACGGGCAGGGATTCACCAATGTGCAAGCCGATTTTTACTGGTCGTCAAGCACTTATACAGCATCGAGTCTTAATGCCTGGACAGTATCTTTGCTCCACGGTACCTTTTACAACGGTAGTAAGACCGGCTATAGCTACTACGTCTGGCCAGTCCGAGGCGGCCTCTACTCCACTCTAACCGTCTCAAAAACCGGCACCGGAACCGGCAGCGTCACCTCATCCCCCTCCGCCATATCATGCGGAAGCAGCTGTAGCGCATCAATAACCACCGGCACAGCAGTCACCCTCACCGCCACCCCCGACAGCGGCAGCAGCTTCTCCGGCTGGTCGGGCGCATGCAGTGGCAACGGCACCTGTCAGCTGACCATGGATACAGCCAAGAGCGTCACAGCCACCTTCAGCACTCAAGCCCCCGTCACTCCCACCACCCCCTCCATCACCTGGCGTCACCAGGGAGTCGGCGAGGTCTACGGCATGACAACCGACGGCAGCAGCATCACCGGCGGTTCTCAATACTACTCGGAAGCGGATCAGGCCTGGGCAATCGTCGGCCAGGGGGACTTTGACGGCGATGGCATCCGTGACTTTGTCTGGCAGAACAGCACAACCGGCCAGGTCTACCTGATGCCGATGTCCGGCCCCACAACCATCAAAACCGGCACGGTCATCTACACTGAACCAAACACAAACTGGAAAATAGTCGCCACCGGCGACATAAACGGCGACGGCAAAACCGACCTGATCTGGTGGAACAAACAGACCGGACAGGTCAGCGTCATGCTGCTGAACGGAACAACCATAGCCAGCGTAGGCCTGATCTACACCGAACCGGACACCACTTGGAAAATAGTCGCCGCCGCCGACTTCAACGGCAACGGCACAGCAGAACTGCTCTGGTGGAACAGTGCAACCGGTCAGGTAGCCATCGGTCAGACCAACGGAACCAGCGCATCCACCGTCAACCTGATCTGGACCGAACCGGACACCAACTGGCGTATAGCCGGAGCGGGTGACCTTGACGGCGATGGCAAAGCCGACATCATCTGGCACCACAAAACAACCGGTCAACTCTACGGTATGCAGACCAACGGTACAACCGTCACCAACGGCGCACTGATCTACACCGAACCGGACACCAACTGGCTGATAGCCAGCATCGGCAGATACAACAGCGACACAAAAGCCGAACTGCTCTGGTGGAACCAGAAGAGCGGCCAGACCACCCTCATGACCATGAACGGCCTGAAAGTCTCAGGAGCCGCTCAACTCACCACCGGCCTCGACTCAACCTGGCACATCCAGGGTGAAACCGAATGGCGCGACAACGTCTATGGCAAAGGGATAACAACCACCAGCGCCATCCCGGTCAACGGAGTCTGCGGAACCAGCAACGGCGGCATGGTAGCCACTGCCCCAACCACAAACCTCTGCAGCACCGGAACAGCCTCAACCGTAACCGGTTCCGGCCCCTGGAGCTGGACATGCAGCGGCAGCAACGGCGGCACAACCGCATCATGCTCCGCCAGCCTGCAGGCCACTACCACCATCCCGATCAGCTGGAAGCACCAGGGTGATGGCAAAATATACGGCATGACCACCAACGGCAGCAGTTTGAGCGGTGGTTCCCAATACTACCAGGAAACCAACCAGGCCTGGTCAATCGTCGGCCAGGGGGACTTTGACGGCGACGGCATCCGAGACTTTGTCTGGCAGAACAGCAGCACGGGGCAAATTTCCATCATGCTCATGTCCGGCCCCGCAACAGTCAAATCAGGCGCAGTCATCTACACTGAAGCAAACACCAACTGGAAAATCGCCGCCACCGGTGACATCAACGGAGACGGCAAAACCGACCTGATCTGGTGGAACAAACAGACCGGACAGGTCAGCGTCATGCTCATAAACGGAACATCAATAATCAGCGTAGGCCTGATCTACACCGAACCGAACACCAACTGGAAAATAGTAGCCGCCGCCGACTTCAACAACAACGGCAAAGCAGAACTGCTCTGGTGGAACAGTGCAACCGGACAGGTAGCCATCGGCCAGACCAACGGAACCAGCGCATCCACCGTCAACCTGATCTGGACCGAATCAAACACCGACTGGCGCATAGCCGGAGCGGGCGACCTTGACGGCGACGGCAAGGCCGACATCATCTGGCACAACAGAACCACCGGTCAGGTCTACGGCATGCAGACCAACGGCTCATCCGTCACCAACGGCGCAATGATGTACACCGAAGCGAACGTGCAGTGGGAGATAGTCAGCGTCGGCAACTTCAACAGCGACACCAAAGCCGACCTGCTCTGGTGGAACCAGCTGACCGGTCAGGTCTACATCATGCCGATGAACGGACTAGCGCTGGCCCAGGGGGGCGCCCTGTTCAGCACCGGACTCGACACAACCTGGCATATCCAGGGTGAAACCGAATGGCGGGATAACCTGTACGGCAGTGGAGTCACAACAACGACAACTGCTCCGACGAACAGCGCCACCATCACCGACCCGACCACCGGCATGGTGCTGGTAAAAGTCACCGGCGGCACCTACACCATGGGTGATACCTTTGGCGACGGGTACAGTAATGAAACACCCACCCATCAGGTAACATTAAGTGATTTCTACATCGGCAGGTACGAAGTAACACAGGGGCAGTGGAAAGCCGTTATGGGAAGCAACCCTTCCAGCTTCACCGCCTGTGGCGACAATTGCCCGGTGGAGCAGGTCAGCTGGAATGACATCCAGACCTTTATCACCACCCTCAATCAGCGCAGCGGCAAGAGCTACCGGCTGCCAACCGAGGCGGAGTGGGAATATGCTGCACGGAGCGGCGGCAAGAGCGAGAAGTACAGCGGCAGCAGTGATGTCAATGCCGTTGCCTGGTATTCCGGCAACGCCGGGAGTACCACCCATCAGGTTGGCCAGAAGCAGGCCAACGGGCTGGGGTTGTACGACATGAGCGGCAATGTCTGGGAGTGGGTAAGCGACTGGTACGGCGCTTATAGCAGTACGGCACAGACGAATCCGACCGGGCCGACACCGGGCTCCTTCCGCGTCTTTCGGGGCGGAAGCTGGTACAATGATGCGCCCTCCGGGCGGGCGTCCCTTCGCAACTACGGCAACCCGTCCTCTCGCACCGACCTCATAGGCTTTCGTCTTGCGGCCCCAGTCCAGTAGCGGAGGCCGACCGTAAGCTTGCTGAAAACCCTGCCTTATCCCCTCATCCGGCCTTTGGCCACCTTCTCCCGATGGGAGAAGGGTCGAGTATTTTCCTTCTCCATGAGGGAGAAGGTGCCCGTCAGGGCGGATGAGGGGGATCTCCTCGTTACGCAGCTCCTGCTGCGTAACGGGATGGTTCGCCAAGCTCCCGCTTGGCGTTTTTGACTCGGCAAGCGGGAGCTTGCAAGGCCAGTACGTTACCAAGCGGGAGCTTGGTAACGAGAACAGGAACTGCTGTGGTTCTGAAATCAGATCCTTCACTTCGTTCAGGATGGCAACCATTGTCGCAAGAAAGGTGTTATCCTGATGTATGATCTGTTTTTTGTTCAGTAATCCGTTCGCCATGAGCCTGTCGAAGGGCCGCCGTTCATGGTTCGAAAAGCTCACCCCGAACGGGACCAGTTCAGTAATTTTGTAAGACTCCCTTTAAGTGTCAGTATTTGCATTACGCAGTGAAACTGCTGTCACAACCTGCATTTTCAGCCATGATTTATCACTTTGACGAAGTCATGTCACCCCAAGGATCACGTTGACAGACGTTCATTCCGGGTGGTATGGTCGGCACCTGAAAAGAGCGAATTCCTGCCATTTACTTTCCAATCACGCAAAAAGCACGTTCCTGCCATTTACATTCCTACCATTTGTCGGGGAGAGCAGATGAAATCATTGGGCATCGGGCGCTGGTGGGTGAACGGCGGAGCCAGGAAAATCCTGACTCTGTGCGTCTCAACCCTTCTGTCGTTCCTGGTCGTTGAGGCCGCAAGCCGGATTCTTGTCGGGCGACGGACGCCCCCCGGGATGCGGTTCGAGGAGTCAACTCTGTACAGCTATGCACCGTTTACACGGATCCAGGGCATGGTTCTCAACGACGTCGGCTGCGTCGGAGACGACGCTCTCCCGAAAAACACCAGGGACGATGGCGTCGAGACCCGCGTCCTCCTCCTCGGCGGATCGACATCGTTCTCCGCACGGTACGTCTCTTCCGTCAAGGAGTCCTTGCAGGCGATGCATCCGGGTAGCCGGTTCCGCGTAATGAGCTGCGGCAGACCCCGCTACACCTCCTGGGTGAACCGGGTGAACTTCGAGCGGAACGCGCCGGTGTGGGCCCCGGACGTCGTCGTCTACTACGAGGGGATCAACGACAATATCTACAATGCGTTTCCCTGGCTCGACGGAGCGCCGACCGTCGGATACTTTGACGCCCGGTCGCTCCACTCATCGATATTCCTTGAGCTTCTGCGCTACCATGTGGTCGATAAGACGTTTCGGTCCGTTCCCGACTTCGAGGCCCGGCCGTTGCGAAGTCCGGTGATCTTCGAGGAGAATGTCAGGCGTATCGTCGAGATCGCCCGTAAGCGAAACGCCAGCGCCGTCCTGGCCACCTTTGCTATCGCGCTGCCGACCTCTGACGAGAAGCTTCTCGCGCGGATCCGCTCCGAGGAGAGTGTCATGCGCCACTTCTGGGGCAATATTCCATCGACGCTTGCCGGTGTACGGGCGCATGAGCAGGTGACGGAGTCTCTCGCGAAGCGCCTCGGCATTCCACTCGCACGCGTCGCGGAGGCAATGCCGCACGACGCTGCCCACTTCGGGGACATCTGCCATCTGACCAGCGCCGGAAACGAGCTCCTTGGCCGTGCCATTGCCACGGCCGTACCTTTCCGGCAGTGATCCGACCGGGTGTAAATGTGGCCTCAACGGTACATCAACGGTTATTCGTAGTAATTCAGCGGCCCCAGATCACCTGCACCTGCTCCACCTTTGCGCGGATTCCTGCCAAAGGTGTGACTGCGCATAAACAGGTTGCCAGCGGTCTGTCCGGTGTTTGGCATGTATTTATCCACGGTGAATGAGGCATCGTGACACTTGATGCAAGCATCTTTCTGCACTTTTTTCAGTTTGCCCTTGCCGGCGTGAGGTGAGTGGCAGGTGATGCAGGACATTTCGCCATTCAAGTAGTGTCTGGATTGCACAAAACCTTGATACTGCTGATGGTGCTTGGCTTCCTCATAAATTCCGTTGCCCTTGGCATGATCATCCAGTTTGAAGAGTCCCTTAAGATCGCCGACATACTCCTTGCTGGCGGGCTGGCTTGGACGGATACCGGGGATGATGGCCTGCTCGGGATACCATGTGGTCCAGTCGTCGCCGGCCTTGTAGCTGTCTCCGACCTTGGGCGCCGGCAGGTCTTCACGGGGATTACCCTGAGCGGTCATGAATTTCTCGTTTTCGATCCGGATGTGGCAGTAGCCGCAGACCTTGGACTGGGCCTTGATATCGGCGTTTGCCGGATTAAAGATGGTTTTCTTCTTGTCATCCTTTTTGGCGCCCACATGCTTGGCGCCAGGACCGTGACAGGCCTCGCAACCTACGCCCAGTTCGCTGTAGCTGTCCTTGACTGTCCGGCCATGTTTACCGAACTTCTCGTCATACTCCAGGATGCGATAGCCGGTGGTATGACAGGTGCCGCAGTTGGTATTCCAATCATTGGCATTGCCATAGTTTTCCCACTTGACGGTGTAACGGTTGAACTGTTTGTTGAGGAACTGCATACCACCGGTTTGATCGTTCATGACCAGAAAACGCTGCTTCCAGCGGGAGCCGACCACATACTTGACATCATCAAGCTTGAATTTCGCCTTGGTGACGTTACCTGTAGTGGGGCCTTCTCCTTTTTCTGAACCGTCCGTGGCCCATTTCTCCACCACTTCTTTGAGAATGGCCTCTTTTCTGGGCCTCACCATCTTGCTGTGCCACGTCTCTTTCCAGCTCTTGTACTCTTCAGAATGACACATTTTACATTTTTCAGATCCGACGAATTCCCCCTTGGGATCGCTGGCTCCGGCTGATGCAGTCAGTCCCATCATCAGGACGCCGGCAACTGTGGTTACAATAACTCGCTTTTTCATCGTGTTTTCTCCTTTCCGGGAAAATATATAGTGAGGAATATACTACTCCATGTGTTGAATATTCTCTATGTTACAAAACTTCATAACATAACATTCAATAATATAAGCATATTACGCATTGGCATAGCAAATGCTAAATGTACAGGATGCAAGTAATTATCTGATTAAAGGAGAAATCGTACCATGAAAGAACTATCCGTCCTTATTGCAACAATCATCGCACTCACAGCCCCGGTAACGTCTTTTGCCGCCATGGACCACAGTGGACACGGCACTGGAGCTCACGAGACGGGGCATGGCGGTCAGCAGGGAGATGTGGCCCATGAAGAAGTCGTTGATGGTGTGAAGGCAACCTTTAAGGTCATGAGCATGAAGGAACACATGAAGGCTATGAACATGGCACTGCCGAAGGAAATGAAGGAGACCCACCATATTGCCGTCGAGTTTAAAGACTCTAAATCAGGCAAGGCACTGACTGAAGGTGAGGTGAAGGTTAAAGTGCAGAACCCGGATAAAAGTGACCAAACCAAGGAAATGATGGGGATGCAGGGTCATTTTGGAGCCGATTTCGATATGTCGAAAAATGGGAAATATGGCGTTATGTGCAAGTTTCAGTTGAAGGACGGAAAGACGCGCCAGGCTAAATTCTGGTACACGGCAAAATAAATAAGACTTGACTCAATGTGGTAAATGTGTAGAATGCACATTTATATCGAACTGCTTTTTTTCAGGATCGCACATGATGTCAACTGCCACAACCGAAGCGACACATGAAGGTACCCCGGACAGCACCAGTCAGGATGCGGTTCTGGTCAGGATAATGAGCCGACTGTTGTTTCCGCTGGCCCGTCTTTGTCTCGCAAACGGCATTACGCTTGCGACAGTTGAAGAAATTCTGAAACATGCCTTTGTGCAAGAGGCCAATGCGTTGCAGCCCGGTTCACCCATGCATGGCACGGTAAGCCGTATCAGCACTGCGACGGGCCTCACCCGCCGTGAAGTGACTCGTTTAATTAAATCCGAAACACCGGTACGCTCAACAAAACCGCCGATAGCTACCGAGGTATTCGCCCGCTGGACAACAGATCCCCACTATCAAGACCAGGGTGGCGCGCCAAGTGTGCTCAAACGGCAGGGCCCGACGCCAAGCTTCGAAGCGCTGGCCCAGTCAATCACTCGCGATGTACACCCGCGCAGCATGCTTGATGAACTTGTCAGACTGGGACTTGCGCAGTATGACGAAGAACTCGACAGTGTGGCCCTTGTCCGTAACGAATTTGTACCACGTGGCGAATTCCAGCACATGCTTGACTTCCTGGGTGACAACGTCGGCGATCACCTTGATGCTGCTGTAGCCAATGTTTTGCACGATGGCAGCAGGCACCTTGAACAGGCCGTTTTTGCAGACGAATTGTCCACTGAGTCGATAAAGGTGCTGCGTCCCCTTGTTGCAGAGCAGTGGAAGGCGCTTCGTGATACAATGGTGACTACGATCCTAACCCTTATTGAATCAGACCGCAGTGCCGGACGTATTCAGGATCAACGTATGCGTATCGGGCTTTACACCTACGATGAAAGCATGGTGAACGTCGGAACTCCAGCCAGTAAACCCACTGCAAACCCCAAACGAAAATATTCTTCCAAGGAACCAAAAAAATGAACAGATCAATTTTCCAGCAGGAATGGCGGTCAGTTATGGTCATTTTAGTCTTCGTCGCACTTATCTCGGGATGCGGTTCAGGCGGAGGGAGTTTCGTAAGCGCCGGGGTCGGCACTGGTGGTACCGGAAGTCTGGCGAAGTCAATATCCGGTAAGGTTGCTGACGGTTATCTCGTCAACGCTACCGTGTTCCTGGACAGGAACGGCAACTACCAATTGGACGAGGGCGAACCATCCACTATAACGGACGCATATGGTGCTTATACACTGAATGTCGATTCTGCGGATGTAGGCAGGTACGCCATTGTTGCGCTGGCAACCAAAGGAGTTACCATCGACAGAGACACTGACCAGGCAGTTACAGACAGCTATGTTCTCAGCATGCCAAAAGACAGTGTCAGCAGCACTGCCAGCAGCAACTTCATCAGCCCCATAACGTCGCTCGTGCGTGAAATAATGGAAACAGGAATAGTCAGCACTGTGCAGCAAGCCGCAGATGCGTTGAGAACAAAGATGGGGCTACCGAGCGGGACTGATATCATGAATGATTACATTGCCGCCAACAATACGGACATACACGCCACAGCCCGAAACACGACGGCTCTGATGGGTAGCCAGATGGACAAGATACTCGGCACGAGCGGTTCGAACACCACCGTTGATGTTAATCGATACCGGGGAATGATGGGTACGATTTTCAGCAATATCTCCTCGGTCAGAAGCCCGAATACCCAACCAGCCATCTCAAATCTTAAGAACACCATCATACCTGCATACGTGCAGAGCATTCCGCCGGGACAACCCTTCCGTAATATGTCAACCACATTCCGGGGCGGTATGACTGGTGGAACAGGCACTTCGACTAAAACCGGGACATCCACGGGCACCTCAACCATGACCGGTGGCGGGAAAATGGGTGGAGCCAGTACCAGTACTTCGACTTCCACAGGGACGGGGACATCAACAGGTGGTATGATGAGGTAGGTGAGCAGATGCAATTATAACAACGGCGCCATCCCGGAATTACGTAAACGAGAGGGGGGATACGAGTAGTAATATAAGATTCTGTTTAATATGCAGAAACCAGTGTGTACGGAACTCAATTTACAATATCAAACAAACACAGGAGGCCAAACAATGAAGTCAAGATATTTTATCACAATGCTGTCAATCATCGGCGGAATACTCCTCGCTCTGGGGGGCTCAAGCAAAGCAGTGGCAATGGGCTTTGAACATCCCGGTTTTGGCAATATGTCTTCTGCCAGAAAATTTTCTCCGCAAGTCAGGCATTTTGCAAAAGTCCTTGATTTGACTCTTGATCAGGAAACCCAGGTACAAGCGATTGTTACTACTCAGAATCTTAATGCTAAATCAGTCAAACAGAAAATAGCGTCTGATTACAGTAATATTTCAGCTGCTGCGATCGTTCTTCCGTTCGATGAAACTGCGGTCACAGCACTTGCTAACCAGCTCGGAGACGACGTAGCCAGCTTGGCCACCTCTGAGGCGAAAGCAGAGAGTAAGATTTTCGCACTCCTGACCCCTGTCCAGCAGGCCTTGTTCGAAAAAATCCGTAATCTTTTTGAAAGCTTGTTTGAATAAAACGATTATATAGGGGACGTTGTTTAGATGATAGCGATTAAGCAACGTCCTCTCGCAGTCCCCCAGCAGTTACTTAATTTTGAAGCGGAATTCCATATGGTAAGTATCCGTCTCCTGCGAATAAGCCAACGGATGGCCAAGGCTCCGGTGATAGTTGAGCATGGCATCATTGGTTGGTAGAATTTCCGAACAGAACCCCTCTATACCTTGACTGATGGCATGACGTTTCAGCTGACCCAGCAGGTACCGGGCAAGGCACCGAACGATCTTGTCTCTTCGAATTCCCTCGGGTAATTATCCAGCGCTTGCTGTCAAACGTGTTCATCCTCATAGACGTAATGTTTCTGTTTTACAAACTCCAGCAACTCCTGACAGTAGTCGCGGTACTGTCCAGAAAAATCGGATTGCGCACGGACAGATGCTTGAAGAAGAAGGAGACATGGATGGCGTACGGCTTTGTGTTTCAGTCGGAGAGGCTCTGCCGGCAGCCTACCTGCATCGTTGGAGAGCCCGATTTGAACGTAACCGTCAACTGAGGGCATCTTGAATTGCAGTTGGTAGTATGGGAGTATTACGATACTTTGGCCGTACTCCAGTTATCGGGGAGTAGTTCGTGGATAAGTTTCGCGGGATGGGCCATGATACGCCGCAGCACATCTTCCAGATATTCCTGCGGGTTGATTTTCAGGTTTCGGCATGTCTGTACCAGTGACAAGATGGTAGCGGCAGAGCGGCCACTATCCTCGCTACCGACGAACAACCAGTTTTTCCGACCAATGGTGAGAGGTCGCAAGCCCCGCTCGGCAACATTGTTGTCGAGGCGGGCATCTGGGTGCGTGAGGTAATTCGGCAGATGGGGCGCCAGACACATGTAGTAATTCAGAGCCTTGGCAAAGTTGGACTTTGGCACAGTCTGCCGGCCAGAAGACGATCTTTAATGATACGGGTCAACTGGTCAAGAACTGGCTTCTCGATTTCCTGGCGAATACGGAGACGTTCATCAGCGGAACGCTCCCATGCCACACGCTCCAACAAAAACAGGTGCCGGATTTTGCGCAGGACGTTCAGACGATATGGAGGGGATATGGGTATCGCCAAACGAAGTCGAGTCCTGTCTTATCGAGCACCCGGCCGTTCTCGAATGCGCAGTTATTGGTGCATCTTATGAAGGAACACTTATAAAACCGATGGCATTCGTTGTACTTAATAAACAGCATGCTGCTTCTGAAGCGATGGCAAATGGCTTAAAAGAATACGAAAAAGATCGCTTGGCACTTTAGAAATATCCATGCTGGATACGATTTCTTGATGAACTGCCGAAAACCGCAACCGGTAAAATCAAACGCTTCGAGCTAAGAAATCTTATACAGGCGCAAAATACATAACGACGTCGATATACTTTAAGCCATAAAAAGAAAAAGTCCATATGAAGAAAATAAAAAAAAAGAAGGAGCTATTTTTTTATTGACATGGTGTAGAAGGTGGGAGTATAAACTCCTTCTTCGAAAGTTGATCTCGTCGTATGTGGTTGCGCAATTGACATGAATGGAGATGCCGGTCTGATTCCGGCCCTACACCTATTCCATTCCCCCACCTACTTATAACAGGTATCAAGAGCGACCATAATTTATAATGCATCATTTAGGCGGTTTCCACTCAGCTTGCTAACACGCAGATAAATAGAGTGCTATTTTTGGTTTTGATGGATCAGTTAAATCTGACCTTGATATATATTTTTAATACATTGAATAAATTAGGTTGACACTAACAATATTTGCTTGCTATATTTACGATTCTGCCTCTCGTTGAGGTAGCCAGATAATTTTGTACCGGGAGAATTTATACTACTATGCCAACAATTAACCAGCTTATTCGCTCGGGCAGGGAAAACAAGAGTGACAAGTCGACGGCACCGGCTTTAAAGTGCTGTCCGCAAAAGCGAGGCGTTTGCACTAGGGTTTACACGACTACCCCGAAGAAGCCGAACTCTGCACTCCGTAAAGTAGCGAGGGTGCGTCTTACAAACGGAATAGAGGTTACATCTTACATTCCTGGTGTGGGACATAATCTTCAGGAGCATTCAGTTGTTCTGATTCGTGGCGGCAGAGTCAAGGATCTTCCGGGTGTCCGGTACCATATTGTTCGCGGTACGCTTGATTCGGTAGGCGTCAAAGGACGCCTGAAAAGCCGATCCAAGTATGGTGCGAAGCGACCC
This sequence comes from Desulfuromonadales bacterium, assembly GCA_037129255.1. Taxonomy (GTDB): domain Bacteria; phylum Desulfobacterota; class Desulfuromonadia; order Geobacterales; family Pseudopelobacteraceae; genus JACRCG01. Next base: position 3,847 of record JBAXVG010000066.1, on the reverse strand, counting down.
AAATAAATATTGAACCTGTTTTTTTTGAGGGGTAAGAGATGCCAAGAAGAAGAGAAGTCCCCAAGAGAATTATTTTACCTGACCCGAAATATAACGATAAGGTCGTTGCAAAGTTGATCAACACTTTAATGTTGGCAGGTAAAAAAAGTGTGGCCGAGTCAATACTGTATGGTGCACTTGACCTTGTTGCCCGGCGAGCTAATGACGAGGCGGTTAAAGTGCTGAAAAAGAGTCTCGACAACATTAAGCCAATGCTGGAAGTTAAATCACGCCGTGTTGGAGGCTCGACTTATCAGGTTCCCATAGAGGTCCGTCCAGAGCGCCGTATGTCACTGGCAATGCGCTGGTTAATAAAGTACTCGGATGCCCGCAGTGAAAAAACCATGAAAGACAAGCTTGCGGGTGAAATTATGGATGCTTTCAACAATCGCGGCTCTGCAGTCAAAAAGCGTGAAGATGTTCATAAGATGGCCGAAGCAAACCGAGCTTTTGCGCATTATCGCTGGTAGTAGTTCAATCGTTTTCGGAGGAATCAGTGCCCCGTTTATCACCGCTTGATAAATATAGAAATATTGGCATCATGGCGCATATTGATGCAGGCAAGACTACGACAACCGAGCGTATTCTTTACTACACAGGTGTTTCTCACAAGATTGGTGAGGTTCACGAAGGTACTGCTACAATGGACTGGATGGAGCAGGAGCAGGAGCGAGGCATTACCATTACGTCTGCAGCAACAACATGCAACTGGAATGATCACCGCATTAACATCATCGATACGCCAGGACATGTCGACTTCACAATCGAAGTTGAGCGTTCTTTGCGTGTTCTTGATGGTGCAGTTGCAGTTTTCTGCTCAGTTGGTGGAGTTGAGCCCCAGTCTGAAACCGTCTGGCGCCAAGCGGATAAATATGGAGTACCTCGGATTGCATTTATTAATAAGATGGACCGCGTTGGTGCCGATTTTTTCCGCGGCGTCCAGATGATCAAGGACCGGCTTAAGGCCAACCCACTTCCAATTCAATTGCCTGTCGGTAAAGAGGAAAATTTCAAGGGAATAATTGACCTTGTCACCATGAAGGCAGTAATTTGGGATGAGGAGTCGCTCGGCGCCAAGTTCCGGGTCGAAGAAATTCCGGCAGATCTGCTGGATGAGGCTGTTGATTATCGCGAGAAAATGGTCGAAGAGATCTCCAGCCACGACGATGTGCTTATGGAAAAATACCTCGTAGGTGAAGCGCTGAGCGAAACTGAGATAAAAGCCGCTATCCGCTCATGTACTATTGACATAAAGATATGCCCAGTAATTTGCGGCTCGTCTTTCAAAAATAAGGGTGTTCAAAATTTACTGGATTCGGTTGTCGATTATATGCCGTCTCCAATTGATGTTCCTGCAATCAAGGGTATTCATCCCGATACAGGTGCCGTGATTGAACGCCATGCCTCAGATGCTGAGCCATTTTCAGCTCTTGGATTTAAGATTATGACTGACCCTTTCGTCGGCCAGTTAACTTTTTTCAGAGTTTATTCAGGAGTTGTGTCTTCAGGTTCATATATTTACAACTCAACCAAGGGAAAAAGAGAGCGCATCGGACGTATTCTCAAAATGCATGCTAATAAGCGTGAAGAAGTCAAAGAAGTCTATGCAGGAGATATTGCAGCTGCAGTTGGTCTAAAGTATACAACGACTGGCGATACACTATGCGAAGAGGAGAAGCCCGTCATACTGGAGTCGATCGAGTTCCCTGAGCCAGTTATTTCAATTGCGATAGAGCCGAAGACCAAGGCTGAGCAGGAAAAGCTCGGTTTTGGGCTGCAGAAACTAGCTAGTGAAGATCCCTCGTTTCGCGTCAAGACTGATGATGAGACCGGTCAGACGATTATCTCCGGCATGGGGGAGCTGCACCTTGAGATCATAGTTGACCGCCTGATGCGCGAGTTCAAGGTTGAGGCCAATGTCGGAAAGCCGCAGGTTGCCTATCGAGAGACCATAACCAAAAAAGTCAAAGTAGAAGGTAAATTTGTACGACAGTCTGGTGGGCGAGGTCAGTATGGTCACGTTTGGCTTGAAGTTGAACCGCAAGAGGCCGGTAAAGGTTACGAATTTGTTGACGCAGTCAAGGGAGGAGTTGTCCCTCGCGAATACATACCTGCCGTTGATAAAGGAATAAAAGAAGCTACTGACAATGGTGTTCTGGCTGGCTTCCCTGTTGTGGACATCAAGGTTACCCTGATTGATGGATCGTATCATGAGGTGGACTCTTCCGAGATGGCTTTCAAGATTGCCGGCTCGATGGGTTTTAAGGAAGGATGCGCAAAAGCCGGCCCGATTATTCTCGAACCGATCATGTCGGTCGAGGTCGTCGTACCGGAAGAGTATATGGGCGATGTGATCGGAGATCTCAATTCGAAGCGAGGGCGTATCATGGGAATGGACTCACGCGCGGGAGCACAAGTTGTTAGCGCGATGGTTCCACTTGCTTCCATGTTTGGATATTCGACAGACCTGCGCTCTGCAACTCAGGGGCGTGCCACCTACGCAATGACTTTTGATCACTACGAACCTGTGCCGAAGTCGGTAGGGGAAGAAATAGTTGCTAAAATAAAAGGGTAATTTAATAAAATTAATTAATCAGGAGGGCCACCATCATGGCAAAAGCGAAGTTTCAGCGCAATAAACCGCATTGCAACATTGGTACGATTGGTCACGTTGATCACGGCAAGACCACCTTGACCGCCGCCATCACAAAAGTTTTGGCTGGTAAAGGACAGGCCGAGTACAAGTCATTCGATCAGATCGACAACGCCCCTGAAGAGCGCGAGCGCGGCATCACTATTGCCACCGCTCACGTTGAATATGAAACAGACAATCGTCACTATGCTCATGTTGACTGTCCCGGTCACGCCGACTACGTTAAGAACATGATCACCGGAGCTGCTCAGATGGATGGAGCGATACTGGTTGTTTCCGCTGCCGACGGCCCCATGCCTCAGACCCGCGAGCACATCCTGCTTGCCCGTCAGGTTGGCGTGCCCTATATGGTTGTATATCTGAACAAGGCTGACATGGTAGACGACGAAGAACTTCTTGAACTGGTCGAGCTTGAAATACGGGAACTTCTCTCCAGTTATGACTTCCCGGGTGACGATATACCGATCATCAAGGGTTCCGCCTTAAAGGCTCTTGAAGGAGAAAAGAGCGAGCTTGGAGAAGACTCGGTCACCCGCTTGATGGAAGCGGTCGACTCCTACATTCCGCAGCCGGAACGCGCTATTGACAGACCATTTCTGATGCCTGTTGAAGATGTATTCTCTATCTCCGGTCGTGGTACGGTTGCCACCGGTCGCGTCGAGCGAGGCATCATCAAAGTTGGCGAAGAGATCGAAATAGTCGGCATCAAGAAAACGGCCAAGACCACTGTAACCGGCGTTGAAATGTTCCGCAAGCTTCTGGACGAGGGTCGAGCCGGCGACAACATCGGGGCACTTCTGCGGGGCGTCAAACGTGAGGAAATCGAACGTGGCCAAGTACTTGCGAAGCCCGGCTCAATCACGCCGCATACCAAGTTCAAGGCTGAAGCCTATATTCTAACAAAGGAAGAGGGTGGTCGTCACACCCCGTTTTTCAACGGCTACCGTCCTCAATTCTACTTCCGCACAACAGATGTAACGGGTATTGCAGAACTTCCTGCCGGAGTCGAGATGGTGATGCCTGGTGACAATATCGCCATGACGATCAACCTGATAACTCCGATTGCGATGGATGAGGGTCTGCGTTTTGCTATCCGTGAAGGCGGCCGTACCGTTGGCGCAGGTGTAGTAAGCAGCATTATACAATAAATAATCC
>JBAXVG010000065.1:0-25838 GCA_037129255.1 Desulfuromonadales bacterium | reverse complement strand
TAAACGGCAGGAAAACAGACTCAAGACCGTCTGATGAGATACCAATTCCGGTGTCCCGTACCGCTATCTGGATAAGCACGTTATTTTCGTGCTGCTCCAAAAGTTGAATTGACAGTGTCACGCTCCCCTGCTGCGTGAACTTGATCGCGTTCCCCAGCAGGTTGAGCAGAATCTGTTTGACCCGCAGCTGGTCGCCTACCACGAGATAAGGGATCTCTGTGGCTAAAGCCAGTTTCAGGTCAAGTTTCTTGTCAAATGCGGCGGTTTTTTGCATCAGGATGACATCGTTGATACAGTTATGCAGGCTGAATTCTGCACATTCGACGGTTATTTTTCCCGCTTCGATCTTTGAAAGGTCAAGGATGTCGCTTATCAGGGACAACAGGTTTGTACCGGACCGTTTGAGGGCGGTCACATACAAGCGCTGTTCCGTGGTCAGTTCGGTCATTTCCAGAAGCTGGGTCATGCCGAGCACACCGTTCATCGGGGTGCGGATCTCGTGGCTCATGTTGGCCAGAAACTGGCTCTTGGCGGTGTTGGCGGATTCGGCGGCGTCTTTGGCAACCTGCAATTGCTGCTTGATAACTTCGTATTCATCAATCTGATTCCTCAGCATCTCTTCTGTCGCCTGTAGCTCATCATTTTGTTCGTGGAGTTCTTCTTTACTTGCCTGCAGCTCAGCTTCCGTCTGCTTGCGCTCGGTTATGTCCTGATGTGTGCCAAACATCCATAATGGTTTCCCGTCATCACTCCTCGAAGTAACCTTACCCCTGGTCAGAGCCCAGACCCACTGCTCGTTTTTATGTTTCATCCGGACTTCGCATTCGTAAAATTCCAACTCTCCTCGATAATGCTTTTCCAGCAATCCGTCACTTTTCTGTAAATCATCCTGGTGGATATATTTCTTCCAGGTTTCAATGGAAACAGGTGATAGTTCATCGAGGGTATAGCCGATGGCTTCAGCCCATTGCTCGTTAAAAATGGTTTCTCCAGTTTGTATATTCCATTCCCATGTACCTACGTTTGTTCCCTCTATGATGCCTGACAAGCGTAAACGTTCATTCAATAATTCCGCCGTCCGCTCCTCCACCCGCCTCTGCAGTATCAGTGGCTGCTTGAAGAGCGCATACAACATCAGAGAGATCAATGCACTGACCAGCAGCACGAGCGTGAGTTCACCCAGGATAATCAAGGGAGAAAACCAGCCTCCCACCTGTTCAATTGACAGGGTCCAGGTGCCGTTAGGGACCTCGATGGTATGACTGATCGGAGAACCGAGTGCTGTCCCCGTTGAACGCTCAAAGACATCTCTTTCTCCGGAATCGGGATGGATGCGGGAAAGTTCGTATTGGTAACCGGAATTTACGATCTTTTGCAGGTTTGCAGATTTCATTAGTTCCGGTATGCGAACCACAACAGCGGTAAATCCCCAGAAACGATCAGTACCGTTCTCAGCAGCGATAAATACCGGCAAACGGCCAATCACCGCGCGCCCGCCCTGAACAAGCTCAAAGGGTCCAGCCAGAGTAAGTTTGCGCGTCTTCATAGCCAGAATGGCTTCCTTGTTGCGTTTCACATCTTCCAGAAGATTATGGCCGACGGCCTTTTCATTACCCGCCAGGGGGACGATGGAGGAGACAACCCCCTGCGGAGCCAGTGCAAGACTGCTGATGCCGCCGTATTGTCCAAGCATTTCGGTTGCCAGAGTTTCAAAACCATCAATATGCCCATTATTCTGGCGAATGATTGCAGCCAGGGCATACGTGACAGAGAGGGAGCGCCCAAGATGATCATGAATGTTACCGGCAACCCGCGACGTGAGATCGTCGACTGTTGTTTGCCTTTTCTGGAAGCGATATTTTTCGGAGGCAACGACAATGCTGATGCCGAGCAGTGCAGTCATGATAAAAACCGCAACTGTGGCGACCAGAATCCTTTTCCTGGTGAGCTTGTAATCGGTTGATAGAGAAAAGGATGGTTTAGTCATAACGGGCTCCTGTTAAATATAAAAAACCGGCGCACGGAAGAGGATGATTACGTTGACGATGATCTTTGATTTGATGGTGGCCATGATTTTTCTCCACTTATTTTGGTTGCGACGTTACATAGTTGACATCAGAACGATAAGTGTGCATCAGTCCCCCATTTCCAGATAAAGGCTAACCATAAAATACTCCGTGCCATATTCAAACATGAGCGCCAAAGTGTTCGGAGCGCCACCCACCGACATGACGTATTCATCTCCTGATATCATTGACGGAGTCGAGAGACGAACCTCATGACCGTCATTCACGAAGTGATGCTTGAATGAACCACCTATCATATTCACAATTTCTCCCAGTGCGTCATTCACATCATCATCATCACATTCCGTAACCTCCATCCCGAGCATCTGGCTGGTAAAGTCTATCGCCAGTCTCTTCGATGTATTGAGACCGATCATACCGTTGTAGCAGCCGGCAAATCCGACCAGGGCAGAGACGCTATCCGTGAATTTAGTTTGGACTTCTGCTGTTTGGCATGGTGAGATGTTTATCCCGACCATGGTGGTAAAGATTTCCCGAACATCGGCATCAAGTAGCTTGATAAGTTGTTCTTCCGTACTGTTAAGCTGAACAAGAATGTCCGGATTAATCATGGTGTTCCTCCTAAGAGACCTGCCTGTCGCGGTCTTTGGTTTTATCGCATTTCAAGTTACAGTTTGAAGCGTCCCACTAACCGCTGCAGGCCATGAGCCAGGGTGGAGAGCTGTGACGCTGCTGATGCAGTTTCGTGTGCACCCCGCGCGGTTTCAGAGACAACATCGGTGATCTGGTGAATGTTGCTCGAAATTTCACCGGTTACTGCAGTTTGCTCTTCTGCAGCGGTGGCGATCTGGTGCACCTGTGAGCTTACGTCGTTGATCGCTTCGACTATTTGTGATAACGCTTCTCCCGATTTTCGCGAGCTAACAATGCCTTTTTCCACATCTTTGACTCCGTTTTCCATGCCGGCTACTGCACCGCTGGTTTCCTGCTGGATTCCTTTGATCATTGCTCCGATCTCTTTGGTTGCCCTGGTTGTTCGTTCGGCCAGTGCCCTTACTTCGTCGGCGACAACCGCGAAACCCCGGCCCTGTTCTCCGGCGCGGGCGGCTTCGATCGCTGCATTCAGGGCCAGCAGATTAGTCTGGTCTGCAATGTCTTCAATAGTACCGACAATTTCTCCGATCTGATCGGAGCGCGCACCCAGATTTGCTACAGTTCGGGCCGATTCCTGAACCCGTTCGGCGATATTCTGCATCCCGACGAGCGTTTCCTGCACTACTGCAGCCCCGCCGGTTGCGGTAGAGCTGGCGCGTGTCGAAATATCAGATGCTATGGTGCAGTTACGCGAGATATCACGTGCAGTCGCCGACATCTCTTCGCTGGACGTGGCCACGGTAACCGACTGGCCGGCCACCTCCTCGGCAGCGGTTGCGATCTGGTCGGCGGTGGATTGAAGCTGGGTTGCTGCCGTCGAAACCTGGCTGGTGGTGCCCGACACCTGGGAAATTATGGAATGGAGATTATCAACGAAACGGTTGAACCAGTGTGACAGTTCACCAAATTCATCCTTGCGATCTTCTTCCAGTCGCCGGGTCAGGTCGCCTTCTCCTTCGGCGATGTCCTTGAGCATATGCAGCATTCTGGAAAGCGGAGCTGTAATGCTCCCCATAACCATAAAACCCAGGATGAGGGCGACACCCCCCAGAAGAGCAGAAAGCAAAACGCTGAAGATAAGTGTGCTTTTTGCTCTTGAGGCAAGAGAATCAACGGCTGTTACAATCTCTTTGGCAAGAAAGTCCTCCGCTTCTTTCATGATGTTGATTTTATCGGTGATGGTTGAAAACCAGAGCTCCGGTGAAATTTCGAATCCGCCGGCCATGCCTTTTGCCATAGTATTTCCGCGCAGCTCCTCAACTTTCCGGAATGCTGAGGACTTGCTTTTTTCATCAACGAATGCCTGCTCAGCAGGGGTTGCATATTGCCTGAACAGGTCAAGGTAATTTTTCTGGGCGGACAGAATTCCCATGGTTCTTTGAAAAGTCTCGTCATTGAAGGAACCGGCAGCCAGGACGGCATTCAGGGTTGCCCGCTCCTTACCGGTTTCTTCCTTTGCCTTGACAAATGCAAAGTAAGCTGTGGCCGCTCTCGCAATTTCATGGTTTTTACTTGTTGTGGAAACAGAGACCACAACATCCATGTATGAGCTTATCAGCCCGGTGTAATAGGCAAAGGAATCTTTCCCCTCGATTTTCAGCGCATCAATATTGCCCCTGGTTTCCCGCAGTTTATCCTGACCGTTCTGTGCGGTATCAAGTGATTTTTTAACATGGATGAGCACCCGGCTGTTGGAGGTTACATAACGGTTGACTTGTGAGGCTTCCGCATTGACCCGTTCGCGCTGTTTTGCGAGCTCATCCCGGAACTTCCCCCCCCTGGTGTTAATGAAGCCGGAAGAGAGGCCACGTTCTTTCTGGATTTCATGGGAGAGCGCCCCGGCTTGTACCGCCAGACCTGTCAGCGCGCGTGTTTCGTTGATGTTTTCCAGCAATTTGTACTTGTCGAATATTTCGCGCGCCGAGAAAAAGAACAAACCGAGAATCGGTGCAAGTAACATCAGAAACAGTTTAAAGCGGATGCTGAAATTTTTGAACATGATAAACTCCTGTTAGATTTTTCTTATGTTTTTGATGCACTAATATAAGGGGCAAGGGACAAGGGGCAAGGGTCACGGAAGATCAAAGACCTTGATTCAACTTGACCCTTGCTGTTCCTTGCTTCTCCTTGCCCCTTGCTTCTCCTTGACCCTGCTTCCACCACCCTCTTTATCTCACCCACAAGTTCCCTGGTTATAAGGGGTTTCGATAAATAGCCATCAAAACCTTGTGCCAGAAAACTTTCCTTTTCTCCGCGCATCGAGTGGGCGGTCAACGCTATGACCGGCTGGTGGGTCGTTGTCCCCTGTTCATGTGTGCGGATTTCACGCAGGGTTTCTTCGCCGTTCATTACCGGCATCCGAATGTCCATCAATACCAGATCGAAGCTGTCGCTCTCCAGTGCGGTGAGGCATTCCCTGCCATTCTCTGCAACAGTGCAGTCAAAGCCGAGCTTTTTAAGAAGTGCCGACCCGAACGTGATGCTGACCTTGTCATCCTCCACGAACAGTATCCGGAGCGGCGGGCCATCCCAGACGACGGTTGTTTTTGAGGTGATAACCTCGAAGGTGGCGGCATCCCTGCCAACGGTGAACGGCAGCGTCACGGTGAAACAGCTGCCGTTGTCAGGTGAGCTTTCAACGGTGATGCCACCCCCCAGCAGCTCCGCCAGACGACGACTGATAGTCAGTCCGAGGCCGGTTCCTCCGAATTTTCTGCTGATGGAGCCGTCCTCCTGGGTAAACGGCAGGAAAACAGACTCAAGACCGTCTGATGAGATACCAATTCCGGTGTCTTGTACCGCTATCTGGATAAGCACGTTATTTTCGTGCTGCTCCAAAAGCCGGGTTGACAGTGTCACGCTCCCCTGCTGCGTAAACTTGATCGCGTTCCCCAGCAGGTTGAGCAGTATCTGTTTGACCCGCAGCTGGTCGCCCACCACGAGATAAGGGATCTCTTTGGCTAAATCCAGTTTCAGGTCAAGCTTCTTGTCAAATGCAGCGGTTTTTAGCAACAGGACGACATCGTTGATACAGCGATGCAGGCTGAATTCTGCACATTCGACGGTGATTTTTCCCGCCTCGATCTTTGAAAGGTCAAGGATGTCGCTTATCAGGGACAACAGGTTGGTACCGGACAGTTTGAGGGCGGTCATATACTTGTGCTGTTCCGTGGTCAGTTCGGTCATTTCCAGAAGCTGGGTCATGCCGAGCACACCGTTCATGGGGGTACGGATTTCATGGCTCATATTGGCCAGGAACTGGCTCTTGGCACGGTTAGCGGATTCGGCGATTTCTTTTGTTTCCTCAAGTTGCGTCTGAATGACCTCGTATTCCTCAATCTGAATCCGCAGCATCTCTTCATTCGCCAGCAACTCGTCATTTTGTTCGTGGAGCTTTTCTTTACTTGCCTGCAGCGCTTCTTCCCGCTGCCCCAGGATTTCCAAAAGGCGATTAAAGCCACCAATCAGTAGCCCGATTTCGTTTTGGCTGGTAATTGGTAGCGGTTGCCGTGGAAGGTTTGTAACCGGCATGTTTGCCAGCAAGTCAATGGTGGTGAAAACAGGTGACAGCAGGCGACGTAATATCAACCATATAGCACCACACACCAGCAGGGAAATTATGCCTGTGTAAAGCAGATAGTGAATCTGTATATCGTGGATTGGGGCAAAGGCTTCCTTAGTGGGTAGCGAGGCCGACACATACCAACCGGCTATGGGTACACGTTTGACCGATGCCAACACTTCTAAACCGACCGGATTAACCAGAACAGCAGAACCTTCATATCCTTGAATATATCTGTCAATCACCGGGTTTGCGCCAGAGGGAGAGACCGGAGTCATGATGCGACTCTTATCTGTTGCAGTGACAATCAGACGATGTTGTGGTGCAACAAGCAGAAAACCGCCGGTTTTGCCGTATCTGCTTTCAGATAGCTTGTTCAGAAAGTTGGGCTTGCTCAAGTCAGTCGCGCCTGCCAGGGCGCCGATCACCGAGCCCTGTTTGTCATGAATCGGCACCGTCATCGCGAAACTCGGAGCGACTACCCTCTTGCCGATGACAGGCCTGCCAAACGTCGATTTCCCCTCTTTCAGCGCGGCGGCTATATGGTCTTTGTCCATGTAATTGAGGCCGACCCTGCCGATGCGCGGATTTTCGGCAATCGCAGTGCCGTCACGGCGGGTGATGAAGATACCTGCATTGAATAGAACCTGAAGAAGCGGGCGCAGTTCAACATACTTTTGCAGTTCAGGCGGGTTATCAAGCAAGGGAGCGTCAATAGCACCGGCGATATTTTTCAGCGCATTCATCCGCGCAGTCAAATCATCATTGACCGCAGCGGCAACAAATGAAGCCGTCGAAAACTGCTGCTCGCCCAAAAGGCGCACATTATTCTTGTGCAGCATCCGGTTAGCTATGAATGCCAGCGTCCAGATGCTGATCAAGAACATAGCCAGCGAAAAAATGGTCACTTTCGTCTTTATCGACTGTCGCCTGAAAGTACTAAAGTTCATGCGTTTTCTATCCTTTTTTGATGCAGTTCAATGGTTTCCGCGGGTAGTCATGGCTATTTCGTTTACCCCTTCAGATACTTCTTCAGCATTGCAAGCAGATCAGGGAGCATGAGCGGTTTAGAGAGATGATCGTCCATCCCGAAGGCTAGGCAGAGGTCACGATCCTGTTTCATGGCGTTGCCGGTGAGCGCAATACTGCCAAGGCATCAAGAATGCTTGGCAAGGCGGTACCTCTCTATAACAGGCCATTAGCACATTCCAGCAGTGTCACTTTCAGCTTTGTTCTGGAAAGAGCCTTCATTCATCCTAAAATCGGCAGTTGGAACCGCAGAGACGCGGAGTTCGCGGAGAAAATCAAAGACTTATAAGGTGTTATACCGTCACCGAAAAGGTTATCGGATATTTTGTGTAACTGCCTGGTTTTACTCTGCGTTCTCAGCGTCTCAGCGGTTCAAATGCTTTTTATAGGTTCATATCTCAGCACTCCTAAGTCATCAGATTGATTCCGACATTCATGGGTGCTTCATATCAGCCATTTTCAGAAACAGCCCGATTTGCTGCAGCAAGTTCGAGTGCAGCCATTTCTCTGGCCAGTTTTTCTCTTGAGATCGGTTTTACAAGGAACGAGTTGGCTTCTCCTTCGTTGAATTTCTTGATAACCGTGCGGGGGGCATTCGCCGCTGTGGTCATGACAACCTTGACTGCCATACCGGCAGGTATTTCCATTTTCTTTTCAAGCGCACGGATTTCACGCAATGCCGTTAAGCCATCAACGACCGGCATCATGATATCCATAAAAATCACATTGTAAGGCCGCTTTGCTTCATGCTCCAACCGGAAGGAGTCAACCGCTTCCCGGCCATTAACAGCAATATCGCACTCGCCGTACGACGAAAGAAGCTCTTTAAGAACACGTCGGGACATGAACTCATCCTCAACTATCAGACTTTTCATTACACTGATCCCTCCGGTATTTACGACATTTTACATGTGTGACATTAGTCAAATCAATAATCGTGCCAGATTGAGTACATGGAATTAATACAGCGGGAATGCGCTATTGGTGGGGGTTAAAAGAAAAGAGTGGAGGCAATGGAACCGATGAATATTTACACTTTATACTGTAAATACTTTACAGCACTTTACATGTGTTTACAGTTTCGTTTACAGGTTAGTACTCTTCTTTAACAATTTGTATAGTGTTGGACGACTGATACCGAGCAGACGGGCGGCGTGGGATTTATTACCGTTTGCCATGACCATGGTTTTCTCAAGAGATCGTGGCTGCGGTGGAGATTTTGAGGATGTGGTCGTTTTCGACGTAACAATGACCGTGTGTCCGTAATCATGTACCACGGCATTCGGCAGGTCATTGGCAGATATGGTGTTCGATGTGCAGAGGATGACAGCACGTTCAATAACATGTTCAAGTTCACGGATATTACCGGGCCAATCGTGGGCACGGAACAGATCCATGACATTATCGGTTACGCCCTGAATTTCACGATCGAATTTATCATTAAAACGTGTGATAAAGTGAGTAACTAAAAGATTCAGATCGTCCAGTCTGTCCCTGAGTGGCGGTAATTCAAGACAGATCACGTTCAGGCGATAGTAGAGATCCTGTCTAAAAAGCCCCAGCCTTACTTTTTCTTCAAGATTTTTGTTCGTTGCGGCGATGATTCGAACGGTAACCCTGATCGGGGTTGAATCACCCACCCGTTCAAATTCGCTCTCCTGTAAAACCCTTAACAGTCGCATCTGTATGGCAGGTGAGATATCACCGATCTCATCCAGTAGCAGCGTACCGCCATCGGCCTTCTTAAAGCGACCGATCTTGTCGGCAATCGCTCCGGTGAAGGCCCCACGCACATGACCAAATAGCTCGCTCTCCAGCAGCGGTTCGGATAGTGCCGAACAGTTGACCTTGACAAACGGCCCTTTAGATCGTTTTCCACAAGACTGCAGCGCTGCAGCAACCAACTCTTTGCCGGTACCACTTTCACCGTTTATCAAAACCGTTGTCGGCACATCAGCAAGGGCTTCTATCAAAGCATATACCCGCTGCATCGGAGCAGAAGCACCAACGATGCCATGAAACTGCCCCCGGATCTGCAAAGTACGCTCCAGATCCACCAGACGGGTTTCATCGCGAATGACCGCTACCGCTCCACTGACAGTCCCATCAGCCTCAGTCACCGGTGTTGTCCTCAAGCTGAAACTGTGCATTCTGCCTTCCGGCGTTCGACGTTCAAAACGGTTTATTTCGCGGGGAGCTTTGCTGGAAAGGGTTTCGAGAAGAATTGTACAGAACAGGCTGCTAAAACCGAGGCCAATTTCAGTGATCTCCCTGCCCAACAGGTTGCCGTTATATCCACAGATTTCCTCAGCCGCCTCATTAAAGTGGGCCAGACGCCCAACGTTATCAACCATGATGATCGCATCGGAGACCGTCCGGAAAATAGCATCCATATTAGCCAGAGCGGACAGAAGTTCAGTTTGTTTGCTTTGTAATTCTTGATTTTGCATCTCCAGTTCGATTTGATGCACCTGAAGTTCATGAACCAGTTTTTGCGTATTATCAGCAAATCCCGCTTCTATTGATATGGTATCTGTGAATAATGTGCTCTCTGCCCGTTGGCGGAGTTTTTGAGAAGGTTCCACAACTGTTTTTTTCATGATCGTATTTCCATTGTCATTCAATTTTCGTATCTATGATGTTGTTGCATGTTTGCACTCATTTGTCAAAGTGATGCAACGAGAAGGGGTGCTGACGCATGACGGCAGAGTCAACCGGGATAAATCCCGTTTCCAAAACAGAGCAAATCTGCTATGAACGCAAGGAACAGTCAGTATTCCGTACCAGGCTGTCATCAACAAAAATTCAAGCAACGAAAGGGGTATTCCATGAAAAAAAGATTTGTCATGCTCTGTTCTGTCCTGATTCTGCTCTCTCTGACTTCAATGACGTTCGCTGAGGAAAAACTGATGATCTATACGTCCATGAAGGAAAGTATGATGGGCAGGCTGCGCGATGCCTTCAAGAAGAAGTACCCGGACATCAAAATGGACTACTACTCGGCCGGCGCAGGCAAGTTGATGGCCAAGATTGCGACTGAGCGTCAGTCAGGCAAACTGGCTGCTGATATGCTCTGGCACAGCGAAGTACCGGATTTTTTCCAGCTGAAGGATCAGGGGGTGCTCGAAAAATATGTTTCCCCTGAGGCAAAGAATGTCAAGAGTACCGTTACCGACCCGGATGGTTATTTTATCCCGGCCCGGCTCGGTACTTTGGGCATAGTGTATAATACCAAAAAGGTCAAGACGCCACCCCGGGATTGGAGTGATCTGACCTCCCCCGAATTTAAGAATGCTTTCGGTATTGCCAACCCCTCCCTGTCCGGAACCTCATTCATGAGTATCGCCATGATTGTAAACACCTTTGGCTGGGAATTTATCCAGAAGCTGAAGGACAACGGCGCCAAGATGGGGCATGGTTCCGGCCAGGTGGTCGATGACACGGCATCGGGAGACTACAAGGGTTCTATCGGAGTTGACTATATTGCAGAGGACAAGATCAGGAAGGGTGCGAACCTGGCCATTGTTTTTCCCCGGGAGATGCTGGTGATACCCAGCCCGGTGGCAATATTTAAAGGTACGCCGAATGTGAATGCAGCCAGAAAGTTCGTGGATTTCCTGCTCTCAAAGGAGGGGCAGACGATTGTTGCCGCTTCGGGCACCCTGCCGATCCGCTCCGATGTTCCCATTCCGAAGGATATCGGGCTGATGTCGCCGGCTGATGCGGTCAAGCAGGCGATGAAGCTGGATTACCTCAAGACGATGAACGAGAAGGAGAGCATCATCAAGAGATTTGAGAAGATGATGCGTTAGGGGCTTTTCCATGGCAACAGTCAAACTTGAAAAAATCTCCAAAGGGTATGGCAAAAAACATGTCCTGCAGGATTTCACACTGGAGATACGTGACGGCGAATGCTTTACCCTGTTGGGGCCTTCCGGCTGTGGCAAGACTGTTGTAATGAGGATGGTGGCCGGGTTTGAAAACCCGGATGAAGGTGCGATTTTTATCGGTGAGCGGCAGGTATCAGGAGTGGGTACTTACAGTATTCCGCCTGAGGAACGCAGCATTGGCGTGGTTTTTCAGGAGTACGCGGTCTGGCCGCATATGTCTGTTTTTGAAAATGTAGCCTATCCTCTCAAGATGCAGAAGTGCCATAAGGATGAATTGGAAAAACGCACCAGAACTGTCCTGGAGATGACAGGCCTGGGTGCTCTGGACAGCCGCATGCCATCCCAGCTCTCAGGGGGACAACAGCAGCGGGTAGCCCTGGCAAGAGCCCTGGTATCCAGGCCATTGGTCATGCTGCTGGACGAACCTGTTTCAAATCTGGATGCCAATCTGCGCGAGGAGATGCGTTTCGAGATTAAAGAGCTGCAAAAGGAAACCGGAGTCACGATCCTTTACGTAACCCATGATCAGGATGTGGCCCTGGCCATTGCCGACCGGATCGGCATTATGGATAATGCAGGTAACATGAGACAGGTCGGCACCCCGCACGAAATCTATGACGATCCGGTTGACAGTTTTGTGTTCCGCTTTATGGGGATAGCCAACTTCCTGCCGGCAACCCGCCGGGATACGGGTGTCTGCCTGGATGGCTGCGAAGTACCGCTTGAGAACAGGCTGTGCGAAGGTTTTGATGCCGTGAACGAGGGTGGTCCGGTAATGGCAGGTTTTCGCCCTTTTGAAGTTGATATGCAACGAAGGAGCGGAGGCGTTCAAGCAGTGGTAAAGCGTGTGGCCCTGCTGGGGGCGATGATAGATTACCGCCTGGAAGCAGGGGGGCATGAGATTCGTATCCAGCAGGATACGGCCCTGGCTCTGAGAAGCGGTGGTATCTACAAAGAGGGAGATTATTGCCGTCTCGACTTCGAAAAACTGCGATGGTTTAATCGACAGAAGGTAGAACGGGAAGGGGACCGGATATGAACAATGTGAGACGCCTTGGCGTCGCCGAACTTCTTCTGGTTCTTTCAATTTTTATCCTGGTGGTTGTGGTGGCTGTTCCGATCCTGCTTATCTTTGGAAACGCATTCATCACAGACGATGGATTTAATCTGAAGACCGTCATTCAGCTGCTTTCCCAGCCGGACACCTATAAGGCACTGAAGAACTCACTGGTGATCGCTGCAGGTGTGACACTCCTCAGCACCATAATCGGGGTTTTCTTCGCCTGGCTGGTATCCCGTACCGATCTGCCGTTCAAGGGGACCATGAAGCTGCTCTTCCTGATCCCCTTCATGCTGCCTTCGTTCATTGGCGCGCTGGCCTGGAAAATATTGCTCTCTCCCCGCTCCGGATACGTCAACAAACTGTTTATGAACCTGTTCGGCCTGGAAGAGCCGCTTTTCAACATCTATACCCTGACCGGCATCATTATTGTGGAGAGCATGTATCTGTTTCCGTTCGTATTCATCCAGGTTTCCGGTGCCATGGAGCGTATGGATCCGACTCTGGAGGAAGCCGCCCGCATCTCCGGCGCCGGCCTTCTTACCATAACCCGCAGGATTACTCTGCCGCTGATGCTGCCCAGCATAGCGGCAGGGGCATTGCTGGTGGCGCTTTACTCGCTGTCGCACTTCGGAGTTCCGGCTATTCTGGGTACCGAAGTCGGCATCTATAACATTCCGACCAAAATTTACGAGAAAATCTACCAGAGCGCCGGCAGTTTCGAATCTATACGCACCGGCACGATACTTTCTTCAATCCTGGTCACTACCGCAGCGATTATCCTCTATATCCAGAGTCTCGTGCTCAAGTCCGGCCGGTTTCAGGTGATATCCGGCAAAAGCATGCGACCGATGCTGATCAAACTCCGCGGTCTTAAGATTCCGCTGCTGCTGCTCAGCATCGTGTACATTGCCATCACTGTCCTGCTCCCCACCGTGACCATCATACTGGTTGGAACCCTCAAGACGTATGGGCTTGCGATCTCTCCGGAAAACATGACCATCAACAATCTGAAGTACATCCTGTTCGACTGGGATCTGACCAGGGATTCGATCTGGAACAGCTTTTACCTCTCTCTCTCGGCCGCGTTTGTGACCATGCTGGTCGGCTCGCTGATCTCTTACGTGATTGTCAAGATGAAGGTCAGAGGCAAGTTTATTCTGGAGTTCCTGGGGGTGTTACCCTTCTCGATCCCCGGAACGGTAATCGCCCTGGGGGTAATCCTGATGTGGAGCGGCCGCTTCGGCATCAATCTTTACAACACGGCCTGGATCATCTTTGTGGCCTATATTGCGCGTTATATGGCCTTTTCCCTCAAATCCAATTCAGCCGCGCTTGAACAAGTGCACGATTCGCTGGAAGAGGCTGCCAGAGCCTGCGGAGCCAGACACTGGCAGGCTTTGCGAGATATTGTCATTCCATTGATCAGGCCGGGCATGGTAGCGGCCTTCTTCCTGATCTTCCTTCCGGCCCTGCGCGAGCTGACCACTTCGGTGCTGCTCTATGGTCCGCATACGCGTACTCTCGGCGTCGCCATCTATGCGCTCAATGAGGATGGAGAAACGGTGTACGCCGCCACTCTGGCCACGGTCGCCCTCGTGATCATTGTTCTGGGGCAGATGCTGATCAAGCGCGTCACGCGAGGAAAGGAGGAGAGCCTGAATGCGTAACGACGTCCGTCTTGAAAAAATCACCAAACGTTTCGGTCAGGTCACGGCCGTAAATGCGCTGGATATAACCATTAACGAAGGAGAATGTTTTTCCATGCTTGGTCCTTCCGGTTGCGGCAAGACCACGACCCTGCGCATGCTGGCCGGATTCGAGGATATCGATGAAGGTGAAATAAGGGTAGGAGATCGGATCTTTTCATCCAAAGCCAGAAACTACTATCTGCCGCCTGAAAAACGGGATTTCGGCATGGTCTTCCAGGCTTTTGCCGTCTGGCCGCACCTGACGGTGTTTGATAATGTGGCCTTTCCGCTTCAGATTCGCGGCATGCCCAAACATGAAATCGCCGAAAAGACAAAACGGGCGCTTGCCTATACCAACCTGATGACCGTCGAAAACAGCTATCCGAATGAACTCTCCGGGGGTGCAAAGCAGCGCATAGCCCTTGCCAGGGCCATAGCCATCAACCCTACCGTCATGCTGCTGGATGAACCGCTCTCGAATCTGGACCCGAAACTTCGGGAGGAGATGCGCTTTGAGATCAAGGATCTGCAGCGTAAACTCGGATTTACCATTGTTTTTGTAACCCACGACCAGGCAGAAGCCATGGCGTTGTCCGACCGGATTCTGGTCATGCGGGATGGGGTTGTGCAGCAGATCGACGCACCGCTTACCGTGTACGATAAACCGTCAAACCGCTTTGTCTTCAGTTTTATCGGTCTCTCCAACTTCATACCGGTGGAAATTACTGACAATAAAGTTTATGTGAAGGGGCAGGGCCAGGCTGGAGAAATCAGGGTCGGGCTGCCTGCCGCATCAGCATTCAAAAAACCGGTGCTTGCCTTCAGACCTTCAGATGTTCAAATGGGTGATGATGGCGAAGTAAGAGGGATCGTCACCAGAAGGGCATATCTGGGTGATATCGTTGATTACCGGATAATGGCCGGGGATGTGGAGGTGCGCGTCCAGTCCGGTGCGCGCAGGTCCCACTATCAGGTAGGAGACAGTTGCAGCTTGAGCGTAGGAAAATATCACTGGTACGAAGAGGATTGATGGCGTCATTGTGAACCACAACCATGACAGCTTTGCTCTTAAAATGTAAAAACTCAAGTCGTAAGCGCCTAATGCAACCGTACCGAAACCACCTTTGACGCTCCCGGCTCCTCCATGGTGATGCCGTAGAGAGTGTCGGCCACCTGCATGGTGGCCTTGTTATGCGTGATGATTATGAACTGTGAAAAAGCGCTCATCTCGCGAACCATCTCGTTGAAGCGCCCGATATTGGCGTCGTCCAGCGGCGCGTCCACCTCGTCCAGCAGACAGAAGGGGGTCGGCTTGATCAGAAAAATGGAGAAAATCAGCGCTACGGCAGTTAACGCTTTTTCGCCACCGGACAAGAGCGTCACATTCTGTAATTTCTTACCGGGTGGCTGGACGATGATATCGATACCGGTCTCCAGCAGATCCTCCTCATTGGTCAGGCGCAACTCGGCTCTTCCGCCGCAGAAAAGGCGCGGAAAAACCTCCTGGAATTTGGCGTTGATCAGGTTATAGCTCTCCAGAAAACGCTGCCGGGTAGTGCGGTTGATTCGCTGGATGGCCTGCTGCAGGCCGCGCAGCGACTCCTCAAGATCTTCTTTCTGGCCGGTCAGAAAAGTGAAACGCTCCTCCATCCCGGCGCACTCTTCAATGGCCATCAGGTTCACCTCACCCATCTCGTCCAGCAGACGCTGCAACTCAACCTGTTGCGCCCGGCGAGCCGCCTCGTCAAATTCGACCGACTTCAGCATCTCCACTGCTTCAGTCATGGTGACGCGGCTCCGCTCCGGAAGCGTCCGCTCCAGCTGTTCAGCTTTCATGGTCAGGGTTGAGAAACGCAGATTAAGCTCGGCCTGGGAGTGGCGGACGACATCGCTCTCTTCACGGGATTTTTTAAGACGTGCCTCGATCGAGCCGAGGGCACTGCCGGCCGCCTCGAACGCGCCGCGTACAAGGTTAAGTCGAACCTCTGATTCCAACTGTTGCCTCACAAAACCTTCCAGGCGTTCCGTGGCAACGGCAATTGCCTCCTGAAGCTGCACCCTGGCAGTGCTGCCCGATTCAATCTCCAGGCGATCGGCGGCCATACGCCGGTTGATTTCCCCGGTCTGGCGCTCCAGATCCGCCAGGGCGCGAAGATGGGCGTCGTGCTGCTCTTTGAGGGTGGCCGTCTGCACCCGGATGGTTGTGACGTTTTCGCGGGCTGTCGCCAGTTGTGCACGGATAGCGTCAAGGGCTCCCTTCAGGCGGTTTGTCTCTTCCTCCAGTCCCCTTGAAGCGTCGCCGGTTTGACCGATCCGTTCTCCGGACAGCTTCAGCTCAGCCTCCAGAATATCCCTTTCCTCATTCAGGTTTTCCGCTTCCAGCTCCTGAACCGCCAGACGCTCACTAATGCGGCCTGTTTCTTCAGTGGCCAGCTGGCGATCTTTTACAAGTCCGGTCAGCGTCAACTCGTTTCGGTGCAGGCGTGCTCCAGCTGTCTGCAATCCTTCGGCAACTTCCCCGAGTTGTCGCAGCAGATCTTCGCGTTGCTTCCCCAACGAGACGGTCTCCTCCTCCAGTTCTGTCACCACCTTTTCCAACTCTCTGATCTCACGTTTCTTCTGGATCAAGCCCTTGTTCACCTGCTCGCCCGACCCGCCGCTGACGATTCCCCCCTGGTCAACCATATCACCGTCACGGGTAACAAAAGTCAGAGCGGGGTGTTGCCGGGCCTGCCTGACCGCTTCAGCGAAGTCATTCACCAGCATCACGCCGGCAAGCAGGTGCCGTATCAGTCCGGCAAACGGGCCATCTGTCCGTACCTGATCCATAAGAGGAGTCGCCCCCGCAATATCATGTGAGACGGGCAGCTCATATG
This sequence comes from Desulfuromonadales bacterium, assembly GCA_037129255.1. GTDB lineage: Bacteria > Desulfobacterota > Desulfuromonadia > Geobacterales > Pseudopelobacteraceae > JACRCG01. Next base: position 9,049 of record JBAXVG010000065.1, on the reverse strand, counting down.
TGAGCGGCAAAGCGATACCGGCCCGCCCCCCGTTATGATTCTTTAAAAATGCCAGAGCCTGAATGGCATCCTGTTCATCGGAGCAGAGCAGACACTGCAATCGCTCCGCCAGGGCTGATTCCACCGCCGGTTCAATTTCAGGGATTGTCCGGATGATATCTGCCAGCACCCCGCTGAAGCGTGAGCGCAAGACCGTATCCTGCATCAGTGTCCGCACACCCTGGCCGAAACCGGCAAACTGTGCTTCCAGCTCTTTGAGCGAATGCAGGCGCGAAATGGCACGGTTCAGTTCATCGCGGCGGATCTGCCAGACTCTTTCCGCCTCCGGCAAACGTTTCTTAAGGTCATCTTCATGACTTCGCAGCGCGCCGATTTCGGCCTGAAGCACGTCTCGCTCCTCTTGCCCGGTCGCAATCTCCTTCTCAAGAACCTCGACCTGCTGCCGCAGTAGTTCACCTCGCTCCGCCAGCTGTACTCTTTCGCGGGTGTGGCGCTCGCTCCGTTCATCCAGGCTGGCAAGCCGTTTGCGGGCATTTTCAAAACGGTTTCTGAACTGGCCCGCTTCGGCCAGGGCCGTAAAAAGATCTCTGCGTCCGGTTTCCAGATTGCGGTTCAGCTCCTCTTCGGACTGCAGATGCCCGGCCAGCTCAGCCTCGGCCTTTTCAAGAGCGGTTTGCATACCGGCGGTGTCGGTTGTACTTGTATCCCGGCTCAATTCCAGAAAACGTCGCTGTTCAGCGCACTCTTCCAGCCGTTTTTCCAGTTCGGCCATCTCGGCAGCCAGCCGGGCCAGGCGTCCATCAAGGTTCAGTAACTCCTTCCTTTGAAACTCCAGCCCGTTTTCGGTCGTTATGAACTCGCTCCTGATACGGAATATTTCCTCCTGGGCGACGGCAAGATCCTTCTCCGTCTCCAAAAGCGCCATGCGGGCTTCTTCGGCCTGGGACTCTCCCAGGGAGGAGGAAGCGAAAACCTCGCGCATACGTTCGTTGAGCGCCCCCAACTCCTGCTCCGCTGCTGTTCGCTGCTTTTGCGTTTCGCAATATTCACGGGCGGTAAAGAGCAATTCTGTCTCGCGCAACTGATCGCGGTATTCCCGAAACTTCTCCGCTTTTTTGGCCTGACGCTGCAAAGCTGCCAGCTGGCGCCGGATCTCTCCCAGAACGTCGGCCAGGCGCAGCAGGTTCTGGCGGGTCCCCTCGATCTTTTTAAGGGCGAGTTGTTTACGGGATTTGAATTTGGTGACACCAGCCGCCTCCTCTATCAGAAAACGGCGTTCTTCCGGTCGTGAGTGCAGGATCATGCCGATCTTGCCCTGTTCGATGATTGAATAGGCGCGAGTACCGACGCCGGTGTCCATGAACAACTCGGTAATGTCCATAAGGCGGCAGGGGACTTTGTTGATCAGATAGTCACTCTCGCCATCCCGGTACAGTCGGCGGGTGAGCTGAATCTCGGCGTACTCCAGATACTTGCCGGGAGCACGTCCATCCTCGGTCGAAAAAATCAGCGAAACCTCGGCCATGCCCAGCGGCTTGCGATTTTCACTGCCGACAAAAATGACATCTTCCATGGCCTTGCCGCGCAGATTCTTGGCGGACTGCTCCCCCATGCACCAGCGGATGGCGTCCACGATGTTGGATTTGCCGCAACCGTTCGGTCCAACAACGGCGGTCACATTCTGCTGGAAATCAAGAACAGTCTTCTCAGCGAAGCTCTTAAACCCATTGATTTCAAGTCGTTTGATTTTCATGGTATGCCGATGTATGCTGACATGTTGTTTATCAAGAGGCCGTGAAAATTACCATTGCAGACCTTTACCGTCAATACATATCCGGCAAGAAGACGCCCCTGGCTGACAGCACGGTTTATGCCTGTAATGTGGGTGATGACGTAACAGGCGGGTGTATCTGCATGAACACAGAGCGCTTGCGGGAACCGATGCAGAAGATTTCTGACAGGATTACGGAGTTGGTGACAGCGGCTCCGGTGGAAGATCAGGAACGACAGGCATGATAACGCCATGCTTTGATGTTACCATCCGGATTGAGGTGATACGATGACATCTATGAAATATGTAGTGTACCAGGAAGGCAAGTATTATGTCTCTCAATGCTGAATGTAGATGTTGCCGGTTTTGGCAAAACTATTGATGAAGCAGTCAAGAATCTTGCCGATGCAGTTGAGTTGTATTTGAGAGACGACTTACCTACAGCGCCGTATATGTTCCATGAGGTAGGTAATGCCATGATAGGCGAGCTGTCTGTCAATGCCTAAACTTCATTCATCCCGGCGTTGGCAAAACCGAGGTCAACAAGGTCTACGACCCCGCCTGCGGCTCCGGCTCGCTGCTGCTCAAGTTTGCCAAGGTCCTGGGCCATGACAAGGTACGCCAGGGGTTCTTCGGTCAGGAGATCAACCTGACAACCTACAACCTGTGCCGGATCAACATCGTGACTTCGTACTTTAGATAGTCGTCCGACCGGTGTAGTGGGTCGGATACCGGCGTGAAACAGTGACTCGTTAGCGTATATATTGCCTATGCCTGCCACCACCTTATGATCCATAAGGAACTGCTTGATGGTGATCTTGCGTCCCCGGCTTTTCTGGTACAAGTAACTTCCGTCGAACTCCTCACCCAGAGGTTCTGGTCCCATTTCCGACAGAAGCTCATGCGTGTGGGTTTCTGAACCTGCCCAAATTATCGAACCAAACCGCCGCACGTCATTCAATCGTAGGACCACACCATCGTGGAAAATAAGATCAAAATGATCATGCTTCCCGTGGGCAAGAGCGGTTGAAACAATCCTCAATTGGCCAGTCATTCCCAGATGGATTAACACTACGCCCGCTGGACATTGCAACAATAGGTATTTGCCTCGTCGCTCGACCGCTTGCACGATTTGACCTGGTAATATTGTGGCCAACTCCGCTGAAATAGGCCAACGCAAGCTGTCTGAATGTGCGACGACTTGGGCAATCGTATTGCCGGAAATATGTTTAGTAATCCCCGCTTGGGCAATCTCTACTTCTGGTAATTCGGGCAATCGATACGCTCCGTATTTAGGTTACTGTCTAGGAACTACGCAGTCGTACAAGCTGATTAGTCCCCCCCTCGGAGCGTAGATCAAGAGTCGAGGTCTGGGAGATGAGATAGGCTATCGGCCGGTCCAGCACGAAGGGGTAGAGAACCGGCAAGGACTGGAGTGATCCCACGGACACCGCTTTCCCCAAAAAACGTACCGCTCCCTCGATCAGCCAGGCCACAGCGTCATCATTGGTAAGCACCATGGGCGCCAGACGCACGAGGCGCTTACCTTTTTCAACTCTCTCCAGAGCCCCCCAATTGGACTGCGATTGCAACACCATGTTGGTCATGCGGTAGGTACCCTCGCGCTCGCCATAGATCTCGCTCATCCGGCGGTGTACCTCGCTTGAGGCGCAATCACCTTGCAACGCCGTCAGACGACCGACCAGCTCCGCAACTTTGCCGAAGAAGGGATACGTGGCAATAGCCATGCCCCAGGTCAGAGCAGACGCAGGAACGGCCGGGTCCTCTTGGAAAATGGCTGCACCTCGGTCGGCGAAGTTCGCCAGTTCCTGCCGGGGCTCGAGCCAGAGACGGTTAAGAACAGTCCGGGTCTTTTTCCGGGCTTCCACACCCAGTCCAGCAGTATCCAGGACGGCATTTAACTCATCCAGGCTGTCCTTTCCGGCGCGGACTTTCAGGGCAACGGTAACCCAGTCCAAGTGGATAAAGCGGTCAAAACCTATTTGAGGAGCTGAAGATATCATTCCGATTAACTCGCATAACTGACTTTGATAAAGGGGACAAAAAGCTCCTCCACCGACAGGCCGCCATGGGCTACTATTTGCTCACCCCTCGGCACGAAAGCTCCCCGTTCACTCGCAAAGAGTGGCCGGAAGCTCCCCGGCAAGCCGGCGACCTCCAACTGAAAGGTTTCCGGATAGGTAGCCGCCGACTCTGTCCGGAGGGCCTCACTGTGATAGGTACGGACTCTCTCCCCACGTATTTCCGAGGCAACCCCCTGGTTGGGCCGGCCAATACCAAGCGCTTCAACATTGCCGTGGTCGGAGGTCACGTAAACCTGAAAACCCTTGTTCAGCAAGAGTTCAAACAGTCGATCCACAAACCATGTTTCACACCAATGGGTGATCCGAGAAGCGATCTCCCGTTTACCAAGCACGGCACCATGAACGAATTCGTCCACCGTGTCCACAACCATTCCAGCCACTTTTATCGGAGCCTGGGAGAGTTGGGACTCGAGATCCGACAGATCAGAGATTCGTTTGAGGGACTTGCGAAAATACACCTCATTTGCCCGTAGTCCGTTATCTTGCCAGAAACGCGACCAGAGTGCCGGTTCCTTAGTGGTTGTCTCAATACTGTCGCCGAACTCGCGGGGACGCAGACCGGAAAAAAGTGCCTGTCGAGAGACTGACGTCAGGGTCGGGAGCCAGGCAAAGCAGGAGCTTTCGTCGAACACAAACCGCTTCGAATGGTTGATCACACTCTCCCGGATCTGTATCCACTGGTCCAGAGAGGTCCCATCGAAAACCAACAGCGCTATTTTCCCCTCTCCACAGCCACGGCGCATGGCCAGGAACCGGGGCACGTGATGAACCATAATCGGTCCCTTGGCGATTGGCAGTGAAGGCAGATCCGCGTAATGCTTTTCCACCCACGCCCGCAGCTGCTCATCGGCCTTTTGCTGCAGATCGAGGAGGTCGCTCTGAAGGGTTTTGGAACGTGTGGCGTCAAGAGATTGGAAACGCGAGATAACTTCTCCCATCTTGCGAGCAAAATGGGTCCAGTCTCGATGGAGAGAGTCCCTCGTCGGAAGTTCTTGCCCCAATGCTTTAATTCCGGCCACTATCAAGTTACGCAGGGAGGCGGGGTCCTTCACCACGCCGACTTTTACCCACTCTGGCACATTCGCCGGCACCCGCTCCACCACCAGAGGATGCAGCGTGCCATCGAGGAACATTGAATCAACGAGGACTCGAACATCAGGATGCTCAAACGGGATGTCTATCACGGTGCCATAATCGGGTGGCGGCGGTTCTCCGATCCGGGTCCCGGTGACTCCCAGCCCCTTGAGATACCGATACCAAGCCTCCTGGACAAGGCGCAGGGTGACGTTCCGATCGGCAAACAACTGGGTAACCGGAAGGTTCTTAAAGACCGCCTGAGAGCCGATCACTTGCCCAACATGCTGCGCCAGTAAAGGCGGTAGCGCTGCTTCTCCATAATGAAGTCGGAGCAACTCGTGCCACAGATCCTCGTGCCGGGTGATGAAGTGTGGGCTCATCCGGAAGATGTGAGTCAGCACAAAGTCTTTAGTGGCGGCTTCACCCAAGGGCTGATGGGCATGTCTTTCCTGGGCTTCGAAAAGAGGTGGTAACAATTCGCTACCAAGTTGGCGTACTACGGAATAGCTCAACCTGGGGAACAATTCGAAAAGGCTCAGGCTGGTTTTTCTTGCCTGACGTTGGTAATCCCAGGGAAGATCGTTCACATGTGTGCCATGCAGCTGTAGAATAAGGGCCGGCGAGGGTCCCGACTCGCCCCGGTCCCACGCCGCGCGATACCGCTCCTCGTACTCGGCCCGAAAGGCTATGCTGTCCTCAAAGGACAGAACGTCAAAACCTCGCTCTCGCAACCCCGACAGGATCTTTTCCCCCAAGAGAACGTCATCAGGATCGGCCACGATCCACAAGCGAGCAAGGTCCGCAGTAAATTCTCTTAAAATACGATCCGTCCAGGTTGTCATAGAGACACGGCCCCCGGACTACCGATGCGCAGCATCAGCACCGCCTGAAGATCGGGCGTACACACCTCTACCTTCGCCAACTCCGCCAGACGCGAGTGGCGCTCCGCCTCCAAGCGCTTCCGCCGGTGTTCCCGTACGGCCGGGAGCCCGATGCTTTCCAGCGCCTGGATTCGTGCTTCGAAAGCATAACGAATTCGTTCCCGCTCTTCGGCAACCCAGGTACGATGCTCCTCCAACAACTCTGAAAAAAGCCGCTCTCCTTGCTTCTCGGCGGCGTCCATGGCACTCAGGAACCAGGCATGCGCCTTCTCTACCTCCAAGGCGGGGTCGAGGGTCAACGTTTCCGTCAGTAACAGATCCCAGATCCTCTTTGCCGTGGGGAGAAAGATACGGCCATCATCCATCGTGAAGACGGCTAGAAACCGCTTTCGGCTGAAACCGTCCGCCAACAGGCTGATCTCCCACAGCGACCAAACGCCACAGACACTGGCGGGCAATCCGGTCACCTTCACAACCGGCAACGGTTGCCCGGCGACACACCGTGGCAACTCACTAATGACGGCCCGGGCCCGGGGATCTTCCAGCGTGAGCCATTCGATCTCCGGGTGTTCCTCACTCGTTCGCGCGTCAAAGCATACTCGGAGAGACTCGCTTCCATCCGGCCACTTCACCTGCCACGCTTCGCCCCTTTTCTCTGCGGCGCCTCCCCGAGTCGGCAACCCCATCGTAAGAGCACGTTCCAGCCAGTACTGCGCCGGGTGGTCTCGCCATTTGCGAGCCTCGCCTGGTTCCAGGGTAGGCTTTTCAGACAGCACGTCGCTCCCTTTGCGGCTGGCTTCCACCTTTTCTCGCACTTGCTTGATCACGGTGTCGCATTCCTGGTCGAGAGAAGTCGGGTCGAGCAATCCGTGCACGAAGAGTTCGTTAAAAATCGGCTCAACATCAACGGAATCCAGCACGTCTGCCGCTTTGTCGACGCCAAACTCCTCGGCAATAAGCTGTAGTTTTTCTTCGAGAACCTAGCGCACACGATGCTCCACGGTATCACCCAAAACAAAGTTGATGGCCCTCACCACCTGCCGCTGCCCAATGCGATCCACGCGGCCGATACGCTGCTCGATCCGCATCGGGTTCCAAGGCATGTCGAAATTGACGACAACGTGGCAGAATTGTAGATTCAACCCTTCTCCTCCGGCGTCGGTAGACACCAGGATTCTCACCTCGCGCGAAAATTCCTCCTGGGCACAGGTGCGGGCTTCGAGATCCATCCCTCCGTTGAGAATCGTCACGGAAAATCCGCGTCGCTCCAAAAATTCCACCAGCATCGCTTAGGTCGCCACAAACTCGGTGAAGACCAAGACTTTCAGGCTCGGATCGTTCTCTTCCTGCTGTAGCCGGTAGATTAATTCCAGGAGAGCTTCCGCCTTGGCATCTACGTGTTGTTCGGCTTGACGGGCCAAGTCGAGGAGCATCTCCACCTCGGTCTTCTCCTGCACCCATCCCGCCGCCTGCAGCGCTACTTCGAGCTGAGACTGTCCGTCCCATTCGGCCCAATCTTCCAGATCCGGGACGTCCGGGGCGTTCGCTTGGGGCGGTGTGCTTTCCAACAACGCCAGACGTTTGTCCAGGGTGGTGCGAATAGCGGCGGTACTGGAGGTAACCAGCCGCTGCATCAGGATCATCAGGAAGCCCATATGCCGTTGCTTCGACGCCAGCGCCTGATTGTACCCGTGGCGCACATACTCCGTCACCGCTTCATAAAGCCTCTGTTGCGCCGCTTGAGGGTTCTGCCAAGCCACGGCTTGCAAGCGGGTCAAGCGCGGCTTGAACAGCGGTTGTCCCTCCGCATCTATCGCGGCTCGCTTCTCGGTCCGAATGACGAAAGGACACACCCGGTCTGGGAAGATGCTGCTCTCCTCGGGGAAGGAATCGCGATCCAGGAGCTGCATTAGCCGCAGAAACTGATCCGTCTTTCCCTGGTGCGGAGTGGCCGAAAGCAGCAGCAAGTACGGGGCTGCCTCGGAAAGCGCCACCCCCAATTTGTACCGGGCCACCTGGTCGTGGCTGCCCCCGAGCCGGTGAGACTCATCGATGATCACCAGATCCCAACCCGCGGAGACCAGGTCCTCGAAACGATCACGGTTGTAGACACTCAATTGCTCTGTGCCCCAGCCACGACGACCCTCCAGCGGCTTTACGGAGTCCAGAGAGCAGATCACCTGATCATGGAGCCGCCAGAGGTTTTCCTCCTCGGTCCTCCAGGGACGGTAGGCGGACAACTCCGCCGGTTCGATCAAGCGTAAGCTCTCCCCGAAATGCAGCCGCATCTCGGCCTGCCACTGGCGAACCAGACCTTTCGGGGTCACTACCAGGACACGCCGGACCATCCCCCGCAGCTTAAGCTCTCGCAGAATCAAGCCGGCTTCTATGGTCTTGCCAAGTCCGACCTCATCCGCCAGTAAATAGCGAATGCGGTCTCGGCTCATGGCCCGGTTCAGTGCATAAAGTTGGTGTGGCAGAGGCACCACGCGTGATTGAATCGGTGCCAGCAGGAGATCGTCCGCCAGCGCTTCCAGCAGCTTGGCAGAGGCCGCTGCATGGAAGATTTGCTGAATCGTCGTCTGCACCGTATCGAGGGGGTGAAGGTCAGAGGGTTTGGCACGTACCACGGTATCTTTGGCCGGCAGCCAGACCCGGAGGGCCGTTTCGCCCCAAAGGTCCTGACGGTCCACAATGTAGCAAGGAGCTGATTGTCGCCTGTGCCAGCACCACTCGCCAATCTTCCAATGGTTATTCACGCCGCACCCGCAACAAGACGGCGCAGGCCATCCTTGAGCTTGTGAAAACTGGGTGAAGCATTTCGATCCAGGTCAAGAAGCGGTCCGATGTTTTCAGCCCATTCATGCTTAACCTGGCCGGGCAGAGGCCATCCTTCCTTCTTAATAGCAGCCGATCCTCCGGGGTATAGAGCGTCAGCAAGCAATTCCCAGGTTGAACAAATGCTATCTTGGACATACTCATCAAGGATCGCTGTTTTAGCTTTCGGATAGGCTGTTATCACGGCCTGCTTGTCGCCAAAGTACCAGGCTTCTACCTCCTCAATTGCCAACCGGAACATTGTTAGTGGCGCAGGATTGCAAGAATCAGCAATGGCCTTGAGTTCAGCAAGGAATTTTGTGCAATTCTTGCGATCGGAGTCCAATACTGACGCATGAACCATGCACCGTCGTCAATACGGGTGACCAAGGGAGGAT
>JBAXVG010000064.1:0-25914 GCA_037129255.1 Desulfuromonadales bacterium | reverse complement strand
GCCGTTCGATGTGCTGGTGCGTCAGGCAAACGCCACGCTCAAAAGTCCCGGCATCAGCTATATTCCATCAGGTTCCGTATTGGCTCACCTGAAAGCAGACTCCTCGAAATCCAGCGGCAATTCGATACTGCTGATGGGAGATCCGCTTCCCTGGCCTGTCTCCGGTTCAGACACTTCGGCTGGCGGGGATCAAACACTCAATATGGCCATGAGAAGCCTTGCCGTAAAGTCAAAGACCCAATCAGCAACCGCGCGGGAGCCATCTGCGAAGCTGAAGACGCTGGAACTGTTTCCGAGAATTCCTTTTACTGCTGTTGAGGTGGGCTTGATTGACAGAATAATGAAGGATAAGGGGTACAAGTCAGTTTCATTGCTGGCCGGCAATCTGACCAAGGAAAAGATCAAGACGGAGCTTGCCCGGCGTCCCCGTATTCTCCACTTTGCGACACACGGAGCTATTACCAATGAAATTCCGTATATTCTGAACCCGTTCATGTTGCTGTCATATGCAGAGCGACAGGTTGACGGGGTGTTGCAGGCATCGGAAATCGAGAAATATGATCTTTCCTCAGTTGATCTTGTTGTGCTTTCCGCCTGCAAGACCGGCATTGATGTGAGCTTCGACAGTGAGGGTGTAGCCGGGGTCGCAAAGTCATTCCTGATCGCCGGAGCAAAAAACGTGCTGCTGACATACTGGGAAATTGACGATAAAGCGACAAGCCGTTTCATGGAGCGGCTGTACACTGAGATATCCGTCGGAGCTACGATAAACGATTCACTGGTGAAGACTCGCGACTATTTTGTTGCCTCTGCTGAATACCGGCATCCTTATTATTGGGGAGCGTTTGCGTTGTTTGGAAGAGATTAAGCCGGCGCGGGTCTGCATAATGTAGGAAAAAACCATTTCATGAGAGTGTAACCGTACTCTTTCATTCTGTCTTTCAGCATCTCTCTACGTCCCTCAGGCCTGGAAAAGAATCTCTTTGACGTTGCAATGTTATAGCGTTAAAGTACAAAGCCAATGGCCAAGTTTGGTCTTCGTCGCAATGTCTGCCGAGCCTGGCCTTGGTATCCGGGCTGTCACACCCGGTTGGTTTATTCGCAATTCTCACCCTATCAACCGCCTGGGCACCTCCCCCTTGCCCGGTGCTTCATCAACCTCCCTGTCAGTGAATCAATAAGAGGTACCATGCAGTCGATCGAAAAAATATTGTCTCTTGAAGCCCAGGGTGTGCTGAGTCTTATCGGCGGAGGTGGAAAAACGAGTATCATGTTCCACCTTGCCCGGCTTCTGGCCGAATCCGGTCAGAAGGTACTGACAACGACAACAACAAAAATATTGGTTCCAACGCCCGAACAGTCGGAAACAGTACTTGTGGACAGCGACCCTCACATGGTTATGCGGCTGGCGTCGGCTTGCCGGAAATGCTCAAACCACGTCACGGCTGCGATGGCGCACCTGGCTGTCGGCGGCAAACTTCAAGGCTTTAAACCTGGTGATATCGATATGTTTCAAGAGTCCGGGCTTTTTGACTGGATACTGGTGGAGGCCGATGGCGCTGCCGGGCGGTCGCTCAAGGCGCCGGCGGAACATGAACCGGTTATTCCTTCATGTACCACCGTTCTGATAGCGGTTGCAGGACTGGATATCCTCGGCAAACCGTTATCAGATACGTTTGTTTTCCGCTCCGAACGTGCCGGAAAACTGTTGGGGCTGTCAGAAGGAGAAACAGTCACCGAATCAGCATTGGCCCGCTTCTTCGCCCGCCCGATCGGCCCTTTCAAGGGAGCGCCTCCCGCTTCACGCCGCTTCATATTTCTCAACAAAGCTGACGATTCCGAACGTGCGGCAGCGGCTGCCAGGATAGCCGGACTGCTGCGAACAACCAGCTCTGCCGAAGCCGGGACCCTGGTTGCCGGACAAGCTCTGGAGCGACTTGCTATCCACTCGGTTCATGCTCTGGCGAAAAAAAAATGAACGGTCATTCCAACATTGTCGGGATCATTCTGGCTGCCGGTGAAGGCTCCCGTATGGGTGCGATCAAGCAGATGCTCCCTTTTAACGGAAAAACCATCCTGCAGCGGGTGGTAGACAATGCCATCACTTCGTCACTTCAGAGTGTCGTGGTGGTTGTCGGTCATTGTGCTGATCTGATAGTACCGACGCTCAACGGGAATACTGTCACAGTCGTCATAAACGGGGCTTACAAGAGCGGTCAGTGCTCTTCAATCAAGGCCGGGATGGGAACAGTGCCGGAGGGGGTTGATGCGGTTCTGTTTATTCTGGGCGATCAGCCGCTTGTCACCCCGGATACCATTAATCTGCTGCTGAACGCCTACCGCACATCCGGTGCTCCGATCGTTCTGCCGACCTTCAACGGGATACGTGGCAATCCGGTTCTCTTCAGCCGCGAAACCTTCCGGCGACTGGAACTTCTCGACTGTGACAGCGGCGCCCGACCGCTTTTCGACGAATATCCCGGGCGTATTCTCCAGGTGCCGGTTGACGACTGTTCAATTCAGTTCGACATCGATACTGAAGAGGATTACCGCCGTCTGTGCGAGTTTGAGCTGGAACAGGATTCAAAAATCAGAATGTAAATTATTCCGCGCCATGGTTGCCAGATCAAAAAATTGTGGTACAAGAATGGAGGAGCAAACAAAAATGCCAGGCACCGCCGCTCCGGAAATCAACGGACGGGGATAGGGAGATGAAACCATGCATGGTTATAACAGAATGATATGGGTGTTTCTGACTGTTTTCATGTTTTCGGCTGCACCTGTTTCAGCGACAGTTCCTGCAGATGTAGCGTGCATGAATTGCCATAGCCGGAAAGAACTCAAAAGTCCGACCGGGAAGAAGGTCTTTATTGATCCGGTCAGTTTTGCGGCCACCACGCATACTATTGTGGGATGCACCTCGTGTCATGACCGGGTCTCATCAGGCCACCCCGGTGACGGTTCTATCCCGCCCAAAGCCACCTGCGGAGATTGTCACGGCCCCGTTCAATCAGAATATTCAAGAAGCCTCCATGGGAAAAAAGCCGGGTGTAATGACTGCCATAACCCTCACGAAGTACGACTGCCGATATTTATGTCCGGTGACGAAATCAACAGGAAGTGCGCCAGATGCCATGACACAAGAAGAACCATCCAAAGCCATTCCAAATGGCTGACACAGGCTGACCTGCATATAGATTCGCTCCTCTGCATTACGTGCCATACCGGTTCGAAGGACTATGTCATTACGATGTCCATTGAAAGCCGGCTGCCCGGCTCCAGCGGTGATTTCAAAGTTGCCACATATGAAGAACTTGCCACGCTGACAAATGGGGAAGTCATAAGTAAATTGATAGACAAAAATGGCGATAATCTTGTTTCGCTAGAAGAACTCAGGGATTTCAATCATCATTTACGCGGTAAAAATATGCGGCTATGGGGTATGATGACGCCGGAGGTTGTCACCCACAGTTATCAGATCCTGGACAACCGTTGGGACTGCTCTTTCTGCCACGCATCCGGTCCAAAGGCCATGCAGAAAAGCTTTATCGCCTTTCCGGGAAAAAATGGCGGATATGAAAGGCTTGCCGTAGAAAAAGGGGCCATCCTTGATATTCTTTACGGCACCCCGGATTTTTATATGCTCGGTACGACCAGAAGCACCGCTCTTAACATTATCGGCGCCCTGATTGTTGTAGCGGGATTGTCTTTTCCGGTATGTCACGGCTTCCTCCGTTTCCTGACGAGGAAGAACAGAAAGGAGAATGATCATGAAGCATAAAGAGATGATTTACATGACGCCCCTGCCTGTCAGGATCTGGCACTGGCTGAATGCCTTCGGAATCGTTACGTTATGTGTTACCGGGCTTCAGATCAGGTTTCCTGATCACGTAAATATTTTTGGCGCCTATAAGGCCGCAATTCGATTGCATAATACAGCCGGGGTGGTTGTTTCCGTATCGTATATGCTCTGGCTGGGTTACTATATGGTAGTGGCACGAAGTCTGATAAAACTCTATGTGCCGACACTCGAAGATCTTAAGTCAGGCATATTCCGTCAGGCGTTCTTCTATTTTCTTACCTACTTTCTTGGCCAGCCCAACCCGCACCATAGCACGCCTGACAGCAAGTTTAATCCCATGCAGAAGGCTGCCTATCTTGTAATCATGTTTATACTCCTGCCATCGGTTGTTTTAAGCGGCGCGCTTCTGATGTATATTGCCCCTTTGCGTGAGCTGCTGCTTCTGCTGGGTGGTATAAAAATGCTGGTGGGAACACATTTTCTGCTGGCCTGCTGTTTTACGGCTTTTCTCTTTGTGCATATCTATCTGGCAACTCTCGGGCATACGCCACTGGCCCATTTCAAACCGATGTGGGACGGCTGGGAAGAAGAAACTGTCGAAGATAAATAATCCGGAAAAGATTATCGGCAGTCAGCAATGTTTGCTGACTGAAATGAAAACAGTACGGGAGAACATAAATATGAAATACCGCCTTATCTTTTCCACCCTTGCGACAGTAATGTCACTCTTATTCCTGAATTCAGCGTTTGCGGTTACTGTGCGGGATGTGGTGTTTACTACCAGAAATGCGGGCAAGGTTATTTTCAGCCATACTGACCATATCAACAAGAAGGGGATGACCAATAATTGTCGAGCCTGTCACGACGCGTTATTTGATTTGAAAAAGAAAAAGCATTATTCCATGACCGAGATGAAAAAAGGAAAGTCATGCGGCGCGTGCCACGGCGGGAAAAATGCCTTTTCTCTTGCAGAATGCGCCCGTTGCCATCAGACCAGAGAGATTAAATACAACGTCAAGGCGACGGGACCGACCGTATTCAGTCATACAGCACATCTGGCCGTATCAGCCGATTGTGCAGTATGTCACCCGGCTGTCTTTGCCGCCGGGCCCAACAAACGTTTCAGCATGGCGGATATGGAAAAGGGAAAATCGTGCGGCGCATGTCACAACGGCAAGAAAGCCTTTGGAGTTGATACTTGTGTTACGTGTCACCCTGTAAAGGAAATTACGTACAACGTAAAAGAGACCGGCCCCACACATTTCAGTCATAAAATTCATATCGAAGTAGCAAAATGCAGTAAATGCCACCCCAAACCGTACGCTCCGAATCATCAGAACAGGCGCGTCGGAATGGCAGCAATGGAAAAGGGTGCGTCATGTGGAGTATGCCACAATTCCAAAGAGGCGTTTTCCGTGAAAGAGTGTTCAAAATGTCATCCGGTACGGGAACTGCTGTTTGAGGATAAAGATGCAGGGAACGTTGCGTTCAGTCATAAAAATCACACAGGCCTTTACACATGCGCTGATTGCCACGTCTCACTGTACCCGGCCTCCCGCAGCAAGGTTAAAGTGTCGATGCAGGAGATGGAAAAAGGAAAATCGTGCGGAAGCTGTCATGAAGGAAAAACCGCTTTCAGTGTAAAGGAAAAATGCGAATCATGTCATAAGATGTAACCAGCCACCCTCTCCAATACCGGCCTCTCAGTAACATTCGGGGGCCGGTATTGGCGTCTTTATACCCGTTCGATAATCAACGCAATCCCCTGTCCGACGCCGACGCACATGCTGCAGAGCGCATAGCGCCCTCCGGTTCTCAGTAACTGGTACGTCGCAGTAGTCACCAGGCGTGCCCCACTCATACCAAGCGGATGCCCCAGAGCGATGGCGCCACCGTTCGGGTTGACATGAGCCGCATCGTCCGGCAGGCCCAGTTCGCGGGTTACTGCAAGACTTTGAGCTGCAAAAGCCTCATTCAACTCAATCACGTTCATCTGATCAAGGGTGAGCCCGGCCAGTGCCAGTGCCTTACGAGTCGCCGGAACCGGGCCAATGCCCATTATGCGGGGCGGCACTCCGGCAACGGCCATAGCCAGGATGCGAGCCCTGGGTGTCAGGCCGTACTGTAGAACAGAATCCTGTGATGCTATAAGCAAGGCGCAGGCTCCGTCATTAACTCCCGAGGCGTTGCCCGCTGTCACCGTTCCGTTTTCCCTGAAGGGGGGCTTCAGTCGTGCGAGTCCTTCCAGGGTTGTCTCAGGTTTGGGATACTCGTCTCTGTCAACAACAATATCATTTCCTTTACGTTGCGGTATAACAACCGGCACTGTTTCATCTGAAAAAATTCCGTCTGCCATGGCACGGGCGGCCCTCTGTTGGCTGAGCAGGGCAAAAGCATCCTGGTCGCCGCGCGAAATTTTGAACTCTTCGGCAAGATTTTCCGCCGTTTCCGGCATGGAGTCAACTCCGTACTGTTTTTTCATGAGACTGTTGACGAAGCGCCAGCCGATGGTGGTGTCGAACAGCTCGACATTGCGGGCGAAAGGGGTGGCGCCTTTGTTCATCACATAGGGAGCGCGCGACATGCTTTCAACACCGCCGGCGATCAGCAGGTCTGCTTCTCCTGACTTGATTGCGCGCGCAGCAGACCCGACGGCATTCATGCCGGAACCGCACAGACGGTTGATGGTCGCACCGGGAACCTCAACAGGCAGCCCGGCCAGCAATAACGCCATGCGGGCCACATTCCGGTTGTCCTCACCTGCCTGGTTGGCGCAGCCGTATATCACATCGTCTACCGCATGCCAGTTTACCGAAGGGTTACGTTCCATCAGTGCTTTTATCGGTAATGCGGCCAAATCGTCGGTACGGACACCGGACAGGCTGCCTCCATAGCTTCCGATCGGTGTTCTGATTGCATCGCAAATGTATGCTTCTCTCATAAATGTCTCCTGACAGATGGATATGTGGAATTAACCGGTAATCAAGTACCACAATAATGAAATATCTGTCAATTGATATGCCAAAAAACAGTTTTTTCTGTATAATGGCCGCTCCGGTAGTGGGCAAGCTGCAAGAGGGAGATGACCTATGTCGACCGGCAACACACCTGTGCATTCTGTGGTAGTAGGATGTCTGGTTCGTAACTCAAGTAATGATGTCCTGTTGATCAGGCATCACAAGCGGGGATGGGAAATCCCCCAGGGCCGGGTGGAAGAGGGTGAAAATCTTATTGATGCAGTATGTCGGGAGGTGCGGGAAGAAGCGGGTGTTGAGATGGATCCGGGGCCTCTGGGCGCTGTCTGGTCTTTGATTTCTCCATCGCCGGCGATTATTTTCACCTTTCTTGGCCGTTACAGATGCGGAGAGCTGGCAGCCAGCGGAGACAGTGAGGAGGCCGGCTGGTTTGCCGAGGCGGAAGCGGTTGAAATGGTTTCGAGCCCCGTGATGCGAGAGCGTCTTACAGCACTATTACATTTCAACGGAACGGTTGTTTATCGTTCATATTCCACCAAACCCTACCGGATTTTGATGGAAAAGAATTTGGGGTAGTCGGTCAGAAACTCAACGGTTTCAATTCTCATCAAGGCCGGCATTGAGCAATATATGATCGGATCACCGGCAGATCAGCCTCAGCCCAATTGAGGGTGCTTAATTTCTGCGGTGGCAACCAGACTATTGCTGAGTGTTCGTGCAGTACTATCTCTCCAGAAACGATTGAACATACAAATGGATAGAGAGTAACTATAAAAGACTCGTATTGATGTGTGCCGGGCGACAGAGGATTCCCCACAAAGATGCTGACGCTCATTTCTTCCAACAATTCACGCCGCAAGCATTCTTCAGGCGACTCTCCCTGATCTATCTTGCCGCCGGGAAACTCCCACTTGTGCGGCAGGCTCATGACAGCGCTCCGCTGGGCGGCAAGCACTAGTCCATCACGTTCGATGATGGCGCAGGCAACCTGGATATGTTTCATATTTTCATAATCTCTCGAGTTCCCTGCCTTGAACCCATCAGAATCGGTCTATCTCAAATTCGTTTCGGATATTCCCGATGGTCTGCAGAGCCGCCACGCAGTCAAACTGCCTGATCTGCCGTACCAGCGTATCAAAAAAGTGAGAATGAGCAATTTGTGCTGACAGATCGCTGGTGCTCTCCAGTACACTCATGTTGTTATGCTTCAGTAAAATTTCCATCTTATGAAGAAGGGCGGCCAGTTTTTCCCTGTCGAAGTTTTGTGGGACAGACATGGAAGTGAACGGAGCAGGTTCCGGGCTTTCGTCCGGCATCCGCAGGCTGCGTCTGATTTCAGTCAGCAGCGTATTGGTATTCATCGGTTTGGAAACATAGCCATCAAAACCCTGACCCAGTAACCGTTCCTGAACATTCTTCAAAGCATGGGCGGTAAGAGCAATTATGGGGATGCGCCGGTCACCATTTTTTTCCAATTCACGAATACGCCCGGTCGCTTCAACGCCATCCATGCCGGGCATTTCAAGATCCATCAGGATGACATCGAAGCCGCCCCCCTGCCATTTTTCAATCGCTTCGCTGCCATCCTCAGCAGTTACAATGATATGACCGCTTTTTTCGAGGAGTCTGGTTGTAACTTTACGGTTTATTTCCTGATCGTCAGCGATCAGGATACGCAGCTTCCGTTGCACCCAGGAGAGGATAAGATCAGGTTTTGCGGGTGGCCTGGCTGTTTCTGTACATGCACTCCTGTTGAAAGGAATGACGATATGGAACGTACTGCCGCTCCCCTTGATGCTTTCTGCCCGGATTTTACCCCCCATCAGATCGACAAGCTTTGCACTGATAGAAAGTCCGAGGCCTGTTCCACCGTATTTTCTCGTGGTAGAGGTATCTTCCTGACTGAACGGGGCAAAAATACGTTTCATTGCTTCCGGGTTGATGCCGGTACCGGTGTCGGCCACACTTACCTTCAGCAGAAGTTTTTCATCCCCGGCTTCTTCGACTACAGCCGCAATGTTAATAGTGCCGGCTTCGGTAAATTTGACCGCATTGCCCACTATGTTGTTGAGTACCTGTTTCAAGCGGAGTTGATCACCATTCAATTCGTCCGGCACATCATCTGCTATGTCAGATGTAAACTGAAGTTTTTTCGTGTTAAGGCTTGCCAGTTGCAGGCTGATAACCTCTTTGAAGCATCCCCGCACGCTGAAATTACTGGACTCAAGCTCAATTTTGCCGGCCTCAACCTTGGAAAGATCGAGAATATTGTTGATGAGAGCAAGGAGATGGTCAGAAGAAGTACGGATTGAATCAAGGCACTCTTTCTGATTATCCGTCAAATCGGTATACGCTAACAGCTGTGACATCCCCACAATGCCGTTCATAGGGGTGCGGATCTCGTGGCTCATATTGGCAAGGAATTCGCTCTTGGCGAGATTGGCAGCCTCGGCAGTTTCTTTGGCCTTGAGAAGTTCCTCTTCGCTTCGTATCCGTTCTGTCATACGCCAGACCGTATCCATCAGTAGTGTGAGTTGGAGTATGTCGGTCTGGATATAATCACTTTCCTTGTTGGCAACCGCCACAACAGCAACAATTCTGTCATTGTCGATGAGAGGAATGGAAAGGAAGCGGGTCAGCGGCACGTGCCCTTCGGGATACCCCTTCTTGAGGTGATGAGGCGCTTCAAAATCATTCAGCAAGATTGGTTTACGCTGGCGAACAACCTCTCCCCAAATTCCGGTTTTGTCCAGCTCGTAGCAAATCTGGGGGTTTTGGACAGTGCACTCCTTCATGACATCGCGAGACCAGGAATTCAGGATGAATTCGCGGGCATCTTCATTGTAGTAATAGATGTACCCGATCGTGCTGCGAGTGAGCGCAATCGCCTCTTCCAGAGCAAAATCAAGAAGTTCCTGTATATTTTTTGACGTGTTTTGAGATACCCTGACAAGACTTTCGAGCCTGTCCTGATAGAGTTTCATCTCCAGTTCAACCTTCTTGCGTTCCTGTATTTCATACTGCAAATCTTTGGTACGCTCCACCACCTTCTGCTCCAGCTCCTCATTGAGGCGGAGCACCTTCAATTCTGCTGCTTTGACAGTAGTAATATCGGTGAAGGTTATGACGACACCTTCTACTTGACCGGTCTCGGTGCGGAACGGCATGATCCGTTTAAGCAGCCAGCTGTTGTCGCGGGTTTCCTCCTCGGAGTCGATGGCGATGCCGTCTGCCAGCACCCGGTTGATATCGGCCAACATCTCTTCCTGCTGGGAAAGGTGGTAGGCAATATGGTCGATGGGACGTCCGATATCCTGCGGCAGAAGTTTGAAGAACGATTCGATGGCCGGGTTGAATTTGCGGATACGGAGTTGGCGGTCGAGGAACACCGTGCCGATGTCAGTGCTGGCCAGCAGGTTTTCGTGATCATTGTTGAGCTGTTTCAGCTCAATGTTTTTGCGTTCAAACTCGGAATTGACCGAGTACAGCTCCTCGTTGACCGAATGCAGCTCTTCGTTGGTGCTCTGCAGCTCTTCGTTTGAAGCCAGCAGCTCCTCGTTGGTGGCCTGCAGTTCCTCATTGCTGGTCTGCAGCTCCTCAACCGTGGTCTGAAGGCTCTCCCTGGTTGATTGCAGTTCCATCTCCAGATCGGCAACATGCTGGCGGAAGTGATTTTCCACATCAAAGCTGATGGCAACGGTATTTTCATCGGTCGTTTCCGCAGGGGGGAGATGCTCCAGCGGTCGTACCCGCTCGAAATAGACATGATAATGGGTGGTGTGGCTCTTTTCGTCGGGGAGCGGTGCCACGTTCAGATCAATGAGGAAGTCATGCTCTCCCTTGCGGATCCGCACATTGCGGGTAACGATGAACTGACGTGTAGAGTCGGCCCGTTGCAGAGAAGTACTGAGGGCGATGTGCAGGTTATCCTCGGCAAGGGCAAGAATACTGTTTTCCGCACGTCCCTCCGGCATTTTCAGATACTCGGCCACATTGCCGAAGTAATGGACGATATTACGTTTTTCGTCTATCAGGACGCCAGGAGGCATATGCCGGCGCAGCAGGGTATCGTAATCGGCAAGCACCTGACGGTCGATGGAGACCGTACGGCTGCTGCCGGGCTGGAACACGGTGATCGGAATAATGGGACTCCGCTGCTCCATACGGTTTGAATCGAGATTCAGCGCCAGCTTGAGGTCGCGGATTTTGCGGAACATCTTGTGCTGGTTGGCGATGACTTCAAACTCACCGGCAAACGGCCCCAATCCCTCACTGCTCCCTAAAAAGAGAGTACAGTCTTTCTTGAGAGCGAAATGGAACAGGGAGATGACCCGTTCCTGCACATCTGTCTGAAAGTAGATCAGCAGGTTGCGGCAGCAGACCAGATCCAGCCGGGTAAACGGGGGGTCGCTGAGCAGATTATGCGGGGCAAAGACCACCATTTTACGCAGCTCGGAGGTAACCCGGAACAGGTCGTTCCCCTCCTTCTTGAAAAACCGGTCCATCCTCTCCGGCCCCACGTTGGTCAGTTTGGCCCGATCGTAGACACCTTGCGAGGCGATATCGAGCGAAGTTTTGTGGACATCTGTTGCAAATACGGTGATTTTCCCCATGAAACCGATCTCTACCGCTTTTTCCGCCAGCAGGATCGCCAGAGAATAGGCCTCTTCTCCGGTGGCGCAGGCTGCCGACCAGACACGCAGATCCTCTCCCCGGTTCAGGTTGGCGAACAGACAGGGAATGACCTCCTGCTCCAGGAACTGGAACGCCTGCTTGTCGCGGAAAAATTCCGTTACTCCGATCAGCAGGTCTTTATAGAGCAGTTCCAGTTCCCCCAGATCGCCGGAGACGATGGCGGCATAATCGGACACTTCCGGGATCTGGCGAAACTCCATGCGCCGCCGGATGCGCCGGCCGACCGTGGAACCTTTATATTTGGAAAAATCAAGATTGTAACTGCGACGCAGAAGCGCAAATATTCCGGCAAATTCCCCTTCATCCTCGAACACTTCCAGTTCGTGATTCATCCTTGAACGCACCGAAAGCGGGCTGATGGCGTATTCCACCAGAATGCGCGGAATCCGGTCCGGCGCCAGGATAAAATCGCAGACGCTCGTGGCGATGGCGTTGCGCGGCATACCGTCGAACTGGGCCGACTCAGGCGACTGGACAATCACCAGGCCGCCGTTTTTATTGATGGAGACGATGCCGCGCGAACCGTCGGAACCGGTTCCGGAAAGGACGATCCCGACAGCACGGTCACCGGCATCGGTGGCCAGCGAATTGAAAAAAATGTCGATGGGGAGTTCGATCTGTGGACTGATTGTCCGTTCCGTCAGGTAGAGATGTTCCTGGTTGACCGTCATGTGGGTCTTGGGAGGTATCAGGTAGATGCTGTTGGGCTGCAGTTCGATACCGGTCGTAACACGATAAATCGTCATGGAGGTATGACGCGCCAGCAGATCGTCCATGAGGCTTTTGAAGTCAGGGGAGAGGTGCTGAATAACGACAAATGCCATGCCGGTATCGGTGGGCATGTTATCGAAAAATTGTTCGAGCGCGCTCAGTCCGCCTGCGGAGGCGCCGATGCCAACGATGTGGGATGGTTTGGTGACAATTGGAACGGTCGAGTCGGCAGTGTCTGTGGTAGTGCTCATATGAGTGTAGCTCCTGTCATGCTCTGAACGGGATGGTAAACCAGAAGGTCGAACCGCTGCCGGGGGTGCTTTCCACGCCGATCGTGCCGCCGTGCGATTCGACGATTCTCCGGCTGATGGCAAGTCCGAGGCCGGTGCTTTGTTCTCCAGCCGTAGCTCGGACGCTTGAACGCCCGAACGGTTTGAAGAGACGCTCCAGCTCGTGATCCGGAATACCGACACCCTGGTCACGCACCTCCACCCGCATTTCACCACCCCTGCCGAAGACCGATATGGAAACAACGGTGCCTTGTGGCGAAAATTTAATGGCATTTGAGATGAGGTTGTTCATAACCTGTTTCAGCTTGTGGCGGTCACACCTGACACGCTCCAGTTCGCCTCTGTAATGCTGCTCCAGGATAATCGCTTTTTTCTGCGCCAGCAGGCTGTTCAGCCTGACCACCTCATTAGCAAAGGGAACCACCTCTAGGAGCTGTTCATCCAGAACCAGCTTACCCATTTCAATAACGGAAATATCGAGCAGCTGCACGATCATATGAAGCATGAAATCGCTCAGAGAGCGTATATCCCCGAGCACTTCAACCATGTCCGTCGGCAGGGCGCTTTCATCATCAAGATACATGTCCGTATACGTGATGATAGTGGATATGGGGTTGCGCAGATCATGGGCTGCCATGCCGAGAAACTGGTTCTTCATATCATTCAGTTTCTGCAGTTCGACGTTTTTTTTCTGAAGTTCGCGGGTGAGATTCCCTAGTGACTGGTTAAGATCGAGCACGGAAGTGCGGAATTCCTGCAGCTCCACCACATCATGCTCGCCGATGACAACCCCGCCGCCGTCGTTCGCAAAAAAGGTGACCCGAAGCGTTTCCGGCATACCGGACGCCGTTGAAAAGTTGAGCAGGTGGGGAACTCCCGACTCATTCTGTAGCTCATTCATATCAAAGCGGTCGTTAAAATCCACCAGCAGTTTACCAAACGGAGTACCGAGGCAGCTTTCTCCCAAAAGTGAACGGGAATAAGAGTTTGCCGAAATTACTACCCCTTCACGGTCACACTGCAGAACGAGGAGCGAGGATCGCTCCTGCAGATAGTCGGTAAGAATTTTTTCGGTCGCTGTCATGTTCACCACTCCTGAACCAAATGTTCCAACTCGAAAATAGAGCCGATATGGCGTACGCCGGAATATGCAGTAACCAGATCGACGCCTCCCCAGCGGAACGCCTGGCCGCCTACAATCACCGGCAACGCGGAAAATTCACCCCGGACACGATCAAGCAGTGTGATCAGTTCGGGCATGCCCGTGTAGACACTGAGGGAAAGACAGAGCATGTCGGGTCTCTTTTCGTCCACCAGGGCAAGCAGGTCATTTACCGGCGTGTTTGCTCCCAGAAAATAGCCATCCCAGCCGTTAAGTTCCAGGATATCGGCAACCATCTTACCACCCAGTTGATGATATTCATTGGCGGCGCAGGCCACCACTGCCTTACGGCCACAGTGAGGAGCTGAAAATATGACCTGGTATGCCAGAGGGAGCAGGCTTTCCGTTATGGCCGTGGCCATATGTTCGCACGCAACGGTCAGTTTATTGCTCTCCCACAGCTCACCTACCTGATAAAGTGAACGCTGGAAAATTCCTGTATACAGATCCCTGATGTCAATTTCATCCTTCAGCATCTCTTCCACCATTGCCCGGCAGCGGTGGCGGTCGCCGCGTATCAGTGCTTCCAGATACGCCTGATAGGTGGTTTCCGGTTTCCGGTTTTCAGCTGGCATCATCGTAATTTCCTCCAGTTCAGACTTCCGCCTGCACATGTCTCAACCCGGCAGGATGAGTTCACGAAACATTTTAACAACGTTTCGATTACAACACATCCTTCCACTGCTGCTGAACGGCCGTCAGTTCCGGGATTGTGCGTAAAAAAGCATCGACAATCCTTGGATCAAAATGTTTTTCTCTGCAGCGCACAATCTCCCCAACCGCCTTGTCCACCGGCCAGGCCCGTTTGTACGGGCGTTCACAGGTAAGGGCGTCAAACACATCGGCAATGGCCACAATTCTCCCGAAAAACGGAATATCGTTTCCCTTCAGGTTGTGCGGATAGCCTGTGCCATCCCAGCGTTCGTGATGTGTCAGAGCAATCAATGCCGCATTTTTCAACAGGCTGTTCGTATGGGCGCCGATTATCTTGCAGCCGATCTCACAGTGTGTTCTGATGACTTTCCATTCCTCTTCATCCAGCTTGCCAGGTTTGAAAAGAATGCTGTCAGGGATGCCGATTTTACCGGTATCATGCAGGGTGGCAGCGTTATAGAGCAGTTCTGCATCACTTTCCGAAAATCCCAGGGCCAGCGCGATGATGCGGCAATAGCTGGACACTCTGACGACATGCAGGCCCGTTTCGTTGTCCCTGTATTCTCCGGCGCTGCCGAGTCGGTGCAGAATCTCAAGTCTTGTCTTGTTCAATTCGGCCGTGCGTTCCTGCACCAGGCGTTCCAGGGTACGGCTCTGATCGTACAGGGCAAGATGGGTGTGTACACGTGCCCGGACGATGGTAGCCCGAATCGGCTTGGTGATGTAATCAACAGCACCGCAGTCAAACCCCATGGATTCGTCTTTGACCTCTCCTCTGGCGGTGACGAATATTACCGGGATGGAACTGGTCTGAGGGTCTGCCTTGAGTTTCCTGCAGGCTTCAAAGCCGTCCATCTCCGGCATCATGACATCCAGCAGAATGATATCGATCGGCATGGACCGGCAGATATCGATGGCCTGCTGCCCGCTGGTTGCTATCTTGATGGTATAATCTCCTATCAGAGCGGCATTCAGGAGGCTGATGTTTTGAGGCGTGTCGTCCACAATCAATACGGTTGCGGGTTTAAGAGTGCTTTTCATGAGTGATGATTCCTTGATTCTTCCGTCGTAAGATCAATACCGTTACGTGCTGCAAGTGCCGTAACTGCTTTATCGGCAGCAGTAAAATCAAAATTGGTCAGATATTTCTGTATCCGTGCGAGCTCCTTGTGCGGCAATCCTGCCAGCTCTCTGCCATAGTCTTCCATATACCGTTCAGCTCTTCCGTCCCTGCCTTTGATATACTCCAGCAGTCTGATCAGGATCGGCCTGACCACAGCCGCTTCGAAGGCCGTTTCCTCTTGATTCTCTTCATCGCGCGGGGCAACAGGGAGATATCCTTTCAGATCGGCTACCAGTCGCGACAGCTCGGTAGCGAGCCCTTCGAGAGAGTTATTGATGATTATAGCCGGTTCGCCACCGTTGATAGCAGCTTCAAGCGCCAGTGCCAGTTCCTCAAGCTTCACCGCCCCCATCGTGCCGGCAGTCCCCTTGATGGTATGGGCAAGGCGTGCCGCCAGCGAAATATCACCGGTGTTCAAAGCCTCTCCAATGTTCGTGGCAGCATTCGCCTCATTTACTATAAACGCCTTCAGTACCCAGAGGTACAGCTTCCGGTCTCCGTCAAAACGACTCAAGGCAACTTCAGTATCAAGCCCGGAAATTTCAGGTATTTCTATTTCATCAGTTACCGTTTCCTCAAATTTTTTCTTAAGCCCGGTACTCGACTGATGCTCCTGGAGGAAAAACCTCATAACCTGCAGCATGGTGCGGGCTTCAATCGGCTTGGTTATATGAGCGTCTATGCCGGCTTTGAGGATTTTCTGTCTTTCGTCCTCCATTGCATGAGCTGTCATGGCGATTATAGGGAGGGAGGTAAACCGGCTGTCACCCCTGATTATCCGCGTGGCTTCATAGCCATTCATAACAGGCATCTGAATATCCATCAGCACCAGGTCGTACATAACAGTGCCGCCGGTAACCATCGCTACGGCTTCTTCACCGTTCTCGGCCACATCCAGGAAAGCGCCGGTGTCTTTCAGCAGCTCCATTGCCAGTTGCCGGTTGATCTCGTTGTCTTCCACTAAAAGCAGGCGAGAGCCGGAAAAATCAAAGGACGGCTGCTTATCATCCGTGATCGTAGTGCAGATATAATTGCACTGTTCCATGTCGTTTTCCCGGCAGAGGCCGAACCAGGCGGTAAAGCTGAAGGTGCTTCCCTCTCCCGGTGTGCTTTCGCACCATATTTCGCCACCCATATTCTCCGCCAGCTGTTTTGAAATAGTCAGCCCCAGTCCGGTGCCGCCAAAGCGGCGGGTGTTGCTTCCATCGGCCTGGACAAAAGGTCGGAAAAGTTTGCTGATATGTTCCGCAGAGATGCCGATGCCGGTGTCGTGAACGGAAAATTTAAGCAGAATCCTTGTTTCTTCCTGTTCCAGCAGCGTTGTTTCAAGCCGTACCTCACCATGCTCCGTGAACTTTACGGCATTGTTAAGAAGATTAACGATAATCTGACTCAGCCGGTGCGGGTCTCCGACCAGGCAGTCCGCTGCTTCAGGCAGGGTATCTATACACATCATGACCCCCTTTTCCACGGCCTTTTGCAGCACCAGACTGGACGCATTTTCAACAATAATGTTCAGCCTGAATGGAATCTGTTCCATTGCCATCTGACCCGCCTCTATCTTTGAGAAATCGAGGATGTCGTTGATAATGTTAAGCAGCAGCTCCCCGGCAGTATGTATTTTGCCGATAAAATCCTGCTGCCTTGGAGTCATGGCAGTCTTTAGTACCAGAGCCGAAAAGCCGATAATCGCGTTCAGCGGCGTACGGATTTCATGGCTCATGTTAGCCAGAAATTCACCCTTGGCACGACCGGCCTGCTCTACTGCTATCATAGCCTCTTCCAACACTTCATTTTTCTGTTTCATCTGCTCAGAAAAGTTTTTCAATTGTGCTTCAGTCTGTTTAAATTCAGTGATATCCCAGTTTGTTCCAATCATCCGCAGGGGGCGTACTGAATTACCCCGTTGCACATTGGCCATAGCGCGCAAGTGGTGAATTGAACTGTCCGGCCAGACCACCCGGAATTCGGTGTCAAATTCTTTTGTGCCCTGCAGGGCCAGATCAACTTCCTGGTCGCAGCGCTGCAGATCATCCGGGTGCATTACCATTCTCCAGGTGTCGTAGGTGACGTGGAACTCTTCCGGTCGGACTCCGTAGAGTTGGAACATCTGCTTGTCCCATACCAGGCTGTTATTGACGAGGTCGTACTCCCATACGCCGATCCCCCCGATTTTAGTTGCCAGAATCAGCCGTTCTTTGGCCGAGTCGGCTGCATCGCGGGCATTCAGCAGATCTTCCAGCATTTTTCTCTGCTCTGTGATGTCATCCTTGATGGCAACAAAATGTGTGATGGTGCCATCTTTGTCCCGGATGGGAGAAATAGATGCGTGCTCCCAGTGGATATCTCCGTTCTTCTTCCGGTTGCGTAAGTCGCCCCGCCAAGTATTCCCTGCCAGAATAGTCTCCCACAATTCCTGGTACAGCAATTTTGGCTGATTGGCAGCTTTCAAAATGCGGGGATTCTGTCCGATCGCTTCTTCCGCCTGATAACCTGAAATTTCGGTGAATCTTGGATTGACATATTCAATAATCCCGCGCTTATCCGTGATAACGATGGTTACCGGGCTGTTCTCGACTGCGGTTGAAAGCTGCAGCAGCTTACTATGTGCCGATTCTGCTTCAAGTCGCCTCTGCTCAAGTTCCTGGTTGATGGCAATCAATTCGTAGTTTGCGTCTTCAAGTGCTCTGGTTCTTGCAGCAACAAGCTTTTCGAGATCCTGAGCGTATATTTTGAGAGTTTCTTTGCTCTGATTCAATTCTTCCAGATGAGTGTGCTCGGTAATATCCTGAAGACAGAGCAGCAGGCGGTTTCCGCCTGCAGAATCAATGAGGACGGAGGACACCAGAATAGTAAATTCCTGCCGGTTCCCGTGCCGTTCAATGGTGAAACTATGCTCCTCGTTATGGTGCGCGTTTCCGGTTACGAAGCTGTCATCTATTGTCCTCATCAAGGAGCAGTTACGGCAGTTTATTCCGTAACCGCAGCCACGCGGATCATCAAGGGCGTTGACGCAGCCGAACACTCCGCAGGGATGTCCCCCTTCAAAATATTCCGGGGGCATACCGGTAAAAAGGGTGAAGGCATGATTTGCGTAGGTAATGCGACGCTCGGTATTCACCAGGCACATCATCACCGGTGTGCTGTCGTATATTGCCTGCAACTCAGCCTGACTGGCAGTCAGAGACTCTTCGATCATCTTACGAATCGTGATGTCATGGTTGCAGGCACGGCGACCCAGAGAGGCGCCCTGATCGTCAAATATCTCCTGGCAGATATGTGCAATCCAGCGTTCTTCACCGCTGCGGGTATGGATGCGGAAGTCCATGATCCGGCAATCCGCCGGTGCCAGGCCATTGGCATCAAAGTCGTGATTGTGTCTGTATCTGTCACGGTCATCCGGATGGATGATCCTGATCAACAGGTCGGGATCCTGCCGGAACTGTTCTGCCGTATAGCCGCTGATTCGCTCGCAGGACGGGGAACAGTAGGAGATACTCCCGTCTACGCCTTTCCAGTATTCCCAATCGTAGGTGTGGTCGGCAATTGCATGGAGTTTCTCGTCACTCTCCTTGAAAGATTTGACCGTCTGATTGCTCCACCAGCTATAGATGGCCAGGCCGGAGGCAAGAACCAGCAATGCACAGATGAATACCACCCACCAGGCCCGTGCTTTGAGCGGTTCATATATCTCGGCCAGGTTGATTTTTGCAACCAGAGCCCAGGGAGAACCGGCAATAGTTCTGGTTGCAGCCAGGACAGGAGCATTATTGTAGTCTTTGCCCTCAAAAACCGCTTCCTGGCCGAGGACAGCCCGAACCCCCGGCATCTCTTTCCGTGCCAGCGGCATTCGCATTGAAAGTGCCGTGCCGGGCCGGAGACGAGCATCATTAAGAAAAAGGGCATCATCGCCATTTCGTTCAAGCAGGATTGTTTCCGCTGATTTACTGGCGGTCGGCCACTTATTAATCAAGGGATACAGGAATTTGTACGGATCGATATCCAGTACCAGTACGGCGAGAGACTCAAACTTTTTTTCAACCGTATGCCCGACCGGGACCACCAGATTCAGGTGGATCGAACCGGAGTCTTCATCACGGTGAAAATCGGAAAAATATACCTCCGGCTTATGTGCGATCTGATCAACCAGTTGTCGTGACATAAGATCAAGCTGAGTACCGGCGTCATGAACGGCCACCAGTACTCTGCCATCAACTCCGTAAAGCGCTGCACTTCGGTAGTCGTAGCTTGTACGCAGACTTTCCAGCCAGACTTTTAATTCTTCAAGAACAACAGGGGAGAGTGATCCTCTCAGATAATCCCGGAGACGGTCGGCAATCAGGGAATTCCGCATTATGGAAAAACCATCACCAAGGCGCTCTTTGCGCCACTGAACGATCTGGTCGGACTTGAGGTTGGCTATTGTGGTCAGCTCAGCTGTTTTTTCAGCCATAATGAGCTGTTTGACACTACGGAAGTAGCCATAACCGATTACGCAGATTAATAGGACTATTACCAGGAAAGCAAGTATATGGCTGCGTTTGATTGCTCCGGTGTCATTTGTCAAGTGTATCAGCATAACGTTTTTGCCTCTCGTTAGCTACTTATCCACGTTTGATTGAGTCATTCAGGCCATCGGCCACGCGCCTGAGCTGAAGGGGTTTGGTAGTCATTGGCATTCTCTGAATAGAAGTGGTGATGAAAACATTTCGGACAATGTATCGGGCATGTTACCACTTTTCTGTCAGAAATAATATACGGTGTTGCTTACCATGATCCGTAAACTGAAATAATAAAAAAACTATGTGCATAAAATATTTATATCGCCTTTTTAAAATGATATATTAGCTCTTGATGTGCTTACCACCGGAATCTGAAAATTCCTACATAACGAAACGCAACCAATGTGAGGCCCCATGCTTGAACGTCTGCAAAAAATTATCTCCGCCGCCGGCATCACCTCTCGCCGCGCCTCGGAAGAGCTGATACTGAACGGACAGGTAACTGTCAACGGTGTTGTAATGTCAGAGCTTGGCAGCAAGGCCGATCCGACCACAGATGTTATTACCGTGAACGGAAAACAACTTCAGGTCTGTGAGAAACAGATCTATATTCTGCTCAACAAGCCTACCGGCTATATTACTGCCCTTAAGGACAGTCAGGGGCGTCAATTGGTCACTGACCTGCTGAAAGACGTGCCGGAAAGGGTTTATCCGGTTGGTCGTCTGGACTACAACACCGAGGGGTTACTGCTTTTGACCAATGATGGTGAGTGGGCCAACTGTCTGATGCATCCCCGCCATGAGGTTGAGAAGGAGTATCATGTCCGGGTGCGCGGGAAAATTGTGGATCAACAATTGAAACGGATGGCAGAGGGGATTGAGCTGGAAGAGGGAATAACCGCTCCGGCAGTGGTGAGGCTGGTAAAGGACGGAGAGCAGAATGACTGGATTTCAGTGACGATCCACGAAGGGCGCAATCGTCAAGTGCGCCGGATGTGCGAAGCGGTCAGCCTGTCAGTGGTGAGGCTGAAACGGATACGTTACGGCGCTCTGTCAATTGGTACGCTTAGAACCGGCCAGTTCCGCTATCTGACCGAGGCGGAAGTACGTGAACTGACAGACGGGCCTCGAAAAACTGCATCCACAACGAAGAGTGCCAGCGAAAACAAAGTACGCTCCCGTGAGAATCACGCTCAAAAACGGGTTTCGCAGAGTTCAACGAGCCGAAAAGAAAATAACACAAAGAGAAGTTGAAGCCGGAGCGATCTTATCTCTTTGCCCGAGCGCTCTTCAATGACTCCTGGAACAGTTCGGGAGTGAACCCCTTCATAACCACCTCGTTTTTTCCGGTTCCGAATACAATAACCGGAACTCCGGTACTGTTGTACTTCCCTGTCAATTCTTCCATTGCGCTGGTATCAATCTCCACGTCGCGGTTGATAAACGGAATATCGTTTTTGGTCAGATACTCTTTGGTTTCACGGCAGTGGGGGCACCATGAAACAGAGTAGAGCACTATACGGGGATATTGTTTTGCAGCTGCAGCTTTGGAGGGGTTCAGAGTACTCTGGTGCGGTTGTTCGGCTGCAACCACAGATAATGTCATCGCCAGAATAATTGCCAGTGCCGAAAGTAGTTTATTTGTCATGGTCATCCCTCATTCAAAAGTGTCACCCATCATACCAGATAAACAAGCCTCTTGCATCAATTGTATGATTCCACGTATCATCTTTTCGAAATCTACCTGGGGAGAAAGCAATGAGAACGAGGATTAAAGAGCTTCTTTCACGCGGGATAAAAGACTCCGAATGTGTTGTCTCCGGCTGGGTCCGCTCAGTTCGATTGTCAAAAGAGATTGCATTTATCGTGATTAACGATGGCTCCAGTCCGGAGGGCATTCAAGTCATAGCCGAATCCGACCTGACCAATTTTGAAGAGCTCAGTCACGCCGGCACGGGGAGCGCTCTGCGGGTTGAAGGAGTATTGGTGGAATCGCCTGCCATCGGCCAGAAATGGGAAATAAAGTCAAAATCAATAGAAGTAATCGGTATTGCCGATGCAAGTTATCCACTTCAGAAAAAGCGACATACTTTTGAATACTTACGCTCTATAGCCCATCTTCGTCCTCGCACAAACACTTTCGGGGCTGTCTTCCGCCTCAGATCGAAGCTTGCTCATGCTATCCACCGATTCTTTGCCGAGCGAAACTTTCTTTACGTTCATACGCCTATAGTCACTGCCAACGACTGCGAGGGAGCTGGCGAACAGTTTCGAGTTTCTACCTTGCCTGTATTGAATCCGCCCCTCGTGAATGACAAGCCGGATTTCAGCCAGGACTTCTTCGGACAGAAGACAGGTTTAACAGTCAGTGGGCAATTGGAAGGAGAGTTGTTCGCACTGGCTTTCAGCGATATTTACACCTTTGGTCCCACATTCCGTGCCGAGAATTCAAATACCGCCCGGCATGCCTCCGAATTCTGGATGATCGAGCCGGAGATGGCCTTTGCCGATCTGGCAGATGATGCGGATTTGGCTGAGCAGTTTGTACGCTACCTGTGTCGCTTCGCATTGGATGAATGTGACGATGAAATGGCCTTCTTTGACAGGTATATAGAAAACGGTCTTCTGGAGCGTATTCATCGCGTTGCTGAGGCTGATTTTGCCAGGATGGAGTACACTGAGGCTATCCGGTATCTCCAGCAGAGCGGAGCAACATTCGCCTATCCTGTTGAATGGGGGCTTGACCTGCAAACGGAGCATGAACGCTACATCTCCGAGCAGATCGTGGGCGGGCCGGTATTTATCCTGAATTACCCGAAAAATATCAAGGCCTTCTATATGCGACAGAATGATGATGCATGTACGGTAGCCGCCATGGACCTGCTGGTCCCCAAGGTGGGCGAGATCATCGGCGGCAGCCAGCGTGAGGAAAGGCTGGATTTTCTGGAACAGCGTATGGCGGAATTGGGAATTGCTCAGGAACCGCTCTGGTGGTATCTGGACAGCCGCCGTTGGGGGAGTTGCCCTCACGCCGGATTTGGTCTCGGATTTGAGCGACTGGTCATGTACCTCTCCGGCATGGAGAATATCCGCGATGTGATCCCGTTTCCGCGTACTCCAAGGCATTGCGAGTTTTAGCACGGCATAAACGGGCAGGAACCGGACTGCTTTTTTCTTGACAACATGAAGCAAATGGGATAGATGGTGCTTTCTATGAAATCAGGCTTACCGGAACGTTTTTCAGTTTCTGAAGTGATTTGGTTAATGGTTCAGCAGCTGAAATGGTTTCTGAATCTAAGGTCAGCGGTTCAATCCACTCCCTGTAGCCACTATGAATGCAATCCTCTTTGGACGTTCCAGAGTTTTTTTGGCGGTGTAGCTCAGTTGGCTAGAGCAAGCGACTCATATTCGCTAGGTCCGGGGTTCGAATCCCTGCACCGCCACCAATACATAGTCCGATAACATCCGGACAAGTCCAAAAGGCCCTGTAAAAATGGGCCTTTTTCTTTTTCTATTGTCCAATAAGGACCGGCTTGATATACTGAAACCCAATTGTTTTGACGGTATGCCTGACGGTATTTTGCTATACTGCTAAAATAGATAGATCGGGCGGAGAGTTTTCTCAGAACTCACCGCCCATTTACTTCCAGGGGTTTTGCCCCTTCAACAATAAAAGGCTACGACTTGCAGTGTACCGGGAGATACGTCCACTTTCATCACGATAGCATCAAATGGTATGATGAGTATGCGGATGTACAAGAGCTGATAAAAGTATACGAGCGATCTTTAGATGCGGAAGGTAGCTATTGTGTTCAAGAGATTTGGGGAGGACAAGGGCGATTACGAAGAGTTTTCGGCAGAAAAAAGCCTCATGCAGCGCCCTGGGAAACTATTGAAGAGACGAGATGTCTTGATTTGAACATAATCGATAGCGAGCCACGATGTTCCGACCGATCCTGATTATTTCTACAATTATACTCGGATAAAAAAATATTTCATAGACTGTTTTTTCATGTTGCGGGTGTTATAATGTAACCAGATCGAAGAAGTTCAGACTGCGCAAAAGGAGGGCTTACTATCTATGGAAGTGAATCCACCTGAGTGGAATCAGACATAGGATGTTGCGTAACGCCGATTGAATCAGTGGATCGGTTTATGACCTAAAAGGTAATCAAATATGTGAAGGAAAGTGAAGCCCACCGAATGAACTTGGTGGGCTTTTTATTGGCACTGTTCAAGATCTCGAAAATAATAACACCTGACGATTAAGCCTCAGACTTTTTAGCCAATACCTCAATTACAAAACTACTAATCATCGGCATAAACCCGCAGAAATCTTCGAGCAGACCGTCATGGTGCCGCACCAACTCCACTTCACCACCCTCCAACGGGTTTGAACGTTTCACTCTTCGTGACATCCGCTCCAATGCTTTGCCAATACCGCTCACCTCGCCATAAGAAGGCAGAAGTTCCTCGAAAATGTACGGCACAAGCTTTTGCAACCGTTCCGGCAGTTCTTCATTATTCTGCATTATTATAGCCTTGCATCTGGCAAGATACTCTCTGAGAGGTTCGTCCGACCAGTTGCTCCACTCAGTGACGAGGAGATGGTCATAGAACAGATCGACCATCACCCCGCGATACAGGCCATAGTGTGGATCAATGCGTCGCCTGCTCAGCTGAAACTGTTCAGACCGACTGGCGAAGGTATCAATACTCCGATGCAGAACCACTCCCTGCCTGATTCGATTAGGAAATCTACCATCCAATGGGCCTTTAACAAAGTCTCCCATGAAGTTGCCGACCAGAATCAGGTCATCTTTTCCTGAGAGTAGCATGTGGAAGAGAAAATTCATCGTATGAAGTATTGAACTTGCTGGATTTCGATTCTTCGATGGCTCGTCATTTACGTGCCTTTTTCTCTCCCACAAACACACCAATCGGGACGGTGTAGACGATAGTGCCGTTTGCCCTACGGGCATTGATGCCGTATTCGTTGACACCGATATCGGCGGTAATCATCTCGCGCAGTCGTTCCGTATCGCCGGGTTTGGGAAACGAAGCTTTCAATTGCGCCTCCAGCTCTATTTCGACTCCATAAGCACTTTGCCGACAGGCCTCCAGACCTGACTGCTGAAACAAAGCTGAGAATTCTGCTGTGGTAAGGGCATGGGTATGAGATGAGTCACGCATGATTTCAAGCCGGTCATAGGCTGCCGATTTAGCCGGATCGATGGCGACATCAGCCACCAATACCCTGCCTCCAGGCTTACAAACCCGAATCATATCGGACAGGGCTACACTGGGATCAAGAAAATGATGAAAGCTGTAGCGGGTGATGACAAGTAAAAAGCTGTTGTCAGCGTAAGGAAGTGGCAATGCCTCGCCAACAGCCCAGTACAGATTCGTAAGCCCTTTCTCCTGTTGTCGTTTCAGTGCCTGTTCAATCATCGCGGGAGTAATGTCTATTCCGGTGACGTGACCGCAATGAGCTGCAAACTCACATGCTACCAGTCCTGGACCACAAGCGACATCAAGGACATTGTCGTTTTGTTTCACTTCCGCCAATTCTATCAACAGCTGAATAGAATCCAGATGCCCCGGAACCTGAGCAAATGGAATTGCCTGTTGTGAAAACTGTTCGACTATTGTGGCCTGATGGTCAGTACTGGCTTGCTGGCTCATTCTGTAACTCCCAATGCCTAGTGACGAGGCTTGTTTCGCAATGGCACGAAAATATATTCTAAACCATTTACCTTGATATCGTAAACCGTATGCAGCATTTCACCTTGCGCCAGCCTAATTGCCGGCCTCGTGGTTTCTTTTCTGACGGGTCTGACACGCGACCTATCGCTGATTCCAGGCTGCAGCAAACTGTTCTGCGAGCGATGCTTCTTGGAACACACCGGCTGGCTGGCAGATGGTACAACCAATAATATCGCAACCTGGACTACGCTGGCCCGTCAGCTCTACTACGTAAATCCGGTACCGGATGGCTTC
>JBAXVG010000063.1:0-26224 GCA_037129255.1 Desulfuromonadales bacterium | reverse complement strand
TGGAGCGGGAAACGGGATTCGAACCCGCGACCTTCAGCTTGGGAAGCTGACACTCTACCACTGAGTTATTCCCGCTTGCTATCTAACCTATTGAAATTAAACACACATATTTTCTGTTGATTACCTATGTTTTCTTTCAGTTTATTGATATCTTGGAACCCATGTTGAACCCAAACTCTTTTTAGGCTGAAGGTCAAGTATGGAACGTTCAAAACAGAAAAACACCGTGAAACTGACTGAGAGTTTTATAGACAATTACGAACTGCCTGTCAAGACCGAAAGGCTGGACATTTTCGATTCCGAACTCAAAAGATTCGGCATTTGAGTCAGTAATGTTGTACTTGTCAGGTTCCTTTTGGCAGTTGCTTGGAATGGTCACCCCGTATTGACGACGGTGCATGCGTCAGTATTGAATTTTTTTTGCAGAACCTTGGATTTACAGAGCACGTGATATATGATAGAGGTCTATGCACATCAGATTGGAGTTGAAGCGTGAAACGTGTTTTTTGTGTATTGTTATTCCTGTATGTCATCTCAATGGCGATGGGCAATATTTTTTTTGATTCATCACGCGCGCCTGCAGCAGTTGCGTTGGCAGCAGATCATAGGAATGCCCGGGTAACAGCGCCGGATGATGCTACCGCCATATATGATGGTGTGACACTTGCCGAAGATGTGGTCTGGCGCGGAAAGATTTTTGTCAAAGGATTTGTGGTAATAGCTCCACAGGCTACCCTTCGCGTGGAACCTGGAACGGTTATCCGTTTTACCAACTCGCAAAATATGGGAGCAGCGCGTCTGGTTGTTCAGGGGCGGATTCAGGCGTTGGGGACAGCTGCCAGTCCAATTCTGTTAACCTCCGGACAATCAGAAACTGTGCGTGGCGACTGGTCGGGAATCACGTTTGTTTCCAGCGAAAAGCGCAATATTCTGGAGCATTGTCGCATCGAATATGCAAGCTGCGGTATAGACGCGCGTTTTTCATCAATCAACCTGAAAATGGTCGCTATTACAAAGTCTCTCACTGCTCTGCGGGCACATGACTCTGTTGTACATGTGATTGGCGGTACTGTTACGGAGTCAGAAACGGGCATTGAAGCGCACGACAGTGAGTTTGAAGTGCGGGATTCAACAATTGCCGACTGTCAGCGAGGGTTTGTGATGTACCGTTCTTCTGTTGGTCTTTCGGCAACCAGAATCAAGGGAAATGAACGGTATGGTTTGCTGTCGGAGGATTGTCGGATCAAAATTTCTTCGGGAGAATTATCGGAGAACGGAAACGGAGCCCGCTTTACGGGGGGTGAAGGACAGATACTGTTGACACGTTTTCTCCGTAATCGAGAAACGGCGCTTCATCTTTCAGGGGCTCGCATGAAGATACAGCATTGCCTGTTTGCCGAAAACCGCCGCGATGCGATTCGGCTGGAGGATGGCCGGGCACTTGTATCCAGTAATGCATTCAGTGCCAACAACGGCTTTAATCTTTATAATGCGGGGCGTGAGGATGTACAGGCCGTGCTGAACTGGTGGGGCAGTACCGATCAATCAGTCATAACCCAAAAAAATCATGATGCTGTTCGTGACCCTCGCTCCGGTAGTGTCCAGGTGTTTCCCTGGTTGACAGAAAAACCACCATTGATACCGTAATGTCGATATATCTGGATAACGCTTCTACATCTTTCCCAAAGCCTGAGCCGGTATATCAGGCCGTTATTCATGCGATGCGTCAGGTTGGTGCTTCTCCCGGAAGAGGTGGTCATCGCCGTTCTCTGGAAGCTGCGCGGATCATGTTTCAGGCCCGTGAAGCGGTAGCCGGACTCTTTTCGATCTCTGATTCATCACGAGTTATCTTTATGAACAATGCAACCGGAGCTCTTAATCTGGCGCTGCACGGGACTCTTGCGCAGGGCGACCATGTGATCACGACTTCAATGGAGCACAACTCGCTGTTGCGGCCATTGCACGCGTTGCGCAGAGTGGGGGTTGAGGTGACAGTCGTACAGGCCGGGCCGGATGGTGTTGTTAACCCGGACAACATTCGACAGGAAGTGCGTGTAAACACACGTATGATTGCAATAAGTCATATATCCAACGTCTGCGGGGCTATTCAACCGATAGTCCGGATTTCAGAAATATGTCATGAAGCCGGTGCCCTGTATCTGGTTGACGCTGCCCAGTCATCAGGCTGTTTGGATATCAATGTTACCTCAACCGGTATTGATCTTTTGGCTGTTCCCGGTCACAAAGGGCTTTTGGGACCACCAGGCACCGGTTTTTTATACGTTGCGCCTCATGTCAGACTGAAGCCGATTCTTGAGGGGGGAACCGGAACAGACTCCACTTCCGAGGAACAGCCGCTCACGGTGCCGGAAGGTTTTGAAACAGGTACTCATAATCTGCCGGGCATAGCCGGGTTAAAAGCGGGTATCGACTTTATACTCGAAAAGGGTATCAACACAATTCTTCAGCACGAACGGGGTCTGCTGGCTGAAGCAGAGCAGCAATTGAGCTCAATTCCGGGTTTGACCATCTTCGGTCCAAAAGATTGCACGCTCAGGGGGGCGGTACTCTCTTTCACCATTTCCGGAATAGATGCTTCTTTACTGGCAGCCGAGCTTGACCAGGGGTTTGATATAGCGGTGCGGGCCGGGTTGCATTGTGCTCCTCAGGCGCACCGCACACTTGGCACATTTCCGGGCGGTACGATACGATTAAGCCCCGGCTGCTTCAACACGCTTGAAGAAATTGTATTTTTTTCTGATGCTGTTGTACAATGCGTCGAAAAAATAAGAGAATCCATTCCGAAAGGACACTCGTGAAAAATTTTATTCTTGATACTAATGTTCTGCTGCACGACCCCCAATCGCTTTTTAAATTTCAGGACAACAACATCATTATTCCGATCACGGTCATTGAAGAGGTAGATCGTTTCAAGAAGGATATGAACGAGACCGGCCGTAATGCGCGCATGATTTCGCGCATACTTGACGCAATGCGTGAAAAGGGGTCGTTGGCCGTTGGTATTCCGATGCCTGAAGGTGGGACCCTGCGGGTCGAGATGTTTACTGAGAAGTATTTGAAAAACTTGCCGGTTGACCTGCGAATTGATAGTGGTGATAACCGCATTCTGGCGGTTGCCCAGGATATCAGGGACCGCTTTCAGGAGATTCAGGCGATTTTTGTGACAAAGGATACCAATCTGCGCATCAAGGCGGATGCCATTGGACTGATCGCCGAAGATTACGAGTCCGACAAGGTCGATATTCAGGATCTTTATTCAGGCACTCGCAGCATTGAGGTGCCTCCGGACACCGTTGACCGTTTCTATGGACAAGGATGGCTTGAGGCGCCGACCGGGCTTGCTCCCAATGAATTTATCACGATTGTTGACAGCGCCAATCCGTCTCACACCGCCATCTGCCGTAACGATCCCGCCAACGCCCGTATCGTCCCGGTTCGCAAGGTTGCCAAAGAAGGAATCTGGAGTCTTTATCCCCGTAATCGGGAGCAATCCTTTGCACTTGATGTCCTGATGGACGACACCATCAAGCTGGTGACGCTGGTCGGTAAGGCCGGTACCGGCAAGACTCTGCTGGCGATTGCGGCCGGTCTGCACAAAACCGCCGAAGAAAATGTGTATAACCGCCTGCTGGTCTCCCGACCGGTTTTCCCGATGGGCAGGGACATCGGGTTTTTGCCGGGTGATATTGAAGAGAAGCTGACACCCTGGATGCAGCCGATCTTTGATAATGTAGAACTGCTGATCTCCGGGCATGAATCTGAAAAACGTCACAGTAAAGGTTATAAAGAGCTGATGGCCATGGGGCTTCTGGATATTGAGCCTCTCACATATATCCGGGGCCGCTCGATTCCCAAACAGTATCTGATTGTAGATGAAGCCCAGAACCTCTCCCCGCACGAGATCAAGACCATCGTGACCAGAGTGGGCGAGGGCACAAAGATCGTCTTGACCGGTGATCCGTATCAAATCGATAATCCGTACGTGGATGCTTCCAGCAACGGTTTGACTTACCTGGTCGAGAAGTTCAAAAACGAGCGGATTGCCGCGCATGTGACGCTGACAAAGGGTGAGAGGTCTGAACTGGCGGAACTGGCAGCGAATCTTCTGTAAATGCTTCTACTTGCCATCGAAACATCCTGTGACGAAACCGCTGCCGCAGTGGTGCGTGACGGCCGTGAAATATTATCCTCGGTCGTCTCCTCCCAGGTTGCCATCCACGCCGAATACGGTGGAGTTGTTCCGGAAATTGCTTCCCGAACACATCTTGAGATGATCTGTCCCGTTATAAGTCAGGCGCTGGCAGACGCCGGTCTTGGTATGGCAGATATTGAAGGCGTTGCCGTTACCCGCGGCCCGGGGTTGTCGGGAGCCCTGCTGGTAGGGTTTTCGGCGGCAAAGGCGATTGCTGCGGCACGTGGCATCCTCTTTGTCGGTGTTCACCATATCGAAGGTCATATTTTTGCTCCCTTTCTTGAACAACCGGTAGCGTTTCCCTTTCTGGCGCTGGTTGTATCAGGTGGCCACACTCATCTCTATCGCGTTGAAGGTTTCGGCCGCTATACAACCCTCGGCAGAACCGTTGACGATGCGGCCGGAGAGGCATATGACAAGTCCGCCAAGATCATGGGAATGCCGTATCCGGGCGGGGCGCTTATTGACAAGCTGGCCCGGTCCGGCAATCCTGACGCTGTGCGTCTGCCGCGTCCGTTACTGCATGACGGAACGTTGAAGTTCAGCTTCAGCGGGCTTAAAACAGCCGTGCTTCAGCATGTAGCCAAACATCCGGTAACCATTCCGGGCCTTGACTTGAATGATCTGTGCGCCTCATTCCAGCAGGCGGTATGTGATGTTCTGGTATCCAAAACGGAGTCGGCAATCCGGCAGAGCGGCGTCAGCCATCTGGTTGTTGCCGGCGGTGTGGCCTGTAACAGCGGTTTGCGGAGCAGCATGACCCGGCTCTGCCAAAACCTTGGTATCGGCCTTTCCATTCCTCATCCGTCACTCTGCGGAGATAATGCGGCCATGCTGGCGGTGCCGGGTGATTATTATCTTTCCAATGGATTTTATTCTCCCTGGACTCAGGACGTTACCGCTACATGGGATATGGACCTGATAAAGGATATATTGCTGTGAGTTCTACCAGACGCCCCCTTAAATCACTCGGTCAGAACTTTCTGGTTGACCGGAACGTTATTGACATGATCATTCGCGTCGCGGATATACAGCCTGACGATGACGTTCTCGAAATCGGACCGGGGCGCGGGGCTTTGACAGACCATCTGGCCGAGCGTTCCGGTCGGCTGGTACTGATCGAATTTGATCATGCCCTGGCTGCCTGGCACAAAAATCGCTTCAAGGATAATGAGCGGGTAACGGTGATCGATGCCGATGTGCTGAAAGCTGATCTGGCAGAGATCCTTTCTGTGACTTCCCGAAAATGGAAAGTTGTCGCCAATCTGCCCTACAACATCTCGACTGAAGTGTTGTTCCGCCTCATCAGAGTGCATGACCGGCTGTCCCGGATGACGCTGATGCTTCAGAAAGAGGTCGGAGATCGGCTGGCCGCTTCGCCAGACTGTTCCGACTATGGGGTAACCACAGTTTTACTGGGCCTCTGGTTTGACATCCGCCGGGAATTTGTCGTGCATCCGGGCAGTTTTCATCCAAGCCCCAAAGTCGACTCGGCTGTATTGACCTTTTCGGCTCTTCCAACTCCACGGGTTGTGGTAGGCGACGAAAATATTTTCAGAAGTGTTGTGAAATGTGCCTTTTCAATGCGCAGAAAAACGCTCGAAAACTGTCTGAAATCGCTGGATCACGCAAGCTCTACAGATCTCGCAGAGATGTTGGAGCAATGTGGTGTCGATGGTCGACGACGTGGTGAAACACTGTCGCTGGAGGAATTTGCAAGGCTTTCACACTGGTTGTCGGAAGGCGGAATGAAAATTACTTCAGGGAGGTTGAGATGAATTTTCGATCAATCATGGTGGCTGTTGCGGGTTTCATTCTGTTCGGAGCAGCTATTCCGTCATACGCGGACGATAAGGCTGCCGGCCTGGAACAAGCCATGTCAGAGACACTTGATCTGTGGCGTGAAGGTCGCTATGAGCAGCTTTTTGAACGTTTGGCTCACCGTGGTAAAACATCGCGGGAATCATTCGTTAAAAAAATGCATGATACGTACATACGCCCGGCCTGTTGCTGGCAGAAAATGGAGCATTTCAAAGTGCTTAACGAAAAACGTACCGAGGCCACGGTCTATGTCAAGGTTGGTCTGGAGGGGACCCCGAATGCGGGAGAGTCCAGCACCCGCGAATTCAAGCTTACCCACGAAGGAGAACTCTGGAAGATGCAGTTGAGTGATATTTACTCGATTGCAGGAGTAACCGGAAAAAAAGGCAGGCACAGCTCAAAGAAGAACAAAAAAAATGCATCACCCTATCACCGGTAACAGGGATGATGCGAAGTGGCGTTATGAATCAGATAACTCTTGATGGCATCACCCTTTCCCTGGCAGGTCCGGTGAAACTCAATTTGAAGTGGGTCGGGCAGGAAGAGCTGCTGACGCAGTTGCTGGCGGCATGGATGGTTATCGACGAACGGGATCTCCCCTTCAACCCTCGCCTGGTGGGTAAACCGGGGGTAGGCAAGACCACCCTTGCCTATGCTGCGGCCAAACGGCTTGATCGACCGGTTTACCTGTTCCAGGCCACCATGGATACCCGCCCCGAGGATTTGATCGTCACCCCGGTGATCGGGCCGGACGGAAATATCAGGTATGCCGCTTCGTCTCTGGTATCGGCCATGCTCACCGGCGGAGTGCTGATACTGGACGAGGGAAATCGCATGAGTGAGAAGGCCTGGGCCTCCCTGGCGCCGCTTCTGGATGACCGCCGTTATGTGGAGTCGGTCGTCACCGGTCTGCGAATTCCGGCCCGAAAGGAGTTCCGTTTCGTGGTGACAATGAACGAAGACTCCTCTACTTTCGAGATCCCGGAATACATCCATTCCCGTCTGCAGCCCCAGATCTACATCGATTTTCCCGAGGCAGACGAGGAACTGGCCATTCTGAAGGAAAATCTTCCCTTTGCCGACAGCGCCGTTCTGAAATACGTTGTTGATTTTCTCCAGCGTGCCCATGCGGCTGATGAGCTCTATTCCGTTCGGGATGGCATCAACATTGCCCGGTACGCCCTCAAGATGTCCATGGCTGGAAGTGCAACGCCACAGGAATTGTTGCGGCTTGCGGTGACGCGCATTCTGGGGAACGAGGCACTGACGTATCTGAAATAATTTCATGAGCGAGGTTGACCGATGAAACAAGAAGGCTTGACCATCATACTATCTGCTCCCTCCGGTGCCGGGAAAACTTCGCTTTGTCGTGAACTTCTCAAAAATTTTCCGGATGTGAAGGAATCAGTAAGCTTTACAACTCGCAAACCGAGACCGGGTGAAAGTGAGGGTGAAGCATATCATTTTGTTTCCGACGAAGTATTTACGTGTATGGTGAATCAGGATGCTTTTGCCGAGTGGGCACTGGTTCACGGCAACAAGTACGGAACCGCTTTGAGTACGCTCGAAGAGGCCCGTAAGAAAGGTGTTGACCTGGTGCTGGACATAGACTGTCAGGGAGCACGTAAGCTGAAAGAGCAGTTTGACGGAGGTATATATATTTTTATTCTGCCACCCAGTATGGATGAATTGCGCCGGAGACTTGAAAGCCGTTCGTCAGACGCACAAGAAGTTATCGAGCGACGTATTCTCAGGGCTGCTGAAGAGATAAGGGAATCGCGCTGGTATGACTACATAATTATTAATGATAATTTTGAAGTCGCCTGCCGCGATTTGACAGCCATAGTTATCACCCATCGTCGCAAAACATTCAGGATGATGGAACAAGTCGGGAAATTGTTTGATATATGAGTAAAAACAGGTTATATATCACATCCATTTTATGCAGCAGGAAGGAGTTCGAATATGGCCCGTGTAACCGTTGAAGATTGTCTTGAAAAAGTGGAAAACAGATTTCAATTGGTAATGCTTGCATCCAAGAGGGTCAAACAACTTTACAAAGGGGCGCAGCCGTTGATTCCACCCAGAAATAACCGTTTCGTCGTAACCGCTCTACGCGAAATAGCGGCCGGTAAAATTAATTTTGATGTCGGTAGAAAACAGCGCGCCAATTAACCTGCCATTCAGGGTGAAGCCGGATTATATTGCGTCTTCGCCTTTTTTTTACCCAACCTCCTGCAGTTCCAATCTTTCGATTCTATCAGGCGAAGAGTAGCACATGATCCGGCTTAATGACATCCTTGACAAGGTAACGGCATATAATCCTGCAGCGGACCTCAATATGATCCGCAAGGCTTATGTCTACTGTGCCAAAGTGCATCAGGGGCAGACCCGTCTCTCAGGTGAGCCTTACATCATTCATCCGATGGAGGTTGCCGGACTTCTGGCTGACCTTAAGCTGGATATTCCAAGTATAGTTACCGGTTTTCTGCACGATGCCATTGAGGATACCCTGTCTACGTCGGAGGAGTTGTCCGGGCTTTTCGGCAGTGAGGTTGCCGCACTGGTTGATGGCGTCACCAAGATCAGTAAAATTGATTTCAAGACCAAGCAGGAGAGCCAGGCCGAAAATTTCCGCAAGATGCTGCTGGCCATGGCTGTCGATATTCGGGTTATTCTGGTCAAACTGGCCGACCGTCTGCACAACATGCGTACGCTGGAATTTCAGCCGGAGCCCAAGCAGCGCAGCATTGCCCGGGAAACAATGGATATTTATGCACCGATTGCCAATCGCCTGGGAATTTCCTGGGTCAAAGTAGAGCTTGAGGACCTCTCGTTTCGCTATCTGCATCCCGAAATCTATTTCGATCTGGTCAAGAAGATTTCCCTCAAGAAAAATGAACGTGAAGCTTTTGTTGATGAAGCAAAGGCCATCATATTTGAAAAATTGTCTTTCTACGGAATTAACTGTGAAATTTCAGGGCGTAGCAAACACCTGTACTCCATTTACCGAAAGATGGAAAAGCGAAATGTGGAGTTTGAAGAGATCTATGATCTTATTGCCCTCCGGATTCTTGTCTCGGATGTCCGGGAATGCTATGAGGTGCTTGGGGTAATTCATTCGGCCTGGAAGCCGATTCCGGGGCGATTCAAGGATTATGTCGCCATGCCCAAGGGGAATATGTATCAATCCCTTCATACGACTGTTATCGGTCCACATGGCGACCGGATGGAGGTTCAGATCCGTACGACCGAGATGCACAGCGTCGCCGATGCCGGCATTGCTGCGCACTGGAAGTACAAGGAGGGGAAGGGCTACGACGAGAAGGAGGTCAAGCGCTTTGCCTGGCTGCGGCAACTTCTTGAGTGGCAGAATGAACTTCAGGATTCAAAGGAGTTTATGGATTCTGTCAAGTTTGAGCTGTTTCCTGAAGAGGTCTATGTCTTCACACCAAAAGGAGATGTC
Organism: Desulfuromonadales bacterium; assembly: GCA_037129255.1. GTDB lineage: Bacteria > Desulfobacterota > Desulfuromonadia > Geobacterales > Pseudopelobacteraceae > JACRCG01. The sequence goes on along the minus strand of JBAXVG010000063.1, from coordinate 16,724 downwards.
AAAGGCCACCCCAAAGGTTCAACTCCGATCGACTTTGCCTATAGCGTTCATACCGATGTCGGTCACCGCTGCGTGGGCGCCAAGGTCAACGGCAAGCTGGTGCCTCTCAAGTACGAACTTAAAAATGGCGACATCGTCGAAATCATAACTTCGCCGCACCACACTCCCAGCAAGGACTGGCTCAAGATAGTCAAGAGTTCCAGGGCCCGTAACAGGATCCGGGCCTGGATCAAGACTGAAGAGCGCAAAAGAAGCATCGGCCTGGGTCGTGAAATCTGTGAAAAGGATCTCCGGAAATATTCGGTTAATCTTCAAAAAATCCAAAAAAACGGCGAATTCAAAAAAATTGCCAATGAATTCGGGTTTGCCGCAGATGATGATCTGCTTGCGGCAGTTGGATATGGCAAAGTTTCCAGTGGCCAGATTATCGGAAAATTGCTGCCGGCCGAGAAAATCCAGGAAAGGGCCGATCACAAGGTAACCAGATTTGAAGCGGTCATAAACAGGCTTAAGGGCAAATCAGCCGGCGCGGTTGAAATCAGCGGAATAGACGATGTGCTGGTGCGTTTCGGAAAGTGCTGCAATCCGGTGCCGGGTGACGAGATAGTCGGTTTTATAACACGCGGCAAAGGGGTAACGGTTCACACTGCCGATTGCCAGTTTGCCCTGGATAACGACCCCGAGAGACGAATAGATGTGGCGTGGAACAAACTGAAAACGGCAGCATTGCCGGTCAAGATCCGAGTTTTATGTCATGATGTTAAAGGTATTCTGGCAAATATCACTATGGCGATAACAAACAGTGAAGCTAATATCGCCAGTGCTCAGATCCAGAGTACCGTGGACCAGCGCGGAGAGAATACCTTCGAAGTAAATGTAATTGATGTGGCGCATCTGCAGAAAGTGATGAATGCTCTTATGAAGGTAAAAGGTGTGATCAAGGTAGAGAGGATAAAGCAATGAAACTGGAGATAATTACTACTGACAAGGCCCCCGCGGCAATCGGACCATATTCGCAGGCGGTAAAAACTGAAAATATGCTGTTCTGTTCCGGACAGATCCCCCTTGATCCTGTCACCGGCGAGATGGTTTCAGGCGATATTACCGTTCAAACCGAGAGAGTGATGCATAATATCGCCGCTGTTCTGACCGCAGCCGGATCCGGGTTCGATGATGTTATCAAAACCACAATTTATCTGGTTGAGATGGGTGATTTTGCTGCTGTTAACGAGGTATATGGCCGCTGTTTTCAAAACCATAAACCAGCCAGGTCGACCGTTGCGGTAAAGAGTCTTCCGAGGGGTGCACTGGTTGAGATTGAAGTAATAGCAGGTCTCTGACTCCTGCGGTATCAGCAAAAAATGCCGCACCCCTGATGGAATGCGGCAGACAGATGCAACCCCTCCCTCCAAACCTCTACTATGGGGCACAGAGGGTCAGACTTAGAGGCTTTCCCCTGACAAAGGGGAATTCGGGGTTTAAAGCGCTTTAGTTACGTGGCCCGAACGGATACAGCGAGTGCAGACCTTGACAGTGGATATGCTGCCATTTTTGATAGCTCTTATTTTCTGAATATTTGGATACCATACGGTACGGGTCTTGTTATTGGCGTGACTGACATTGTTCCCGAAGCTGGGGCCTTTTCCGCAGATTTCACATTTTCTTGACATATTTTCGCCCTCCATTGATAACTTAAAAGCGACTTATAGCAGACTGATGCAGTGGTTGCAAGAAAAATATGGGTCAAGACATGAACCTGATCAAGGCATTCATAACATTGCTCGTGATAGCGCTGTTCACAGTAACGGTTCTCTTTATAGATTTTACCTACAAAACTTTTTCATATCGTCAGATTGCGGGAAAAGCCGATGCAATTGTCGTCCTGGCCGGCGGCAAGGGCAGGATCGAGGAAGGAGTCCACCTTTTTCGCGAGTCTCGAGCTGAGTATCTTTTCCTGATAGGTGTTGATCCGTCCGTGCGTAAAAGTGACCTGTATCGCCCGCAGCCTGGCGATCCTTCTTCTGAAAAAGTCATTCTGGAGAAGGCTTCCCGCAATACTCTGGAGAATGCCATATTCGGACGTGACATAATCGTTCGCCATAATATCCGCTCAATCATCCTTATTACATCACGCTATCATCTTAAACGGTCTTCGATCCTGTTTCGCAACGCACTTCCCAGGGATATTGCTATTTATCCCTATCCGGTTGACTCGAACAAACTGAAGGAATCATGGTGGAATCACGGAGGGAGCTTCCAGCTGTTGTTCCGTGAATTCTATAAATACTGCATGTTTCGCTCATTTTTTTTCCTGGCTCCCGGTGAGCTGCGTGAGGAGGGCATACCGGTCATGCCTGGAAGGTAAGGTGTTTTTTCAACAATACTGCCTGCTTCAAGAAAGATGGTACAATGCAACTAAACAGCACTTTCACCGCGAATCCGGATGATATCAACACGCTTATTGTCCGTAAACAGTCTGAACTTGTTTACAGTAGCACCTATACAAGTCAGATTGCGTCAATCATCATCGGCACTCTATTCGCGGGTATCATTTACAAATGGACAAACCGCAGCGACATCTGGATATGGCTTGCGTTCCAGGTTACAACGTCCACCGGACGCATCATGCTTTACAGGGCCTACAGCCAACATGCGCCTGACGGTCCGCACAACAATATATGGCTCAGGTATCATTTTATTGCCGTCATGATCTCCGGCATTGTCTGGGCCAGCGGGTCGGTCCTTTTTTTCAAACAGGATGATCCTGTAGTCTGCTTCTTTATTGCCATGGTCATCGCCGGCGTTGTATCGGGGGCACTTCCAAGTCTGGCGCCCCATTTTCCGGCATTTTGCATCTTTGCCGTGCTAAATCTGTTTTTCCTTATAGTGCGGACTCTCTTTGCCGACAGAACGGAATATTACGTCCTGAGTGCACTGTTAATCCTTTTTGCCGGAGTACTGTTATCCAGCGCCAGATTTTTCAACCGAATCCTGACGGATTCCCTACGGCTCAACATTGAGAAAGAATCGCTTGTTGAGCATCTCAAACAAGAGAGTACTATCGCCGAGAATGCCAACCGTGCCAAGAGCGACTTTCTGGCAGCCATGAGCCACGAAATTCGTACACCCTTGAACGGCGTCCTTGGAATGGTAGGTGTTCTGGAGGATACTCCGCTTTCCAGTCAGCAGCAGGAATATTTGAAGAGAATTCATATCTCTGCCGACACTCTGCTTACGCTCATCAACGACATTCTCGACTTTTCAAGTATTGAGGCTGAAAAAGTTACCATTCAGATGCTTCCTTTTAACCCGTGTGATGTTTGCCGCGAGGTAGCAGAACTCTTTGGCTTTACTATAAAATCAAAAGGGCTGGAATTTTTATGGCACGTTGACCAAAATCTTGGTGTAAGATTCAACGGAGATGCAAACAGGATCCGCCAGATACTGATCAACCTGGTAGGTAATGCTGTCAAGTTTACAGACAGGGGAACCATTACGCTTGAACTGACCGCCCATGATGAGAATAAAGACGGCGTAATGGTACTTTTTTCCGTACAGGACACCGGCACAGGAATTCCGACCGATAAAATACCGCTATTGTTCAATAAATTTTCACAAGTCAGCGAATCTCTCAAGCATCGGGCCCAGGGAACCGGCCTTGGACTTGCTATCAGCAAGGGTCTGGTTGCAATCATGGGCGGAGAAATCGGCGTTGAGAGTGAGCCAGGTAAAGGATCCGTGTTCTGGTTCAAGATCCGGCTTCCCCGGACCGCATCACTTGAAACCATAACTGATGTTTCTTATCCTGCAGCGACTGAAACACCGGTTGGACGAGATGATTTCAAGGGGCTTCGTATTTTGGTGGTAGACGATGTTGAATTGAACCGGATGCTCCTGGTTATAAACCTCGAAAAAGTGGGCTGTCGGGTCGACGTTGCCGGTAATGGGGTCGAGGCAGTGGGTATGAATCTCACTTCAGACTATGATATTATTTTCATGGACTGTGTGATGCCAGACATGGACGGTTATGAAGCTACCGCCAAAATAAGAGAGTGCGAGGTGTCAACTGATCGACATGTGCCGATTATTGCGCTCACGGCAAACGCTATTGTCGGGGAGCGGGAAAAATGTTTTGAAGCCGGAATGGATGATTTTCTTACCAAGCCGTTCAAAATGCAAGAGGTGTTGGGATCGATCCGACGATGGTCGAGCCTCAAAGCGTAGACTTTCACTACCGGATAACAACATAATAGAAAGGATTTACCATGCGCTATATCAGTACCCGAGGAGGCATTCAGCCACTATCCTTCAAGGATGCCGTCATGATGGGATTAGCCTCCGATGGCGGCCTGCTTTTGCCGCAATCATACCCGGCGGTAAGCAGAGAGCAGCTTGAGGAGTGGCGTTCTCTCAGTTACCCGGATCTGGCTTTAGAAATCATATCCCGCTTTGTCGATGATATTCCCGCCAGTGACCTCAAAACCATTATTGACCGTTCTTACGCAACCTTTACTCACCCGGAGGTCACACCGGTCGTGAAGCAGGATGGAGTATACATACTGGAGCTGTTTCACGGGGTTACTCTGGCATTCAAAGACGTTGCACTCCAGTTTCTCGGCAATCTTTTTGAATACATCCTTGCCGAACGGGGCGAAAAGCTGAATATCATCGGAGCAACATCGGGTGATACCGGCAGTGCTGCCATACATGGTGTGCGTGGCAAAAATGGCATCACCATCTTTATCCTTCATCCCTACGGCAAAACCTCGGCAGTGCAAGCTCTGCAGATGACCTCCGTTACCGATGCCAATGTCCACAACATTGCAATCCATGGTACCTTCGACGATTGTCAGGATATGGTCAAGGCACTTTTTGGCGACCTCGAATTCAAAGACAGATACTCTCTTGGCGCGGTCAACTCGATCAACTGGGCGAGGGTGCTGGCACAAGTCGTCTACTACTTTTATGCCTGGCTGAGGGTTTTCAAAGAAGACAGTGATAAACCGATACACTTCTCTGTGCCGACCGGAAATTTTGGCGACATATTTGCCGGTTATGTCGCCAGAAGGATGGGCTTGCCGATCGGCAAACTTCTGCTGGCAACCAATGAAAACAATATATTGACACGATTCATAAACGCAGGCGACTACTCTCTTGGTGAAGTTGTACCAACGGTTTCGCCTTCCATGGATATTCAGATAGCTTCAAATTTTGAACGCTACCTGTTCCATCTGTTTGCTGATGACGCTGAGCGTGTGAAGGCCGTTTTTGCGGAATTAAAAGAACAGGGACGGATTTCTTTCTCACCTGCAGAAATGGTTCAGGTTCGTTCTGATTTCTGCTCTGCTTCGGTCAATCAATCTGCCACATTGGAAACAATTCGGAATTTTCATACAGACACCGGATATCTGCTTGATCCACACACGGCGGTTGGTGTTAAGGCTGCTCTGGAGTTACTTCCGGTCGACTCTGTCAGAATATGTCTGGCCACTGCCCATCCGGCAAAATTCTGTGAAACGGTGGAGAAGGCGCTGGGTAGAGCAGTTCCTGTTCCTGCATCGGTCAAAGAACTGGAGGGCAAACCCACCCGTTGCGAGATCATGGATGCCGATCTTGAAAAGGTGCGTGAATTTGTTGTTTCACATATCGTAAATAACTAGAATCGAAAGGCAAATTGACAGGGTTTCTACGTGTCTGAAAAAAACAATATTGCCCGTGCGGCCGGTATTCTGGGAAGTGCTACGATGCTTTCACGCATCATGGGTATGGTGCGTGACATGGTTGTATCGCGCCTGTTTGGGGCCGGACTTGCTACCGATGCGTTTTTTGCCGCGTTTCAGATACCCAACATGCTGCGCCGTTTTTTTGCGGAAGGCGCTCTCACGGCTGCATTTGTGCCTACATTTTCAGCAACTCTCTCGCAGCGGGGAGATGATAAAGCCAGAGAGCTTGCAAACATCTGTTTTACTTTATTAACTATTGTAATGACCGGCATCACGCTGGCAGGCATTATCTTCTCCCCATACATTATCGGCCTTATGTTTCCCGGTTTCAGGGCAGAACCGGGCAAATTTGAGCTGGCCGTCCTGTTAAACCGCATGATGTTTCCATACATTTTTTTTATCAGTCTGGTGGCACTCTGTATGGGCATTCTCAATACGGTACGTCACTTCTTTACCCCCGCTATCTCTACCGTATTCCTCAATATTTCGATGATTCTCGGGGCGCTCTTTCTAAAAGATTATTTCGAAGTTCCGATCACTGCCCTGGCCGTTGGGGTTCTGCTGGGTGGATTCGTACAACTGATTATTCAACTGCCGGTACTCTGGTACAAGGGTTTCCCGATCAGACCTGATTTTGATTTCAGAAATCCACAGGTTCGGCGAATAGCCCTGCTGATGCTGCCGTCAGTTTTCGGCGTCGGGGTCTATTATCTGAACATCACCGTGAGTGCCATTCTGGCATCGCTGCTCCCTCAGGGCAGTGTTTCGTACCTGTATTATGCCCAGCGTTTATTCGAATTTCCCCAAGGCATATTTACCGTTTCGGTAGCACAGGCGGTATTGCCTTCAATGAGCAAACAGGCGGCTGAAGGCGATATGGCAGGCATGAAAGATTCACTTTCCTTCGCACTGCGCCTGACACTTTTTATTACTATTCCTGCAATGGCCGGCCTGATGGCATGTTCGACGCCAATTCTCAGCCTGCTTTTCATGGGTGGCGCCTTCGATTACTCCAAAGTTGTCAACTCAGCTAATGCCCTTCAATATTATTCACTCGGGCTCTCGTTTGTGGCGTTGACCAGGGTTCTGGCCCCGGCCTTTTTCGCACTGCATGACACAAAAACACCTGTAGCAACGGCATTTATAGCATTTATCGTCAACCTCTGCCTGAGTCTTGCTCTGATGGGATCGTTCAAACATGGAGGGCTGGCGCTTGCCAGCACGCTTTCCGCATGCGGTAATATGCTGATGCTGCTCTGGTTTCTGAGGCGCAAAGTAGGAATGTTTGGCGGACGGAATATCATGGTAACCGGATTGAAATCGTTAACGGCTACAATACCGATGACAGCGGCTGTCCTGTACGCATGTACCTTTGCAGATTGGTCGCTGGCCGGACATAAAGCGCAGAAGTGCTTTGTGTTGAGTGGGGCAATTGTATCCGGGGTTGTCATCTATATGGTCACGGTGCGGCTGCTTCGTTCTGAAGAAGCAGTTGCGGCCGTTTCCATGCTGCGCAAAAAAATGGGGAAGGTCTAAAGCTATGACAGAGTCATACAGATCAATGTTTTCAACATCATTTGGTGTCGGAGTGGTGCGTGCATCGGAGCAGGGTATCACCAGAGTCGGTCTTCCGGATTTGGGTCAGACTGGTGTGATATGTCAGAAAGCTGCCCCTGAATACTCATCATCCAGCCTGACAGCTTATGCTTCGGAACTTTTGCAAAGATATTTTGCCGGAGAACGGATAGAGTTTACGGATATACCGGTGGACCTCTCCGGCGTTACAGCTTTCAGACGAAATGCCCTGAATATCATCCGTGGCATTCCCTATGGTGCTATCAGAAGTTACGGACAGATCGCAGTCGAGTGCGGTTCTCCCCATGCTGCTCGCGCCGTTGGTGGCGCAATGGCATCAAATCCTGTGCCGGTCATTATTCCTTGTCACCGCATTGTAGGAAGAAACGGTTGCTTGACCGGATTCTCGGCACCGGGCGGTGAATCGGTGAAAATGATGTTATTGAAGATGGAAGGTGTTGAATTCACAGGGTTGCTGGCCATTCAAAAAAAGTTGGTTATGAACAGATGAATTTGGCATGAAAAAAAATGTTTGTGTGGTATGAATTTAACTTGACACTGTAACCCCCCATAATTGCAAGATAAGGTCATAACTACCTTATTTTAAATAACTATTTAGATGCGTAAAATTACGGCAAGATGCAAAAATCTCTTGTAAAAATATTACTTTTGAATTTAGTCAACACTGTTATCCACAAGTTATTCACATATTTTGTGGATAAATATACCGCCGTGACACATTGTGCGGATCAATAGTGGAATAGTACGTAAAGGTGCTCACATGGGCTTGACTCATGAGGAAATAATTCCCATAATGCTTCCATGAATTGTATCCGCTTCTCTGCCAAAATACCGTACATCACTGCGCTCCGTCTGATTCTTGCCCTGTTGTTGCTCTGGTATCTTTTCTGTCTGATCAGTCCTCCGGGTTCCGGTGCCACAGTCCTTGACGTTTCATTTCCCTCCGGCAGCGGAATTCGCAAACTGGCAGGTGAACTAAGGTCAGGCGGTGTTATCCGCAGTTCGTGGCATTTTGTTCTGTTAACCCGGCTGCGTGGTCAAGCACATCATCTGAAAGCGGGTGAGTACCGTTTCAACGATGGTATGACCCCTTCAGAAATTCTGCATAAAGTTGCGACCGGAGATGTTGACTACCGCAAATTTGCACTGCCGGAGGGGTACTCCATGTACCAGGTGGCTGAACTGCTGGAGCAGAAGGGGTATTTCAAGAGTGCTGCTTTTCTGGAAAAATGTCAGGATTCTGCTCTGATCGGTCGTTTAGGTCTCGTGGGGCAGAGTGTGGAGGGCTACTTGTATCCGGCTACATACAATCTGTTGCGCGGTGGAGACGAGGAACAGCTTATTTCCCGGATGGTCGGCCAGTTTGAAAAGAAATATGCCGATTTATCGATTGCAGGCGTGCCCGTTGCCGGATTGTCGCGACGTGAGATTGTGACACTGGCATCGGTCATCGAAAAGGAAGCGGTTACTCCGGAAGAAAAACCCCTGATTTCATCGGTGTTCCATAACCGCTTACGAATAGGGATGCCGCTGCAAAGCGACCCGACGGCTGTCTACGGCACAAGAACCTTCTCCGGAAAAGTAACCAGAGCCGACATACAACGTCCTTCACCCTATAATACCTATCTCAACAGGGGGTTACCGCCTGGTCCGATTGGCAACCCAGGTGCCGGATCACTTCAGGCAGCCTTGTCTCCCGCTCGGACCGATTACCTCTACTTTGTCGCACGCCGGGACGGCACACACCAGTTTTCCCGAACCCTTGACGAACACAACCGGGCTGTAAGACGGTATCTCAAAAATTGAAGATCCGTCTTTCAGGGGGCCAGACCGCCGACATCCTCAACCACAATCTCCAGTTCAGCCAGCGTTATTTCTTTGAGCCCAAGGGTCTGAACTTCCGGGAGCGATACAATCGAAATATCCGGGTTGGGAACGATATCTTTGCCGACTTTTATGCAGGTCATATTTGCAAGACGCACTGCCACAAGCAGAATATTGCTGCTGTCGTAGTCGGGCTTGTGATGGTAAATCGCAGTCGCCGCATACGTTTCGGGAAGGTTCCATGAACGCATCAGGTTATATCCGACCTCTTCGTGCATGGATATAAGGATTTCATTTACCAGTGGTTCTGAAAAAATCAGGCGGCTTTCACCGGAGCTGCTGATGTCATCCATGATTTTCAATAGCGCCAGTTTGCCGATGTCGTGCAACAATCCACCCATGAAAGCTTCTGCTGCAATGTTCGGATATCCTGCCTTTTTCGTTATCCACTTCGCCCCCACTGCACATGCAAGCGCATGCATCCAGAGTACCGGCATTTTCCGGTTCAGTATTTCATTTTTTGAGTGGTAACAGTCGAACTGAGAAGCCATCATGGCCATGTTTGCAATTTCCTGTGCTCCCAGTCGCACAATGGCATCCTTGATAATCCCGATTTTTGAGAGGCCTGCATAGTAGGATGAATTGGCAACTTTAAGGATTTTGCTGGACAGAGACTGGTCTTCGCTGATGAGTTTGAGTACGTCCTCAATGCTGAAGTCACGTCGGGAAAACAACTGCTGGAGGCGTACCGCAACAGAATTGAATACCGGCAGATTCGAGAGGTCGCCTGCAAGGTGTTCGTGAATCAGGGTAATAATCGGTTTTTCTGATGTCATCCAACTACTCCCAGAAGTCTGCGCAATTCACTCAATGGACGTGGTTTGCCCATTTTCGGCAAGTCGGTAATGATCTCCTGCACAGTCACCTGACCGAGAGAAGCTTTGAAGAGCCCATCTTCAAACAGCGAAACCAGGCCGGCTGATTCAATGCTCATTTTACGTATTTCAAGCGAGCTCCTGTTTTCAAGAATAGCGTTTCTCAGCACTTCATTCAGAATCAGCAGCTCGAAAATACCTATCCGTCCGTTGTAGCCGCTGAATCTGCATGCTTTGCAACCGCGCCCCAGCATGAATCTGGCTCCGGCGATATCGGCGGAAGTGACGAGCATCCTGCTTAATTCCAGCGGTGTCGGGGTGTAAGGCTCCGCACAGTGGGTGCAGATTCTTCGCAACAGGCGTTGAGCGACAACGCAGGTCAGGGTGGAAGCAATCAGGAACGCTTCGATCTGCATGGTCAGGAGACGGATCAGAGCACCGACACTGTCCTCTGTATGGAATGTCGTGAGTACTTTATGCCCGGTCAATGCAGCTTCTATTGCTACCTCTGCCGAAAACTTGTCCCGCACCTCACCCAGCACGATCACGTCAGGGTCCTGGCGCACGATGTGGCGCAGCGTTTCTTCAAAGGTCACACCGATTTTGGGATTAATCGAACATTGACAGACGCCGTCAATGACTATTTCAACCGGGTCCTCGGCGGTAATGATACTGGTATGGATGTCATTCATGTAGTCAACACAACTGTAGAGGGTGTTTGTTTTTCCGCTTCCGGTGGGCCCGGTTATGATCATAACCCCGGTCGGATTATCCACGGCATCATACATGAAGGTTTCCAGCATGCGGGGAGCCATGCCGATTTCTTTCAGGTCGAGCAGGGTGGTTTTGCTGCTCAGAAGTCGTAGAACAATCGTCTCGCCGTGAATGGTAACAAAGAAAGATACTCGCAAATCGAGGCTGATGCCATGCTTGCGACTCGTAAAGAGAACGCGGGCATCCTGATGGCGACGTTTTTCGGCGATGTCGGCCTGACCCATTATTTTTATGCGTGACGACAGCTGGGGGGCGATAGCTTTCGGGAAATCCTTGTGGTGCTGCATGACGCCATCCCGTCTGAAACGGACACGCAGACGGTCTTTCATCGGCTCCATGTGTATATCGCTGGCACCCTCCTGAATTGCGTCGTCAAAAAGTGTGTTGATAATCCCGATAATCGTGTTTTCATCCGAAATGGCAGAAACAGGTTCAACACTCCGTTGGACGGCTGCCAGGGCGTCCTTTATAGACGTTTTGGAAACAATGGCGGGAGAATAGTCTTTTCCGAAAAACCGCTCTGCAGCAAGCATGGCCCGCTGATCAAGAGGATCTGCAAATGCGACGGTGATTGTGTCCCCCTCCTTGCTGACGGGCAATATGTCGAATTCTTTACAGACCGATTCAGGAATGATGTTGAAAAGAGATTTATCAAGTTTGTTGAAATTTATGGAAATAACCGGAAACCCGACCTGATACGAGAGCGTTTCCATCAGTCGCCGTTCTTCGATGAAGCCCCCATCTACGAGAATTTCACCTAACCGTTTATTGCCGCCAAGCTCCTTTTGCATTCCGAGAGCCTGACGCAGGTCGGCCTCGGTCAGGTATCCGAGCTCAATGAGAAGATCACCAAGGCGAATGTTCAGTTTGCTGAAACGAAGGGTCTCCTTGACTTTGTCACTGGTTGTATAACCAAGGTCCACCAGAGTCTGGAGCATGGTCTGGGGGGTCGCGATCTTCTTTCGAACACGAAGAGCGTAAGCAATCTGCTCCTGGCTGACGACATTCTGTTCAAGCAGGATTGAGGCAAGTACGCCGGCTCCCTGCGAGGGGGCGGCAACTGTTTGGGATGGCGAATTCGGCTTCTGCTGGGGGGGAGGCTGATTATTCATACAACGGTTATAAATATAACTCACGTGGATTGCAATTAATTTTTATTTTCCGGCCGCAGAGGGCTGAATGTCGATCAGCGTTACCTCCGGTTGTGCGAACAACCTCATCGGTGGCCCCCAGGTTCCGGTTCCTCGCGAAACGTAGATGCGCGAACCCGCTCTGGTTGTGGTGATGCCGCAAGAGATTGGATATTTAAGCTTTACCAGGAAATTAAACGGGAATATCTGCCCATTGTGGACATGTCCAGACAGCTGAAGATCAAAAAAACCGTCACTGGTCGCCGGTATTTCCGGTCGATGTTTCAGCAGAATATGAAATGTTTTTTTTGACGCGGTTTCCAGTAGTCCTTGTTCTGTTGTGTAATGTGTACCGATTACTCCCGGGATGCTCTGATCGTCAACTCCGCTGATGATTATGCCGTCCGGCAGCTGTACCGACCGGTTGCGTAAAACGGTAAAACCGGCAGAACGGGTAAAGGCCAGTGCCTGTTGCAGTCCGGCATAGGATTCGTGATTACCGGTCACCGCATACTTGCCGCCAGGTGCAGGCACAGATGCCAGCATGGCGGCCAGACTGTCCTGGTGAGATATGACATCTTCGCGGTTCAATTTTCCATCCACCAGATCACCTGTCGAGACGATAATATCCGGTTTTGCTTCCCTGATGACCTTCAAAACCTGTTCAAGCCGCTTCTCACGGAACAGCAGGCCGATGTGAAGGTCGGATATCTGGACTATTCTTATCCTATGAATACCCGGTGCGAGCTTTGAAGAGCTGACGGTTATCTGCTCGCTCCGGATGTGACGAGCCTCATAGCAGGCATAGCCGCTTGCGACAACGGCCACCAGAATTGCAAACCCGCAGGTGATCGGTGAAGTCGGAAACGTGGGCGAAGATGAAGAAAAAAATACATTGCAAAGCCGGTACGTACCTTGTACCGCATCAGACAAAAAGAGTAACGAAACAAAAATAAAAATAAATCCCATCCAGACATAACCGGGCCAGGCAATACATAAGGCCAAGCGGTCCATACCGGCATTTTCAGACCATCGCACCAGAAGTGGAGCAAGGGTCATGAACAACATCCAGATTGACAGAATACCCATTGCAGGCTGACCGGCCGGAAAAGCGCCGTACACTCTGTAGAAGGCGTAACCGTGCATTCCGCCATAGATCGAGAGGAACGTTATCAGAAATATCAGCATGGAATGTGCTCCCTGACACCTCTGAAGGTACGGCGATGGATGGGGGAGGGGCCGAGCAGCCGAATTGCTTCAAGATGCTGCGCACTTCCATACCCTTTATGACCAGCCAGGCCGTAGCCGGGAAAAACATGGTCCATTTCGATCATCATATGGTCCCGGGTTACTTTGGCAATGATTGAGGCTGCGGCGATCGACAGACTGAGTGAATCACCCTTTTTAACGGTTTTCTGCGGAATCTGTGAGTGTATAGCGGTGATACCGTCGATCAGAATATAGTCAGGTTGTGGTGAAAGCTGCTCAACAGCGTTCAGCATGGCCAGTCGGGTGGCTTGCAGAATGTTGATGCGGTCGATGACTTCAGGATCGACAATCCCGATACCTACTGACAGGGCCCGGTTCATAATAACATCAAACAGCTGCTCCCGTATCTGCGGTGTAAGCTTTTTGGAGTCATCCACTCCGGGAATATGCACACCAACCGGCAGAATCACCGCTGCAGCCATGACCGGCCCGGCCAGAGGCCCGCGACCGGCTTCATCGACACCGGCCACACGACAAAAACCCTGCATCCCGGCAATTTTTTCAAAAGCCAGAAGATCAACGGGATTTTGCAGAAAGAGTTCACTCTGATGCTGTATCATGCTGTTTCCCCCCTGAAACAATGCAAGAGACATTCTGCCCGAATAGTATTACATGGTATCGAATGTCATGTGAAAGAAAAACATCCCATATTTACACATGTTATTACACTTGTGTATGTAAATTAAATGTACTATTACAAAAAAGCATTTGAAACGTGGAACGGAGAAACTTTTGAAATTAAAGGATCACAGTAACAGATGGGCAGTAATCTCAACCGTCTGTTTTATTGCGGGGCTTTTGCTCTATCCATTGTGCGGCACATTGGAGAAAAATTCCTATGACGTAAGAATCAGGGCGCTTGGCACCTTGCAAAACCATCCTGTCTCGCAGCATGTTGTCGTTGTTGCAATTGATGAAAAAAACATACTTGCAAAAAAACCATTTGTGTTCTGGTATCCTGATATCGGGCGCTTTTGCCGTTTGATGGCCGGTATGGGTGCAACAGCTATCGGTATCGATCTGATTCCCGTTCATTCCCTTGAAAAAAAACTTGGCAGCGGCTATCTCGGATCCGAAATATCCGGACCGGATAAAGAAGGATTTTCGACGCTGGGTAAAACACTCGATCAGCTGCTTCTGGGAGGCATTATGGAAGCTGCGAGTGTGTCACACATAGTGCAGGGGGTGTCCGGATCGGTAACTCCTTTTTACTATGACCTTCTTGCTTTCATGGAAAACGTTACGCCGGCATCTTTGAGACTCCAGTCTGATGAGGACTCGATTCTCAGAAGTCACGCGGGCCGGTATGACAAGGAGATGCTGAGTTTTCCGGCTGAGTTGATCAAAGTTTCCGGCCACAAGGTTCAGTTTCCGAAAGAATTGCTGATAAATTTCACGCTGCTGTCGAGTATTCCGGTACTGGATTTCGAAGACGTTACTGCCGGAAAAACAGATCCGGCCCTGTTCAAAAACAGAATTGTAATTCTGGGTGTATCGGGCACGAATGACGACGTCCACGAGACTTCTGTCGGCACGCGGGATGGCATGCTGATCCACGCAACCGCCATAGAAACTCTCCTGTCAGGAAAAATCCCGGTTTACAGCCAAACGCCCGTTTCTCTGCTTGTGCTGGCGCTTCTTTGCATATGTTCTTTTCCGCTGTCCACCTCACACTCACCACTTCGCTCGTTCCTCTCTCTTACCGCTTTAAGTGTGGTTTATGCCGGAGTCACCTTCGCTTTTTTTTCACAAGGGATTGTCATTCCCCTTTTCCCTCATATCTCTGTGCCGCTGATAATGTTCTGCGTCATCTATCCGTACCGTTACGTAATTGAGGAGCGGGGGAAACGTAAGCTTTACCAGGCTTTCAGTTATTATGTTTCGTCCGGGGTGATTGACCGTTTGATTACAAACGATGCGGATCAGCTGATGAAGGGAGAACGCCACAATGTCTGTATCATGTTTCTCGATATACGTGGTTTTACCGCCCTTTCTGAAAAACATGAATCCGAATCGATTGTATCGATGCTCAATATATTCTTCGAACAGGTTACGGAGACTATTCAGAAGCATGGTGGATTTGTTAACAAATTCATAGGAGATGGAATGCTGGCATTTTTTACTCCTGGCGACAAATACGTTGATGACGCTATAGAATCTTCAATGGAAATCTGTCGTCTGACTGCCAGGCTGAACTCATCCGGCATACTTACACAACATATCGGCGATGATGCTCTTGCAATCGGAATCGGACTTCATGCGGGCAATGTTATTCTTGGCAATATCGGTTCAAAGCTCAAAATGGATTTTACCGTAATCGGCAGGGCGGTAAATGCGGCCAGCCGTATAGAGTCCTTGACTAAGGAATATTCCCGGTCAATACTGGTAAGCAGTGAAATAATGTCCATGTCCCGCCGTGGCTATACGTTTGAACCACTCGGAACGGCTCATGTCAAAGGTATTGCAGGTGGAGTGGAAATTTTCGGAGTAGAGTAGTATATCAATCCAAGGGAGACGACGCACATGAAACTGTGTTTCAGGATAATTAGCTGCGTGGCTTTGATCTTTGTTGCGATAAGCGCGGCCTCAGCCGACGACTGGAGAATATTTGGAATTCACGGAACGGTTCAGATGACTCCGAAAGGTGGGAATCAAATCACTCTCAGCAACGACAAAAGTTTGATGATGACGGTTTCAGTCGGCTCAACCATACGGGTCAAAGGAAAAGGAAAGCTGGTGCTGGTTTCGCTGAAGAGTCGCCAGGCATTTGAAATCGGCGACGACAGTACCGCGCTGGTTGATCCTGACATCATCCGTGCTCAAAGCGGCTCCGTGAATACCAGGGCCGGTATCTCGCTGCCATCCGGAAAAGATGGAAAAATGGGAGGCATTGTCATGCGCGGTACCGGCAACCGGAGAAGCTGCCTTAATGCCCTGTCTCTCAAAAATACCGCCATTCTGGCCGTTACTCCGGAACTTCGCTGGGAAAACCGCTGCAACGGTCTATCACGGGTTAACCTGACATTACTTTCAGATGAGGGTATTGTTCACTCTGCTGAAAATATTTCCGGATCCTCATATCGTATGCCTGAAAATGTATTGAAAGTAGGAAATCGCTATCTTTGGATGGTTGATGGGGGGGCCAGTTTTGATATGACAAGTGGAGTATTCATAGTGGCGGGGGGGAGGGAACGTGACGCAGTTCTGCAACGCATGAAGGATGTGGAATCGGCCACCAACCCGGAGGAGCGTCTGGCTTATATTTATTTTCTCTCAGACAGTGGGTTTTCGGAGATGGCGCATGAAGAGGGTAAAAGGCTTCGGGCAGCTTTTCCTGATGCGTCTGCGCTTGGTGAACTGCCATGAGGCCGGCATCTGTGGCTATTATTTTTCTGCTGCTGACAACATTCGCTGTTTTCGAACCGGTTGCGATTTCGTGGGGCGCCACCGACCGGCTGACTGAGATAAACCGTTATCTGGCAGCCGGCAGATACGGTGAGGCGGCATCATATGGTGATGATGCACTCGGATCA
>JBAXVG010000062.1:0-26687 GCA_037129255.1 Desulfuromonadales bacterium | reverse complement strand
CGGAAATTTGGAAGCCACTTTTTGCATCGTTGATAAGTCCGACAGACTCCTAGAGCTATCTTATTCCCAGAGCTTAAGTTGACTTGATAAACTGCACCGGCACCAGTCGCACCATTTGCCCTATCTATCACGTAAGCATTCGTATCATCAACAGCAACAAAATACGCATTGCCAAGACCGGACGCCAAAGTCGTGGGTGTTGCAGCAGCAACACTTATTGCCATCCCTACCAACATCGCCACGCATAACGTCAACCCAATAATCAACTGCCTGAATTTACACATGACAACCCTCCTGACGATATTAACAAAATTTATCAACGAAAGTGTCTTAGGGGTCACCCTTGACACGAGACATTTTATATCATTCCCACGGTCACCGTGGGAATCTGGTGTTTGGACTTTTGCTCCCCCGCCCCTTGCGGGAGGGGGTCGGGGGGCGGGGGAGATTGCCACGAGTAACATGCTGATTTCATGGCACCTTCCCCCACTCCCTAGCCCTCCCCCGCCAAGGGGGAGGGGACTAAAATCTCAAAATCCTGGAATCCTGACTGCCTGCGGCATTGCTACTTTCCTGAATTACCGCTTTTACACAAAACATTAGCCACCGTAGCACAAAAAAGCCTGGTATCTTCCAGCAACTTTAACGCTTCATCTTGTTGATAAAAAGCCCCTATCTCGTAATCCGAATCCTCTCTGATCTTTTGCAGTATCGCTAAATTTACGCCGACCGCTTTTGAAATTATGCCGGTCTTGATAAAGTGAAGCGAAAACAGGGTTAGTGTTCCTTTGTGGCTTTTGGGAACGATATCGATTGACAAGAGAAGAGCACGTGCATAGTGCAATGCTGTAAAGTATCTTAGGGGTCAGCCCTTGACACGAGACATTTTATATCGTTCCCACGGTCTCCGTGGGAATGATATAATTTGGGCTTGACTCCTGGGCATTTGCTATTGTCCTTTGGAAAAACAGCGTGATGAGGTGTTGCATGGGTAAACCTCCCTAGGGGGTTGGTTCCAAACCCGCCCTGGTTTTTATTTTTGCGTGAGAGAGTGAATAATTCTCGTCAGCCACCCAACTTTTCGGCCAGCTCCAAAAACTGCTCGGCCCGCTTTAATTGTTCCTCTGTCTCTTCCGATGTTACTCCCTTATTACTGTCGTAATCGCCGGTATGACGAACTTCCATTCCTCTGATAAGGAAGCGGTGAAACTCTGTAGGCACCTCGCCTGTCTTAGCAAGCTCCTTGCCAAAAGCAGCAATTACTGCTGCATGGCTGGAAAACACCATCTGCTTGCCCAGCAAAAATGCCTCGGCAATGTAAAACATGCTGTAGTAGGCTCTTGATGCTGCAAAGCCGTGATATCCGCATGAGTTCAGGATTCGTGCTGCCTCAAGGCTTTCTTTCGCCTGGTTGATGAGATGTGCCTGCTCTTTGGTCATACTGCCATCCCTTCACGGCGAACATTCATTAGCAGTGGGCTTTGTTCTCTTTCATAGCGGCTTTCCGGCATGAAAATACACGAAAGAACCACATCGTTGACAAGTGAAATATCCGCCACATCGTCAATAGTGCGAGCAATTTCCTGCGAAGGAGAAACATCCCCTTTCAGAATTACCATAACATCAATGTCTGAATCTTCTGTCGCTTCGCCACGGGCCTGAGAACCATACAGTATAACGTTGGCTAAGCGGTCTCCATACAGAGATTGCAGCCTGTTTCTCAGTTCCGACAGAATATATCCAATATTGTGTAACATGATTTTCTCCAGAACGAGCAGGCATCTTAGGGGTCAGCCCTTGACACGAGACATTTTATATCATTCCCACGGTCTCCGTGGGAATCTGGTGTTCGGCCTTTTGCTCCCCCGCCCCTTGCGGGAGGGGGCTGGGGGGTGGGGGAGATTGCCACGAGTAACATGCTGATTTCATGGTATCTTCCCCCCCTCCCTAACCCTCCCCCGCCAAGGGGGAGGGGACGAAAAACTCAAAATCCTGAAATCCTTGAATCCTGAAAATCACGGTTCAGAAGAAGTACTTTAAGCCTCCGGCGTTCCATGAACTGCTCCTTTGTTTCTTTTGTCGTCGTTCCAAGTTCCCGTTCAAAAAGCACGTTCTCTGCATTATTGGGCTTTGTCTGCAACGATTCAACGAGAGATGGCAATTTTCTGTTTTCCAGAGATCAGATATGCCTGTTGTATATCGGAATTTACAGCTCTACTTGTTATGCTGACATGCTTGGCCATACGCCCTGGATGTTTCGCTTCTTCAGCACGCAATGTGGCAAGCAGATTATCAAGACTGCCTGCCTGGTTGCAAAGCTGCTCACGGATGTCACGGACTTCGGCCACAATTTCATCATGATACGTCATAACGTCCCTCCAGTTCCTGCGGTGTTACTATAATCGGTTCATGCAATCCGTTTGTGGTGTTGTGGCGATGAAGTTTCATACGTGTTTCGCCATGCGCCAGATGTCGGCAATTCCATGTAAGCAGATAGTCAATGCGGTGAACAACTGAAACAGCCAGATGGATTGCATCCATAGCAGATGAAGGGGGAATGCCAAGTAAATTCATGTACCCGGCAGATAATTCGGCTACGGCGTCATTGATAGGAAGCAATGAAAAAGTACGGATTAATGTCAGTCTCTTTTTCGCCTGTTCAGCATTACCACCTCCACATTCATCAAGTACTGCTTGAGAAACATACAGTCGATACTTTTGGCGCTCTTGCTCCCACCATTCATGGGTCAAAATCTGCTGTCCCGCAGTAATGATATTTGTGCTAAGCCGCGCAGCCAAGTAACTTGGGATGGTCGTTTCAATGTAGACGGTTGGTTTCATCAGATATTAAAACCTCACAGATACTGCGTATCTTAGGGGTCACCCTTGACACGAGACATTTTATATCGTTCCCACGGTCTCCGTGGGAATCTGGTGTTTGGCCTTTTGCTCCCCCGCCTCTTGCGGGAGGGGGGTCGGGGGGGTGGGGGAGATTGCCACGAGTAACATGCTGATTTCATGGCATCTTCCCCCCCTCCCTAACCATCCCCCGCCAAGGGGGAGGGAACTAAAATCTCAAAATCCTGGAATCCTGACTGCCTGCGGCATTGCTACTTTCCTGAATTACCGCTTTTACACAAAACATTAGCCACCGTAGCACAAAAAAGCCTGGTATCTTCCAGCAACTTTAACGCTTCATCTTGTTGATAAAAAGCCCCTATCTCGTAATCCGAATCCTCTCTGATCTTTTGCAGTATCGCTAAATTTACGCCGACCGCTTTTGAAATTATGCCGGTCTTGATAAAGTGAAGCGAAAACAGGGTTAGTGTTCCTTTGTGGCTTTTGGGAACGATATCGATTGACAAGAGAAGAGCACGTGCATAGTGCAATGCTGCATAGTAGGCTCGAGACAGGCCATCAAGAATGAGACCAAGATCAACCAGCGCTTGTGCGCTTTCAAGAGAATCATTCCCTCGTTGAATCAGGAATGTAATCGGGTTATCTACTTGGTGATCTTCACTCATAAAGCCACCATGTCCCGTTCTATTTCACGTAACAGTGGAAAATGCGCAGCTTTCTGACGTTCAAATACATCTTGTGCAAAGATTACCGGAGAAATATCCACTTCATTTTCAAGTAGTTCATCGTAGGCTAGAGCATATATAGTTCGCCTGATATCCAAATCCACATGTTCCAAAACCACCGCCACATCAAGATCAGAACCCTCGTGGGATTCGCCACGAGCCTTGGAACCGAACATGAGGCTAAAAAGATAGTTGCTCTTGAAATGCTCCGCGACTTTGACAAGGAAATCACGTAAGGCAAGCTCTTCTCTTTCGCTAAGGTTTTTGATCATATTAATATTCCTTTAATCTCTGAGTGTCTTAGGGGTCAGCCCTTGACACGAGACATTTTATATCGTTCACACGGTCTCTGTGGGAATCTGGTGTTTTGACTTTTGCTCCCCCGCCCCTTGCGGGAGGGGGTCGGGGGGTGGGGGAGATTGCCACGAGTAACATGCTGATTTTATGGCATCTCCCCCCCCCCAGTAAATCAAAGGGTTACGGCGGTTTATGGGCGTTGTAGCGGGATTGCTGGTCACGCCATTACCCCTTCGGCTCCGCTCAGGGCAAGCCCTTCAACCTCTTCACGGCTCAAACCGGTAATTTCCATGACATCATCAATTGCAATCCCTTTTTGCATCATCTTGCGAGCGACTTCCAGCTTCTCTTCAATCTTGCCTTTCTCAATCCCCTTCTCAATTCCCTTCTCAATTCCCTTCTCAATCCCCTTCTCAATTCCTTTCTCAAACTGCTCCTCAAGGCTGTAGCGGTCTTCCGCGTCACGGATCTGCCAGTATTCGTAGATATCAAGCTCTTTCCGGCTCCAGCTGTTCATCGCGGCCTGGGTGTACGCTTCCTTTAATTCAGGAATAGTTTCGGCGTTTTTCGGGATCATCGTCAGATTGCCGGCGTTTTTGATGAAGTAAACCCATTTCTCGATGATGCTTTCAAGATCGGCTTCCTGCTTGTTGAATTTGCGCAGTTCGATAAAGTTAAATTCAAAATCCTGCAAATCCTGCTGCAAGGTTTCTTTGTTCAGTATCAGATGGCGTGTAAGATAATTATCACCGTCAAAAGAGTTGAAGTTGAGGATGCCGATAAATATGACCTGGTTCAGCTTCGGGTAGTCATCGCCTACTTTTATCTGTCCGGTATAGGCTTTGGCGGTGTAATACAGAGCGCGCTTGTCAAAGCAGCGGGTGTCTTTTACCTGCATCTCGACAATAAAGGTGACGTCGCGATGATCGACCGCTTTGATGTCAAGGATGGTTTCTTTCAGAAGCGGTATATCAGGTGCCTGCCAGGGGTTTTTGAGGGTGATCTCACGGATGCTCTTGTCACCCTGAAGATCAAGCACGGCGTTCAAAAAACCGATCAGTATCTCTTTGTGCTGTTCATTGCCGAATATTTTCTTGAAGGCTATGTCGGTTTTGACATCAACGAATTGCATGATGGTTTCCTGGCTGGATTTGCTTGATGCGTCGGGTAGGTTGAATCTAGTTAAATTAAACAGACTGTCAATAATTTTAATATTATATTGTACTTAATTTGCACTCTTGGCGTAGACCATATTGGGCATAGCAGTCCAATAGCCGTTGCTGTCCGCTTGTGCGGAAGAGAGGAGGATGATTGTAAGGATAGCGAATAGTGAATTGAAAACCCTTGTCTGAACCGGGATTCGCAGGATTTGCTTGATTAACGTGATTTTGAAATCCTGATAACCCTTGGATCATGTATATCATGGTTCAGACAGCTTCTTCTCGTTACCAAAATCCAGCTTGGTAACTGGAATTTGGACTTTTGCTCCCCCGGTCCGCCACACTTTTCTGTCATACGGAATGATTTGTTATGTGGTAATTTTCCTATAGATTTATAGAAGCGCTGTCAAGGTTTCTAATGTTATTTTTCATCCATTTTTCTCATAATTCATCGTTTCCATGCTCCGTCCCTGAGCAACAGCGAAGGATCTGCTGCCGAAATATTCGATACCAAACCGTCTTGTTAATAAAAGGGACATTTTGAGTTACCTGCTTGACCTTGCACTGCTTTAAATGTACACTTCAAATGTACATTAAAGGAGGTGTCAAATGCTTGAAGTTTCAGTCACCACATTTCGAAAACATATTCCGGATTATCTCGGCAAAGTCCGTAAAGGCGAAGATATTTCGCTTACTTCTCGCGGTAAAGTCATTGCCCGGCTTGTGCCGCCTGTTGACGAACGCCTGAGTGCTCAGGAACAACTGGCGGCGCTCCGTGGTGGCGTCATACATATTGGCGATATCACCTCACCCATCGAAGTAGAGTGGGAGGCCAATAGTGCTGATTCTTGACACATGCGCCCTTGTCTTCGACGCTCTTGATCCGATGCGGCTCAGCAAAAAAGCAGCGGTGGTAATTGCACAGGCGCATGATGCCGGTACAATTGCTTGTTGCGATATTTCGCTCTGGGAAATTGCCATGCTGGTTTCAAAGAGGCGGCTCAATCCGGGTACTGATTCACAAACGTTTATCCAGCTTGTTCTGACAGCACGGAACATCAAGGTATTACCTATCACTGCGGAAATTGCCGCCAGGAGTGCTCTGCCCGAATTTTGCCTTCATGGCGATCCGGCTGACAGGATAATCGCTGCCAGCACAATACTCCATAAATCAAAACTGGTGACATCCGACCAAAAACTGGCAACTGTTATCGGACTCCAGATAGTTTGGTAGACCGAGAGGGTATATTTGGGGTCATATATTTGGGGTCAGGCTTGACTTCTGGGCATTTGCTATTGTCCTCCAAGTGTCTTAGGGGTCAGCCCTTGACACGAGACATTTTTGATTCTCGTTACCTGCTTGGCGTACTTGCAAGCGGGAGCTTGCAAGGCCATTGCATTACGCAGCAGGAGCTGCGTAACGAGGAACAACAAAAAACGCCGCTCCCCCGGTCAGAATCAGACCGGAAAAACGGCGTTGACATTGCGTACTGAAAATATGGCCGCCATAATTGACGACAGCGCCACAAACGACGGGCGACGAGATGTTTACCTTGGCAAGACGTTCCTCTGCCTTACCCTTCTCAATCCCTTTCTCATACCCCAGCCGAAGACGAGCCAACGAAGATAGGGCCTTGATATGGAACAGGTCTCAGGTCAACGGCCGGTGGTGACTCCGTCCCAGACTCTTGATCATCTTCCAGAGCGGTCCCTTGACCTTG
This sequence comes from Desulfuromonadales bacterium, assembly GCA_037129255.1. Lineage (GTDB taxonomy): Bacteria > Desulfobacterota > Desulfuromonadia > Geobacterales > Pseudopelobacteraceae > JACRCG01. The sequence goes on along the minus strand of JBAXVG010000062.1, from coordinate 19,925 downwards.
AAGAGCCGTATGGCGTCAAGCATGGCCGAACTGGTATTGACCTCCAGGCCAGGTACCACCCAGTTCCGGCGCTGCATGGCCTCTGAAGTTATGAGCTCGGCAAAAAAGTCACGCACCGCCGGAGAGATGTAAAAGACAGGTTCCAGCAGCGATGCGGCCGCGTCGATGATACCTTCTTCGATCGCAGTCCAGTGCAGGGTGGTGTTGGGGTAGATGCGGACGCCGGTCATGGCGATAACGGCAGTCGGCTCCAACTCATCCATCAGGGCAAAACTTTCAAGAATAGTTTCCCTTGTCTCTCCGGGACCTCCGAAAAGCATGTAATGGGCAAAGTCGACTCCCCGTTGTTTACAGAGCCTCGAAGCCCTGCTCAGGTCATCGACGGTAAAAGATTTGCGCAGGTTTTTCAGCATGACCGGTGAACCGGAATCACTGCCGAATTCGACTGCATCACATCCGGCTGCCAGCATGCTGTCCATCAATTCCGGCGTTATGAAATCGGGGTTGATGAAAGCCGACCAGTTGACCGGCAGACGCTCTGCCGCCATGGCACAGCATAACTGCGCTGCAAACTCGGGCGGATAATTAAAAATATCGTCTACAAAATAGATATACGATACTCCGAAATCATCAATCAGCGAGCGGATCTCGGCCATGATCTCCTCAACCGGACGAAGGCGCATAACCCGCCCCTCCAGATGCGGATAAGTGCAATAGGTGCAGGAGAAAGGGCAGCCGCGCTTGGTCTGCACATTGGCCATGCCACCCTGACTGTGGTAGTGGGCCACGTCGAAGAGCGAGCGCTCCGGCGTACCGATACGGGAGAGCAACTGCGGCGGGATGAAAGAGGCTGAACCGGGAATGACCACACCCGGTATCGATGAGACCTCCTGACCCTGCTCAAGGCAGGCCAGCAGGCGGGGTAATACCTCCTCTCCCTCCCCGGCCACTCCGTAATCCGCGCCGACGGCTGCCAGCACCTCCAGCGGCATCAGAGAAAACCCGGAGCCTCCGATAATGACGGTGGCATGGGGGCGACAGGCCGCGACGATACCCTGCACACCGGCCAGATAGGAGCGGCTGCCGGGCCAGGTGACATTGTCAAGGTTGCGCAGCGAAACAACTACCGCTTCGGGTTGATGTGCAGTCAATGCGGCAGAGATGGCCGACTCAGGATCGTTCTCAAAACAGAGATCCAGAACCGAAAGCGCATGGCCGGCCCCGGACAGGGGACGGGCCAGAAAGGAAAGTCCGATCGGAAACACCGGATAGGGATCGCGTTCGCGATTGGCCGATACGAGCAACACTCTCATACACACCTCAACCATTCTGTCATTCTGTTAAGCCGCTCCGCGATCTGACGCGGAATTTTATACTGAAGTACGCCGTTTTCGTCGGTCAGTGCGTGGGTCGTCACGGCACTGGCCAGTTTGCGGCGATCAGGCCCCACGATCTCGCTGACGAAAACGAGTGTGGCGGATTCGCTCGGACGCAAGGTGGTACGCACAGTAATCTCGTCCTTGAAACGGGCCGGGCGCAGGAATTTCATCTCCAGGTTGACGACCGGTCCGACAAAACCAAGCTCACGCAACTGGACGGCATCCAGCCCGAAACGCCCGGCCAGATCGTTACGCCCCACTTCCAGCCAGGTAATATAGTGGCCGTGCCAGGCCACGTTATAGCAGTCGACTTCGTTAAAGCGCACCTGTATATGGGTCTCGTGATAGTTCATGATTCGCTGTCTATCCATCGGTTGAATTTTGTCAAGGCTGTGCCGGCACCCACTTCAACAAACCTGGCAGCCCCCAGCCTGCGGGCAGCGGCATAGCTGTGCTGCCACCAGACCGGTCTGAGAAGTTCGTCCAGCAGAAATCCCGGAACGCGAGAAACAGACAGCTGTTCCTGAGTGATATGCTCCAGCAGCGGAACTTGCGGCTCGGCATAACGGTAGTCGGAAAAAACCTGGCCCAGTTCGGCTGCCACTTCTTCCACCAGTGGCGTATGAAGCGGCGCATCGCAGTCGAACACCGATACCGAGAAAGCCCCTGCCGCTCCGCACTCCTCCATAGCCGGCAGGATACGGGAACGCTCTCCGGCCAGCAGAAAGTGGCTGGAGGTATTGTAGTTGGCGACATAAACGCCATGACCGGACGCAATCGCTTCAACGGGTTCCTGAGCCAATCCTATGATGCAGCCCAGGGCATAAGAGCCGTGCTGCGACATTTTTGCCAGTGTGATTCCGACCCGGGCCGTCATCTCCAGTGCATCATGTTCTGAGATGGCTCCACAGGCAGCCAGCGCCGCATATATCCCCATGCTGTGCTCCAGAACCACTCCCGGCGATTGATCTGCTGCTTTGTGCAGTCGCGCTCTTAAGAGACTGAATGCCGTACCGTAAATCTGCAGCCGCACATGCTCACCGGAAAGTATGCCGTCATCCTGCCAGGTGACAGGATCGAGACCGGTTGCAGTGCGGCAGAGGGCGATGATTTCTTCAGTCCCGGGCGTGACCGGAAAAGGTTGATCGTGCCGTAATGGCTGTCCGGGAAACATCCAGCAGATCATTGTCCTGCCCCCTTCTTTCTCTGTCGCTCAACGTCCAGAATTTCAATAAAAGTGGAGTCAGCGCTCTCCCGGCCATAGATACCACCGCGCCGCAGAAAATTATACATAAGGTTGACGGCTTTTCCGGGACTCTGCATGACCCTCGAAGCTATGGACGACCAGCGGTACGCTTCACGGCGGGCGTCAATCCAACCCTGGCGGAGCCGCTCCGGAGACATCAGACGGGGACGGAATACGACCTGACCATGATCGTAACGCTGCCAGTCGGTGTGCAGCATCCGCCCATCTGCCTGAAACTGCTTGAAAAGTGCCGTTCCGGGATAGGGGGTGAGGATGTGGAAGGTGGGAAGACTGGCGGCGCACCTCTCCAGATATCGCACCGTACGTTCGAAAATCCCTTCGTCATGGTCGTCAAAACCAAAAATTACCGAGGCCTCCACCACTACTCCGGTGTCGCGGATACGTTTGATCAGATCTGCCTGGGACGATTTTCCGGCCGTTTTGGGATGATTGGCCTGTTCCCCATCGGCGGACTCCAGACCCACAAAAATGCCGATACAGCCGGAAGCTGCCAGCAGCCTGACCATTTCCGGATCTTCGGCAAAGCGCAGATTGGCCTGTCCCCCCCAGCGCAGCCCCATGCCGGCCATTCCTGACAGAATCGGTTTGGCCTTCTGCGGGTCTCCCAGGATATTGTCGTCCAGGAACACCGTCAGGCTGCCTTCGAATGTGCGCAGTTCAGCCAGGATATCGTCGGGGTCGCGGTAACGAAAGCTGCGACCGAAATAGGGTGTCACAGTGCAGAAGGAACAGTCATAGGGACAGCCCCGGCTGGCCTGCAGCGTCTGGGTGGTGAGGTACTTCCGCCCCTTCAGCAGCTCGCGACGCGACCAGGGAATGACCAGCCGGTCACCGGATGGTACGGAACGGTAGGTCGGCTTCAGGCATCCGGCCAGCAGATCCTCCAGCAGCCCGGCCCAGACCGGTTCGGCTTCGCCGATGACGACCGCATCGGCATGCTGACCCGCTTCATCGGGCAGAACCGTTGGGTGTATGCCTCCCAGAACCACCTTAACACCCCGTTCCCGGAACCGGTCGGCAATCTGGTAGGCGTGCAACGCCTGGTGAGTCATGGCTGTAATACCCACCAGATCGTAGGTTTCATCGAATCTGATATCCTCCTGAAGCTCATCAAGGATATCCACATCCCACCCCGGCGGAGTTGCAGCGGCAACCTGATTAAGCGCCAGGGATGGAAGCTGGAAACGCTTGACCCATCCCAGTTTGTGAGTGGACGGATATATCAGCAGCAGCCTCGGACGGGCCGTCATCGGTACATTGCCGTGGAATCAGAACACATTATGTATGCCCCCCCTTGCGCCGGAGTGCGGCCCGAAAACCGAAATTCATCGGTCCGAAAACCTGTAGCGAGCGGTGCAGCTTGAAGATGCGACGGTACATGGAAGGGAAGGAGTAGAAGGAATTGGTGAGCCATTCATATCCCTGCTGGAGTTCGTCAACCGTCATGCCGGCCGGTCGGAAAGTGACATGCTCCATATCATAATCGCGCCAGTTGTTTGAAATAATGCGCCCTTCCGCCTCAAGCCTCCGGCGTACCGCTGTCCCCGGATAGGGGGTCAGAAGCGGAAAAATTCCGGCTTCCAGGCGAGCCTCTTCGCAGAACTGCAGAATCTTTTCGAAGACAGCGGGAGTATCGCCATCGCATCCCAGGACAAACGAGCCGAGAATACCGATGCCGTGATCCCGGAAGATCCGGGCATCGGCCTGATAGGAGAGAACGTTGTTGGTCTTTTTGCCAATGGCAGAGAGAGCGTTCTGGCTGAGAGACTCAAATCCGACAAACATGCCTATGCAGCCGGATTCTCCGGCCGCCTGCATCAATTCAGGGTCTGCCGCCAAGTCGATCGGGGCATGGGAGAGCCATTTGAACCCCATCCCTTTCATCCCCTTGAAAAGTGAGAGCGAGTAAGAGCGGTCAGCCACAATATTGTCATCCACAATAAATACAAACGAGTTTGATCTGCGCAACTCCTCCAGTTCCAAAAGGGCCAGATCAACCGGCCGTTTACGGTACTGGCGGCCAAAAAAAGCGGTAACCGAGCAGAATTCGCAGTCAAAGGGGCAGCCGCGAGTGGTCTGGATTGTGTTGGTCAACAGGTATTTTTTACCGGAAAACATCACCCGTCGCGCTGCCGGAATCTCCGCCATATCAATCAGGGAGTCTGACTGATACAAAGGTTTCAGAGTTCCGCCACACCAGTCTGCCAGGAGCTGCGGCCAGACCGGCTCCCCCTCGCCAGCCACAACGGCATCACAATGCGTCCGTGCTTCATCAGGCATGTTACTGGCGTGAAAACCGCCCATCACCACGGTTTTCCCCCGGGAACGAAACTGATCAGCGATTTCGTAGGCGCGCGAAACCTGGGCCGTCATGGCCGTCAGTGCTATTATATCTGCATCCGTGGAAAAATCGGGTGATTCGAAATTATCGTCGCAGAACTCATGTTCCCATTCAGGAGGGGTGACAGCCGCTATGGCGGCCAGTGACAGAGATGGAAACTTGAAGGTAAGCTCGCCCCACAACCTCCCTTTGGGCCAGCCTGGCGATATAAACAGGATCTTCATCAGCTGTTCAAACCTTCCCTGCCGTAACGTTTGGCCGGGTAGCCAGATGCTCCCGCATGTATTCAGCCGGCTTCATCATACGCTGGGTACGCCACAGAACCCGCATGATATAAGGAATCTGGCTGGTACGCACCTGACGGACCCACTTCATGATTCCTTTATCACCAGCGGTATTGAGGATGGAACGCCGCCAGGTCTCGGCATAGAGCTCAAAAAACCGGGCGGCTCCTATACGGGGCTCCCAGAGGATGTGATGCATGTCGTAATTCGACCACTTTTGCCCGGCAACCTTGCCGGCCATCTGTTCAAAGTAACCGGTCCCCGGTAAAGGGGTGCGGATGGTGAATCCGGCCCGCTGCAGGCCGTATCTCTCGACAAATGACCACAGCTCATGGAAGTCACTCTCTTCCCAGTCGGCATCCACCAGAAAATTCCCGTTAATTCCAAATTTCAGTGATCGGGCAATACGAACCGCCTCAATGCTGTCTTCAAGCCCGGCCCCCTTGTCAAGCCCGTCCAGCCCTTTATCGCTGGCAGCTTCCAGACCGAGAAAAATATCAAAGTCTTTGGCCAGCGGCCGCCAGGCATCCATCAGTTCCGCACTGCGGCAGATGAGGTCGGTGCGGGTTTGAATCAGGATCCATCGTTTAAACACCCCTCGTTTTTTTAACGCCGTTGCCAGTTCCAGGCTCCTGGCCGGGTTGTACCAGAAGAGATCATCGGCCACAAAGATAGAGTCTCCGCAACGTTCAAAATCCTGCACGACTGCATCAATGCTGCGTTCGCGACAGGAGCGGTCATAGAGTTGCCAGACCGAACAGAAGGAACAGTTGTGCGGACAGCCCCGGGCTGTCTCTATCAGCCAGACCGGTTTGAAGAGCAGGCAATGATATCCGGAGCGGTGGCGATCAACCAGATCGCGGGCCGGCAGAGGTACGATATCCAGACTTGTACGCTGCTGTAAGGGAAAGGTGCTGATCCAGCCGTCAGCGGTCCTGAGGCGTAGCGAAGGAACGGAAGCAAGACTCAGGCCGTTTTCCACAGCTTCGGCAATCAGCGGGACAACCTCTTCGCCGTCATCGACGCAAATCGCATCAATATCGTCGCATTCCAGCGCCGCCGGATAAGCCGCTGCAGCATGTCCTCCGACCAGAATAAAAGCTTCGGGACTGACCCGTCTGACCTCTCGGGCGGTTTCAATCACCCGGTCAAATTCAAGGGCATGCAGGCATCCGATACCGATGATCCGGGGACGTGTACGCCTGAGCCAGGTCGAAGCACCCGGGCGGAAACGCAGGTCGGCGATTGTAACCTGATGCCCGCGCGATCTGAGAGCACTGCCCAGGTATTCAAGCCCCAGCGGCTCCACACAGAAAAAAGGGCCCAGGCCAAAACGGTCGTTACCGGGATGGGGACGCAGGAGCAGGATATTCATGAGATCATCTGCACAAGTGGGATGTCACGAAGAGAACCGGAAACATGGTTCACGCACGCTGCTCCTCAATGAAGGCGGACATGCTGCGAACCGAGGCGAAGACCTTGCCGCCGGTGGCTGCATCAGGCACCAGCGTGCCGAACTCTTTTTCCATGGCAACGACAAGCTGGAGGGCATCAATCGAATCGAGCCCCAATCCGTCACCAAACAGCGGCGCATCGGCATCGATCTCATCGGGAGACATCCCCTCAATACGGAGGCTGCTGATAATCATCTGCTTCACCTTTTGAATCAAATCTTCTGACATGCCACCCTCTCTTCCTGCCTTACTGTTTTTGATCTCCCCAGAAATCGAAGAAATTGTACCACTGATCCGGATATTGCCGGATATAGTGTTCGAAAACTTTCAGCACCTGCTCCATACCGGTTCGAACAGCGCTTCCACGTTCTCCTCGCCTGCCGCTGAAAAAGATGGGTTCCTCCATGACGGTTGCGTAGCCACCTTGTTCCAGCAGAACAAATACCGGGATGACCGGCGCACCACTAGCCAGAGCCAGATAAGCAGCGCCCGACGGAATATTGGCCGGACGGCCGAAAAAATCCAGTCTGATCGAATTGGACGAACCATCCCGGTCACCGAGTATCGCCAGGACTTCATTGCGGCGCAGAGCATTAACCGCCTCGATAACGGCCAAAGGTGAGCTGTCGTCCCGATCAACATAGATAAACCGGATTCCCCTTTCGTTGCGCAGTTGCTCCCGCATGGCGTTCACCTGCTCGTCCGGCTCCCGGAAGGTCAGGACATTCACAGGATACCCGCGATCTGCCAGACATAACCCGCCCAACTCCCAGTTTCCGAGATGGGCCGAGACCAGAATGGCTCCGGTTCCGGCAGCCAGCGCTTCATCCAGCGGCCTGGAGTCGCTGCTGCGAACAATCAGGGAGTGCAGCCTGGGCCCGGTCAAACGCATGGTGAGCATAATGTCGCACCACGTCAGACCGAATTTGTAAAAACTGGAAATCACCAGCGGTTCCACCCAATGGCGACCGGTTACAACCCGCAGATTGGCGCGTGCAGCGCGGCGTTCCCTTCCGGACCACAGATAAAACAGGGATGAAACACAGAATGCAAACGGCGGGAAGATGCATCTGGGAACAATCCGCGTCCAGATATCGATAAAAAACAGATTTATGCGGCTGTACACCGTCATCTCAGCAACAATGAGCCCCCGACAGGACTGGCATCATTTTCCCCGGAACTTCTTTTTTCTGACAGGATGATCCTTGAATTCATCCTCCCATGCTTCGTCAGCAATGGCGGCATATTCGCGGGAATAGATGTCCATTTTACCGGTCAGACCGGTAAAAATCTCTTCGGCGCCTTCGTGTGTCGGATAGGCTCCCTCGCTGAAAAAGAGTTCCCTTCCGGTTTCAGGATGGTCGATCAGCATACAGGGGCGCAGCAGATTTTCATGTTCACCCTGCCGCTGGCGGATCTTTCTGAAAAACGGCGATCCCAGAGCGTCCCGGAGCGTCGTTTTACGGATATTGTCGACTGCCACATGGCAAAAGACGCAGGGTTCGATATCTCCATTGGCGTTGATATGAAAATATTTTCGACCGCCGGCCAGACAACCGGAGACCATCGGGCCGTCATTCCAGAAATCGATGAAGAGCATCGGTTTATTGTCCCTGAAATCGGCAACGCTCCTCCGCAGATGATCACGCTGCTCCGGTGTCGGCATCAGATTGACATCCGGATTGCGGCCTACCGGAACATAGGAAAACAGCCATAGAGCAAATACACCTTTGGAAAGGAGCATGTCTATATATTCAGCATTGGTTATGATAGCGGAATTCTTGCTGGAATGGGTAAACGAGCCGCAATAGGAGAGCCCGCCATCACGAAGCAGGTCCATTGCACGCATGACTTTTTTAAAATGTCCGGCGCCGCGCCGGTCGTCGGTTTCCTGCTCATAGCCCTCCAGAGAAAAGGATGGCATGACGTTACCGACCTCGATCAGGCGCTCCACCATCTGCTCATCAATCAATCCGCCATGTGTGAAAACCAGGAAAGCCATATCGCTGTGTTTCTTGAAAACATCAAAGATGCCCTTCATGTAAAAGGGTTCACCGCCGGAGATAACAGCAAAATAGATACCCATTTCCTTCATCTGCATCAGTATCGAATCGAGTTCGTCCAGCGTCAGCTCAAGCGACTTCCCGTAATCACCGGCATAGCAGCCATAACAGTTCAGGTCGCATTTCATGGTAGGGCTGATGACAACCGTGGAAGGCGGATAAAAACCGTTGATATCCGCCCACTCCTTACGTTTGTTGGTACCGTTCAGCAGGTGATTGATAGCCAGATTACTGATCCATTTATCGCGCTGGTTGGGATGCAGATCCCGCAGGATACGGCGGGGAAACTCGATGCCGGGATGCTTGTCACGGACCAGCCCGCGAATCCAGCGGATGCGATCCTTGTAGTAATCTTTCTTGGGAATCATTTCCATCAGATGGGTCATCTTGATGAGGGTTTCATCTGACGAACTGGACGCCATTGAAAGGAGATAGGAAAGCACTTTCTCTTTGGTGTAGTTTTTCAACGACTGAATCATAGTATCTCCGTCACATATATCGTAAAAACGTCATGCAGATGTTCCAGGTATCCCGTACCGGCCGATAGTGACTGGTCAGACGTCCGTCCGCAATCCTGGCCGGAACCGGCAATGAACCGATGGTAAATCCGTTCTGCCATGCCTTCATCAGAATTTCCATTTCCAGATCATATCCACTTTTAAAGAGAGATACGGAAGATAACAGCGATGCTGAGTAGAAGCGGAATCCTGACTGGCTGTCGCTTATCTCGAAACCTGTCCGCTTACGCAGGCACCAGACTCCAAAACGGTTCCAGATTTTTCTGAGACCGGCCATCTCGACAAACTGCGAATACCTGGATGCTATCAAAATACCAAATTGACCGTCAATAGCTGATGCCGCAAGCAGTCCGATAAAGCCGGGGTCATGCTGTCCGTCGGCATCCAGCGTGATGACCCCCTCAAAACCATTTTCGCGTGCCCAGCGAAATCCGGTCATAAGAGCAGCACCTTTACCCCTGTTCATGGGATGAGACAGGAGGGTAACCCCGTAACCGGCAGCCACCCGTGATGTCGCATCGCTGGAGCCGTCATCCACCACAACGACCGGCAGACCCTGCAACAGAACGTCAGCAAGTACGTTTCCCAACGTCAGAGCTGCGTTGTAGGCAGGTATCAGAACGCAGACGGCCATGTTTCCACTACTTCCTGAAGCGGCATACTTGTCCCCGCGGCGCTTAATCTCCTGATAACAGACGTAACATCGCTACGTGTGCCGTACGCGGCAAATTTCTTCAACAACGGCAGATCAAGCCGGGGACCGTCGGGATCCATATCTCTGGGATGAAGAAAAAACAGCGCCGGGTGTCCGGCAGCGTGCGCCAGACTCATGCTTCTCAGAATCATCCACAAGGGGAAAAAACGCAGCCCCCAACCACCGCCGGCCGGCAGATTTCCCAATCCGGTGGTGATGACCAGAGGCGGAATCTCCCAGAGGTTTCCGGCATCTGTAGAAATAAGATAAGGCACCGTAGAACCGTTTGCATCACCTACAAAAGCAAGCGGAGAACAACTCGAATCATACCGGTACCCCTCGCGAGCCAGGATCTCAAACGCCCAGGGAGTACGCTTTCCCAAAGACCACTGCGGCGCCCGGAAACCGACCGGCGCTTTGCCAGTCTGGCTGGCAATCAGGTCTGAAGTGCGTACAACCTCATCCCTGAACTGTTCAGGCTTCAGACAATACACAAGCTGATGAGAATACCCGTGAGAAGCAATCTCGTGACCTCTTTTAACAATGCTGACCGCAAGTCCGGGCTCTGCAACCGCAACAGACCCAAGCATGAAAAAGGTGGCCCTGATACCAAGTTCATCAAACAGATCCAGCAAACGCAGGGTGTTGTCATACACGCACCATTGACTGCGATGAACCGGAGGCAGCTCACCGATCCCGCAGACATGGAACCAATCTTCGACATCAACCGTAAATGAAGTAATAAACACACAAAACCATACGGAAATCATTGAATTTTAGTCAAGTTACACTATTATCGATAGACCGTCAAGTACGTCAGCGCAGTCGGGCACTGTCGGATATCACTTCTTGTTTGACTCCTCATACTCTCTGGGCTACAAATATCGCTTGCGCCGCTCGTTCCCAGTGCAGAAACTGTAGAGGCAATGAAGGTAAAATCAATGTGCCGGAGCAGAACTCAATGAAACCGAATAATGCAACCTTGCATACACATCACCGCTTCAACAAAAAACGCTCGATCAAAGCCGGTCTGCCGCCGGGAAGTCTCGTGCATATCGGCGCCGAATCAGACAAAATGGCACAGATTTCCGTCATATGCTACTCGCCCAGTGGAGTCGAGGAACGCCAATGCCGACAGATTGAACAGTATCTGCTTAATCCCTGCGCCAGCTCTGTTGTGTGGGTTAATGTCGAAGGGGTGCATGATGTGGAACTGATCCGCATCCTGGGCGAAAAATATGCCTTTCACCCGCTGGTTCTGGAAGATATCGTCAATACTGTCCAGCGCCCCAAGATCGAGGATTATGGCGACTATCTCTTCATCGTGCTGAAGATGCTGCACCCATCGGAGGAGGGAGAATTCATTTCAGAACAGCTGAGTATTATTCTCGGTCCGGACTATCTGTTCACTTTCCAGGAGGGCATCAAGGGCGACGCCTTCGACCCGGTCCGCAATCGTATCCGCAACGGCAAGGGAAAGATTCGCGGCATGGGAGCCGACTATCTGGCCTACGCTCTGATTGATGCCGTTGTTGATTGTTATTTCACGGTACTTGAAGGGTTTGGCGAGCGGATTGTCGATGTCGAAGAAGAGTTGGCTCTCACCGCTGATCAAAAAGCTCTCCATCTGATCAACAACATGAAAAAAGAGATCATCTTTCTGCGCAAGGCGGTCTGGCCGCTGCGCGAGGCGGTCTCGTTTCTTGAACGGGGCGACAGTCATCTGCTGCATGATGACACCCGGCTCTATTTCCGCGATGTCTACGATCACACCATTCAGGCTATGGATACGGTTGAGACCTACCGGGATCTGCTCTCCGGAATGCTTGATCTCTACCTCTCCAGTGTAAGCAATCGCACCAACGAGGTTATGAAGTTTCTGACCGTGATCGGTACAATCTTTATGCCGCTGACCTTTCTGGTAGGGGTTTACGGTATGAACTTCAAGCATTTTCCGGAACTGGAATGGCACAATGGCTACTTCTGGCTGTGGGGGTTCATGCTGATGATCTCTCTGACCATGATAGTGTATTTCAAGAAAAAACGCTGGCTTTAGTAAGTCTATTTTGCGAGGTGACTACATGAATGCACGACGCGTACTGCCCCTGTTTCTGTATCTGGTCATGCTGATTTCCTTCCTGTCCGGTTGCGCCACAATCGACCAGAAGATTAACCTGACCTACAAACCGCTTGACCGCTCTTTCAGCAGAAACTCCGGAGAGGTCTTCGTGTCACGGATCGATACTGATGCGCCGTTGCGTAACTCGAAAGGGGAGTGGATCGTCGGATCATTGAATAATGTTCACGGTGTCAGACAGGCCGATCTTTTGTCAGACCGGTCCCTGGGAGAATGGATAACCGATGCCCTGTTGCTGGAGTTGAGGCAATCCGGATATACAGCAACGTATGCAGCCCCGCTGCCGGCAGGAGCCGCACGGGCCATTGTCATCAGCGACATCAATGCATTCATGAATGTCAACAAGGGCACCGTCAGCTCCGAAACCAAACACGAGCTCAAATTCAACAGTGACATCACTCTGAACGGTCAGAAAATCAAGACGCTTTCGATCGCCACCAGGGACAGCAAAACCGTCGCGCTGAACGTCTCCCGAGAGGAAAAAGAGCGCATCATGCTCCTGTCATTGCAGGATGCCATGCAGCAGCTCATCCCGGAATTGATTGTCCTGAGCAACAATAAGTGAAGTCGCCCGGCTCCGAACTCCTGACTCTGCTGGATCGGACCATCCGTGAACTGTGCCTCTTTCAGCCGGATGACACAATCATAGTCGCCATATCCGGCGGCGCTGATTCGACAGCCCTGCTGGACCTGCTCGGCAGGCTCCCCGGATACCGTCTCGGTCTGGTTGCCGCTCATTTGAACCACTCTCTGCGCGGCGACAACTCGGATTCAGACGAAGAGTTTTGCCGCCGTCTGGCAGCTCGTTATTCGATTCCTTTTGAATCAAGGCGTGTCAATGTAAAAGAACTGGCTGAATCCGGACGGATGAATCTCGAAGATGCCGGGCGGCGCGCCCGCATTGCCTTTCTGGATGAACTACTCGAAAAATATGCCGCCACAGCCGTTGCTCTGGCGCACCATGCCGATGATCAGGCCGAAACCGTGCTGATGCGCCTTTTGCGTGGTTCGGGAATGTCCGGGTTGTCAGGGATGTCATACTGCAATGCACGCGGTTATGTTCGCCCTCTGCTGGAAATCTCCCGTTCCCAAATCGAACAATACCTCAAAGAGTGCTGCCTGGAGTGGCGTGAGGATGCCAGCAACCACGATGCGACCTACCTTCGCAACCGCATCAGACATGAGCTGCTGCCGCATCTTGAACAGTACAATCCTGCCATCCGCTCGTGTCTCGTTGCTACGGCATCACTTTTAAGAGATGATGAAGCCCTGCTGGGTGATCTGGCTGAACGGCTCTTTATCGAATCATCCCGGATGGAAGAGGGTACCATCGTCTTCCGTGCCGGACAGCTCCGCACACTAGGTTGTGCCCTGAGGCGGAGAGTCCTGCGCAACGCTTTTACATATCAGGCCGGCTCTCTGGAGGGATTGAGCCGACGCCATATCGATGCAATCTGTGCCATGATCGATTCTGCACGCCCCAACTCACGGCTTGCCCTGCCTCAGCGGGTTACGGCAGTGCGGGAGTATGACCGTCTTTTGTTCAAACGTACGCCCGAAGCCGTGCCCGGCACATTTCCGGGCCTCCAGATACCTGGGCCCGGTTATTACCTACTCCCTGCGGGCGGTTCGCTGTCAATCGAAGTTTCCGAAGCTCCGGACGACTTTTGTACTCTACCCGGCCACACGGCCTTCCTCAACCTCGATAAGACACCCTTTCCGTGGCAGGTTCGCACGTTCCGCCCCGGAGACCGGATGACGCCACTCGGCATGTCCGGCAGTAAAAAGGTCAAAGATATTTTTATCGATCGAAAAATTCCATCATCTGATCGCAGGAATATTCCCCTTCTGTTTTGTAACGACGAACTGATCTGGATTGCCGGCGTCTGTGTTTCGGAGAAATGCAGAATAGATACCGCGTCAGCCTCTGCGATTCAGGTGGCATGGCATGTATGACGTTGTCAAAGGTGTAGAGGAGATGACGGATACAAATGCTCGATACAAAATAAATGCTGATTGTCGAGGTTCCTGCAAAAGTCCTTTTAACCCTTCGACAAGCTCAGGGCGAACGGACTTTTATTCGCCAACCATTTGGTATTCCGTTTGTGGTGAGCTTGTCGAACCATGAACGGAATACTTTTGCAAGAGCCTCAGTCGGGAGCGGTTTATTTATTTGAGGATGACGAAAAGATGGGTTATACTCCCGCTCCCACTAAGTTTGAAACTTTAAAGACAGGACAGCCGCAATGAAAACTGCAATTCTGATGATGGCCCACGGCAGCCGTATCGCCGAGGCTAATGACGCTGCTCGCGAGGTGGCAACCATGGTGCGGAAGATGACCGGCTTCGAAATCGTCGAAGTATCATTTCGCGAGCTGCACAACCCGAACATCCAGAGCGGCATCGACGCTTGCGTGGCCAAAGGGGCCGGACGCATCCTGCTGATGCCCTATTTTCTCTTCATGGGCGCCCATGTGCAGCACGATTTGCCGGAAGAGATCGAAAAGGCTAAAATACGGTATCCCGATCTGATCATGGAAATGGGGGGGCACCTGGGAGCACATGGAAAGCTGGCCGAGATAGAGAGTGAGCGGATTGGCGAGGCATTAGACAGATTGGGGTGGCGCTGATGAATTCTCTTGGAATGAAACCGGAAGAGATAGAAAACCTGTCGTTCAAGATCATTGACAGCGAAGCGGGTGATCATGGCTGGTCCGGCGCACAATGGAATATTGTGCGCCGCGTAATTCACACCAGCGCCGACTTTGAATACGTCAATTCGATGATATTTTCGGACGACGCTGTTGATAAAGCGATTGCTGCTCTGAAGAGCGGCGCCGGCATCGTCACGGATACCACCATGGCCCTTTCCGGCATCAGCAAACCCCGCCTGCTCCCTTGGGGATGCACCGTTACCTGTCATGTAGCAGATACCGATGTCGGCATTCTTGCAAAACGTGAAGGGGCGACCCGCTCGGTTCTCGCCATACGGAAGGCGGTAACTATCCTGCATAACCGCATCTTTGTGATCGGTAACGCTCCGACGGCTCTGTTTGAACTGCTGCGTCTGATTGAGTCGGGACAGATCAAGCCGGCCCTGGTCATTGGCCTGCCGGTCGGTTTTGTCGGCGCCGAGGAGAGTAAAAACGCCCTGGCAACCTGTAAACGGGAGGTCCCTTTCATAACCAACAGAGGCCGCAAGGGGGGCTCCGGCGTCGCAGCGGCCGTTGTGAATGCTCTGGCGATTCTGGCTGCTGAGAAACAATGAAAAACAGTGTATGAAAAAATCGGTGCGCAGCACCCCTGCAGCTCCGCTCAGGTCAGGCTATACCACCGGCGCCTGCGCTGCCGCTGCCGCAAGAGGTGCAGCTCTGATGCTGTTCAATCAGACACTCATTCACGACGTGTCCATCAACCTGCCCGCCGGAGTCAACGCGACTTTTCAACTGCATGGTCAATCGATATCGGCAAGCGAAACATGCTGTTTTGTTATCAAAGATGCCGGTGACGATCCGGATGTCACACATGGGGCAGAGGTGTGGGCGCGGGTTATGACACATCCCCCCCGGTCCCCTTTTATCGCTGAAGGGTGTAACGTCGTCATCGCCGGCGGAACCGGCATAGGCAGAGTAACCAAGCCGGGCCTGGCGATTCCTCCCGGAGAATGGGCCATAAATCCGGTGCCGCGCCGGATGATCGAGGAAGCGGTTCGCTCGGCATTTTCACCCTTCACCCTTCACTCTTCTCCCTTCACCCTTCACTCTTCACCCTTCAACCTTCACTCTTCTCCCTTCACCCTTCACTCTTCACCCTTCACCCTTCACATTACCATCTCCATTCCAGACGGAGAACAGCGCGCCCGAAAAACTCTCAACCAGAGACTCGGTATCATCGGTGGGCTCTCCATCCTCGGCACTACCGGCATTGTTCGTCCGGTTTCGGCTCAAGCCTGGACCGATACCATTGATGCCGCACTTGATGTAGCCAAAGCCTGCGGCTGTGAGGCTGTCGTGCTTTCCACAGGGAGAACAAGCGAGATGGTGGCGCAGAAGTTTCTGAAAAGCAACCCCCCTCAATCCCCCCTTGTCAGGGGGGAAGTCAAGGCCCCTCCCTTGACAAGGGGAGGCGGGGGTGGGGTTTCCCTCCCCGAAGAAGCTTTCATCATGATGGGTGATCATGTGGCCCACGCCCTGCGCGCCTGCGCTCAGCGCGGTTTTGCTCAACCGGTCATCGCCTGTCAGTTCGCCAAGCTGCTCAAGATGGCCTGCGGACATGAGAATACCCACGCTGCGGCTTCGGAACTGGATCTGGCCGCTCTGAAGGGATGGGCTGAGGCAGCAGGCCTCTCTGTCGATATCACGACCATCATCGCCAACGCCAACACCGCCCGTGAAATCGCCATCACAAGCAGGTATGATCCGGCGCTTATCAGCCTTGTCACAACACGAGCCGAACATGCGACGATCAATCACGCACTTGGCATTGCAGCACGTTTTCTGGTCTGTGATTATGACGGCGCTGTTGTCTGGCCGCGATAATCGGCGAGCGAAGCATTATCAGGGGGAAGCAGCTCACAGCTTGCGGGGGAACAGTGAATTCCAAACAGACTAAATCACAACTGCCGGTTCATCCCCGCGCTTGCGGGGAACACACCACAATCAAAAAGAGCATTATTCCTGGAGCCGGTTCATCCCCGCGCTTGCGAGGAACACTTTGATGTGCTGGACATCACCGGCAGCGTAACCGGTTCATCCCCGCGCTTGCGGGGAACACAGTTACACCAATTTTTACTGTATTTTCAGATACGGTTCATCCCCGCGCTTGCGGGGAACACCCCCAGGATTTTAACCCCAACGCTTTCTGCATCGGTTCATCCCCGCGCTTGCGGGGAACACCCCTTCCATTCCCTTCCATTCCTCACGGTACTCGGTTCATCCCCGCGCTTGCGGGGAACACTCACCAACGTCAGCGATCCTATGCAGCGCCAGCGGTTCATCCCCGCGCTTGCGGGGAACACATTCTTGGCCGCAACCTGGTAGCATGGCTGCCCGGTTCATCCCCGCGCTTGCGGGGAACACGTATGCCCATACTCCCAGAAATAAGCATCGATCGGTTCATCCCCGCGCTTGCGGGGAACACCCAGCCAGGGACTAAGCTATTCAGGAGACGGGCGGTTCATCCCCGCGCTTGCGGGGAACACAAAGTCAGAAAAACCCATTGTCAAAGTGATATCGGTTCATCCCCGCGCTTGCGGGGAACACGACTCAGAAGCATAAAGTTGTAATAACCAGTACGGTTCATCCCCGCGCTTGCGGGGAACACTCCACGATGGTTTTTGCTATCGTCGCTACCGCCGGTTCATCCCCGCGCTTGCGGGGAACACCATCCATTCCCCGGCAGCCAGAGCCGGGCAGTCGGTTCATCCCCGCGCTTGCGGGGAACACGACGCAGGCGCAACACAGATCCTCAACAAGTACGGTTCATCCCCGCGCTTGCGGGGAACACAGTCGATGTTGAGTTTGTTGGACTGAATGTTGCGGTTCATCCCCGCGCTTGCGGGGAACACCCTTCCTCGCTCCCCTGCGTTCCGACAACCCTCGGTTCATCCCCGCGCTTGCGGGGAACACTTGTATGGAGAATTTTCTCCTTCTGCCATAAACGGTTCATCCCCGCGCTTGCGGGGAACACTTTCTATTGCTCTTATAGCTCTTTCGTCTCCGCGGTTCATCCCCGCGCTTGCGGGGAACACGCTGCCACCGCCGGCATACCGTCGCCGTCCCACGGTTCATCCCCGCGCTTGCGGGGAACACCACAACACTATCATTTAATTTGAATGGTGTTACGGTTCATCCCCGCGCTTGCGGGGAACACACATCTACTGACGGTAGCGGTACAGATTTGTGCGGTTCATCCCCGCGCTTGCGGGGAACACTCGGCCACTTTCATCGTGCTGTCCTTCAGTATCGGTTCATCCCCGCGCTTGCGGGGAACACGGCACCGGCGCCGATTCGGCAAAAACATATGAAGGTTCATCCCCGCGCTTGCGGGGAACACGGCAATTATTATCAAGGCATTTGTACTATCAGCGGTTCATCCCCGCGCTTGCGGGGAACACAGCACCTGAAGAGGCTGTTGCTCTACCGATTACGGTTCATCCCCGCGCTTGCGGGGAACACATGAGATGGTTTGATTACATGGCTGTGGTTGCCGGTTCATCCCCGCGCTTGCGGGGAACACCCGATGGTTGCCGGAGAGGACGACCAGGCCGCCGGTTCATCCCCGCGCTTGCGGGGAACACAGACGGCGGTTAAGTTGCCTGCGCTGTATTCTCGGTTCATCCCCGCGCTTGCGGGGAACACACGCTTCTGGTCGTCGTAGAGGATAAAGTCACCGGTTCATCCCCGCGCTTGCGGGGAACACGTCACAGCGGATATGTTCTGCAGCCCGGTTGACGGTTCATCCCCGCGCTTGCGGGGAACACTGTTCTGCAGCCCGGTTGACTTTTTCGACGGTCGGTTCATCCCCGCGCTTGCGGGGAACACTAAAGCTTCGCTGTTGATTGAATTGATTGTTCCGGTTCATCCCCGCGCTTGCGGGGAACACTTTTTCAAGCAGGGGTGTCGCGGCTTGTGTATCGGTTCATCCCCGCGCTTGCGGGGAACACTTGCATTTTTATGCAACCAATCTATTATTCGCCGGTTCATCCCCGCGCTTGCGGGGAACACATAGTTTGCGTCTCCACCGAATGTATCAGTTACGGTTCATCCCCGCGCTTGCGGGGAACACATCCACGAAAAAAACCTTGACGCCGTTGCAATCGGTTCATCCCCGCGCTTGCGGGGAACACCTTTCTGGCCGGTGCTTAGATTCCTGTGGACTCGGTTCATCCCCGCGCTTGCGGGGAACACTTTTTCAGCACAGTGCATTCTTTTCTCGAATTCGGTTCATCCCCGCGCTTGCGGGGAACACGGTCAAGCGAAGGGAATTTCAGTGAGTTAAATCGGTTCATCCCCGCGCTTGCGGGGAACACTGAAAAATAGTGAGTTGTATGTATGAATCACGCGGTTCATCCCCGCGCTTGCGGGGAACACGCCGGTTGCGTCCTCTACACGCTGGTATATATCGGTTCATCCCCGCGCTTGCGGGGAACACAATTGTGGGAACTTTAGTGTCTTTTTCTTGTCCGGTTCATCCCCGCGCTTGCGGGGAACACCGGGTGTATTCCTGATGAATGGGTTTACAAGACGGTTCATCCCCGCGCTTGCGGGGAACACCATAATCCCTACCTCCATTTTTTATTTAACTACGGTTCATCCCCGCGCTTGCGGGGAACACGCCTGGTGTCATGATGGTGCTCCTTATAGGCCGGGTTCATCCCCGCGCTTGCGGGGAACACGCATTCAGACACGGTTTATCACAGCGAGGACTCGGTTCATCCCCGCGCTTGCGGGGAACACCTGAGCTATTCAGGAGATGGACTCATGCCGGACGGTTCATCCCCGCGCTTGCGGGGAACACCACAACACTATCATTTAATTTGAATGGTGTTACGGTTCATCCCCGCGCTTGCGGGGAACACGGCCCTCGTAATTTGTGACTTGCTCATACCGCCGGTTCATCCCCGCGCTTGCGGGGAACACATACCGGATGTAACACCATCCAGATAACCTAACGGTTCATCCCCGCGCTTGCGGGGAACACTGACTCTAATCGCCGCAGCCTGGTAATAATGTCGGTTCATCCCCGCGCTTGCGGGGAACACTCCTGACCCTATACCCAGAAATCCCC
>JBAXVG010000061.1:0-29043 GCA_037129255.1 Desulfuromonadales bacterium | reverse complement strand
GCACACCCTTGCGAGCACAAGAACCTGAATCTTGCGTGTCTACCAATTCCACCACTTCGGCGTGAGATGTGCTTTTCTATCATCATCATTTTGATAGTGCAAGTAAAAAAATGTCGGATTCGTGCTGAAGGTCCGTAATTCACATCTAGGTTTATCTTTATTTTATAGTGGATTGACAGCAATATACCGGTACAAATACCAATTAATATCCCTCGTGCATTTATGATTTGCATGGTATAGTGCAATGCACAAACAGAAAGAAAAGTTTAAATTTAACAGTCACGGCGCCGATATGGATGATAGCCACGTAATGATTCTTCTGGAGTCCGTTGACAGCAAAATACAGCTGTTACTGTGCAGTTTTCGGCTTCATTGCGCTCTCAGCAAATGAGCAAAAAGTGATTTTACAAGGCATGACGAGTGGTTTCCAGCGCAAAAACATTGACAAATACGGGTAATTTAGCTAAAGATGAAGATATAATATCAGTAAAACAGCAGGTACCGGCATGTATGTAGAATCTGTAAAACGGCGCCTGTTCTGCTCTTTTGGGTAGTTGTTATATTTTTTTTGTTGACATTATATTTTTCTTGGTTATAGTTCATCATGAGTTTCGCCGTAGATGCCAGCCTGCCGGATGGACGGGGGCAATCCAAAGGGCATTCAGCCCAGCATGCAGCTTAGCAGTTGTCCGGTGGCAAAGGACGCAAGAACACGGAGCAGGCAGAGTAGCTTGCTCACGGAAAGTATGGTGTAGCCGTAGGTACAGCACATTATAATCTCAAGGAGGTGAAACACAGAGACCATTTTATCAAGTTCTTAGTAAATCGGTGGTGTTTCAAAAGATTAATCAGGCACTAACTAAAAATGAAGAGAACAAAAACAAACAGGAGGAAAAAAAGAATGAAGAAAAAACTCAGTATGATTTTAGCAGTGGCGGCGCTCACAGTAACCGCAACAATGGCAAATGCTGCAGTTCTGACAACTGTAACCCAATCTGTCAGTGCTGAGCTGGTTGCCACAACTGCAGCACCCGGTGTTTCTGCTGCGGCAGCTTCCGCCGTGTATGAGCTTGGCTCCGGGTCGAGTTTTTCAATCGGCGGCACGTTTACTGTTACATTGACCAACGCCAAGTTCCAGCCTGCAACAGTGCTGGGTATCTGCGATGCAACGGGAGCACAATTGCTCGCAGCGGGCAGCAGTAACACAAGCGGCTCCGGGGCAACCACTATTACCATGACGGCATCTTCCGTTATACCTGCGTTTACAGCCTATCAGATTTATGCGTCGACAAGTGGAACGTCACTTACGGCCAATACATCCGGTACGTCGCTGTGTATTGGTGCAAATGTATCACCTCCGGTTTACATAACCGGTACAAGTCCGGTCACGATTCAAGTTGATTCTGCGAATGCAAATCAGACCGCCAACGCAGCAACCTTGTATGCAACCGCGAAGCAGTTTTACGCTACGCTTACGGCACCGGTGACTGCAGTTATAGACTTCTCATCAAGCCCTTCTTCTACTGCATTTGTAGCGGTTGCATCGAGTAATATTACCACCTCCGCCATTCCTGCCGTTTTTGTTGTGCAATCTGACGAAAGCCTGAGCCTCAAAGCGCCTACAACGGTTGCTTCCAATACTTCATGTTCTCTTACTGGTGCAGGCTTAAATACGGTTGCTTTTCCTGTTACTGTTACCGGGGGTACAACCGGTGGTGCCACTCCTTTTACTGAACTGGCAACAGTTGCCGGGTCTGTGAACGTCTTGAAAGTCGCGGCACAAGGTGGAGCTACTACTACTGCATCCGTTGTTGTTACGACTGCCAGTACTTCTGCTACAACCGGCTTCACCGTTACCGGTGCAAACGTTCTGAACATCTGTGGTAAGGGTGCTGCCGCTGCACTATACAACAGCACCAGCAACGCTAACACAGTAATTCTGACCAAAGCAAGTACAACCAGCGTACCACTCGTAGCGCGTGATTTCAAAACACAGATTGACGTATCTCCAGCCGCATCAGCTACGGCTATTTTCAATCTGCTGCCGGCAACGTTGTCTCACTCTATCGTGCTTAATACCACCCAGTACATTGCTCCAACGATCAAGCATGCTGTCGACGGCACATTGCTTACTTGGTTCAAACTCCTGCTCAAGACAAATAGCGCTGCAAACACTGCCAGTGTTAACATGAATGTTGTGTTGAGTGATGGAACACTGTACACGTTGCAGAACTTTAAAACACTGACCAAGGGTGTAACCACTACGATCAGCAGCCAGGAAATCGTTGACGCCCTTACCGCCGCCGGCAAAACGCCCGCAAATGCTGCCAGTAGCCCTGCCACGTTATCTTTTGCCGGCAGTGTTGAAATCCAGGCAACTGCTGACAACCTCTACGTGTATGCCAGCCAGCCTAATAATGCATCCGGCTCGTACACACGTATCCCGCTACGCGTTCTCCAAGGCGGTGTTTTACAGTACGTTCAGTAATTTTTGCAGACTAGATGCACCTAAAGCGGGCTTGCAAAAGCCCGCTTTTTTTTGTAGTATCACAAGTCCTTTCTAAACCACTTTACACAAGGCCAAGCATGAACAATATCTTCACTATTCAGCGATCCGCTCATTGGGAATGCATCGCACGTGATCGTACAAAGAAAACAGTACGCACCGGCAACTCCTATCACTGTCGAATTTCCGCAGTCTATAGCCAGATCATTCCTGAAGGGTTGCGAGTACTGGAGTTGGGTTGTGGCGAAGGGAGCCTGCTCGCGGCCTTGAAACCGTTGTATGGAGTAGGTGTAGATTTTGTTCCGGAAATGATAGAGGCTGCGCGTCGGCGGCACCCGGAGTACCGCTTTGAGGTGGGGGACGTCCATGAAATCGATTTGGCGGAACAATTCGATGCTATTGTTCTCTCCGACCTGGTTAATGACGTTTGGGATGTGCAACAATTGTTTGCCAATATAGCCCGCCATTCCCATCCCGGGACGAGGGTGGTCATTAATGCCTATAGCCATCTGTGGGAGCAGCCGCTCAAACTGACCCAGGCACTTGGACTCTCTACGCCGCTCTTGCAACAGAACTGGTTGACGCTGGAAGATATTTCCGATCTGCTCTACCTTGAGGATATGGAAATTATAAAGCATTTTCAGGAAATCGTGCTCCCGCTCCCGCTCGGTCTCATCAGCAAATTTTGTAATACTTTTCTGGTGCGTTTTACCCCTTTTCGTCAACTGGCTTTAACCAATTTTATCGTGGCGAGGCCAATGGCACGTGTGCGCCAAACAAACTTGCCAACAGTCAGCGTGATTATTCCGGCCCGCAATGAGGCCGGTAATATTCGCGGGCTGCTGGAACGTACCCCGGATATGGGTAGTAGTACTGAGATTATCTTTGTGGAGGGGAACTCTAGCGATAATACCTGGGATACGATCGAACGTCTGCTACCGGAGTTCAAGCACCGTGACTGCAAGCTGTTCAAACAGTCTGGCAAGGGTAAGGGAGATGCGGTTAGAGTAGGATTCGCCCAGGCGAAGGGCGACATCCTGATGATCCTGGATGCGGATATGACCGTGCCTCCAGAGGATTTGCCACGTTTTTACGAAGCGATCCGCTCGGGCAAGGGTGAATTCATCAACGGCGTGCGGTTGGTCTATCCGATGGAAGACAAGGCCATGCGCTTTCTCAACCTGCTGGGCAACAAGTTTTTCAGTCTGGCCTTTTCGTGGTTGCTGGGGCAGCCAATCAAGGATACGCTCTGCGGCACCAAGGTGATGTGGCGAAAGGATTACGAGCGAGTGGCCGCTAACCGGTCTTATTTTGGTGAATTTGACCCTTTTGGAGATTTCGACCTGATCTTCGGGGCGGCGAAACTGAATCTGAAGATCGTGGATGTGCCGATCCGTTATCGTGAGCGGGTCTATGGCGACACCAACATTCAACGTTTCCGTCATGGACTGATTCTGCTTAAAATGGTTATTTTTGCAGCGAAAAAAATAAAGTTTATATGAAACCGGCATCTATGACTAGCATAACCTATTACCTGTTCAGACTGTTTAATCAACTGTACCTGCATGCGTTTCCTCTCTATCGCCCTCTCTACTATCTGTACAAACGGTGTAGCGATCACGCTAAAATCCGGATCATCAAGCGAAGTATCAAGCCGGGGATGCGTGTTCTTGATATCGGGGCTAACATCGGCTTTTATACCAGGTTATTTTCCGGACTAGTGGGACCCGGTGGAATAGTTTACGCATTTGAGCCTGACCCATTAAATTTAAGTCACTTACGTGACGCCGTTGCCGGCATTCCGAATGTTGAAGTTATTCATGCAGCATGTGGTGAACGTTCCGGTACACTTAGACTCAATATTTCCTCTGAGATGAATATCGATCATCGAACCTACGGTTCTGACGATTCGAGAGAGTATATCGAGGTGGACTCCGTGTCCATCGACGACTTTCTGTCGGGCAAAGAATCATCGGTAGATTTTATAAAACTCGATGTTCAAGGGTATGATTTTCATGCGGCACGTGGAATGGAGAACACAATCAGACGCTCCGGAAAGGCTCAAATGCTTGGAGAATTTTTCCCCAATGGCTTGCAGCGGGCCGGGAATCAGCCAGAAAAATATCTTCTCTTTCTTGAAGAGCTCGGTTTTAAGATCACCCTGTTTGGCGTCAACCGACACGACGATTTTACCCGCTACACCAGTGATGAGAAGTTTTATACCGATTTTTACGCTACTAAGGGTTAAGGATGTAATCGATGTCATTGTGCAATAATCTCCCGATAACCCGCATCAAACTATGTATCGCACGGATTTTGTACCGTGTTGTTCATCTTGTTTCTTCATCGGATCGGAAACGTATTACCCGCCATGGCATCTCTTACGATATTGACATTTCCGAGGGAATTGACCTGTCACTTTTTCTTTTTGGCAACTTTCAACGCCATGTTACCGAGATCAAAGGGTTCAACCTACCGCCGGACGGTACTGTGATAGACGTTGGAGCTAACATTGGCGTTATGACGCTTTCGTACGCTCAAAAAGTGCCAAAAGGTAGAGTATACGCATTTGAACCAACGCATTTCGCTCTTGGCAAACTGCAGCGCAATATCTCACTGAATCCTGAGCTTGCCTCACGAATTGAAGTTATACACGCCTTCGCATCTGGTTCATGCTCTGAAGCTCCCGAAATAACAGCATATTCAAGCTGGAAAATTGACGGAGACGGGCGAGGGGGGCACCCCGTGCATGGCGGAACCGCACAGGATGCGGCCAATGTGCCTGCCTTCACTCTGGACAATTTCTGTCATAAACGGGAACTTAGTAAGATTGATTTGATAAAGATTGACACTGACGGCCACGAAATGGAGGTTTTACAGGGTATGCAGTACATACTGGAACATCTCAGGCCTGCAGTTATATTCGAAGCTACGTTATCGTTAATCGAAGAAAACGCAACCGGTTTCAGAGGGTTTTATGATATATTCGTCATGTATCATTACCAGCTTACAAATAGCCGGGACGGAAAGCTGATTACCCTTGAAAACTACAAAACTTTGATACCGATGAAGGGCGGAATCGATATCCTTGCCTTACCCAATTAATAACGCTGCACACATCAGGAGACAGTACTAATGATATTATTAGATCAGCGCAAAACAAACTATGTAATCATTGCCCTGCTTGTAGTGCTCACCTGCATTGCCTACTGGCATTTGGGGAGTAATAATTTTATTGATTTTGACGACAACGATTACATCACTAAAAATTTCGTAGTACAAAGAGGTCTTACCCTGGAAGGCATTAAATACGCTTTTGCCTTTCATGATATCGGTTATTGGCACCCACTGACATGGATGTCACTTATGTTGGATTATCAACTTTTTGGCATCAGCCCGACAGGATACCATGTAGAGAATCTTGTACTGCACATTATCAGCGCAGTATTGCTTTTTCTGATTCTCAACCGACTGACCGGAAAACAGTGGCAAAGTGCTTTTGCAAGCATGCTGTTTGCCATACATCCTATTAACGTCGAATCCATCGCTTGGGCGGTGGAGCGAAAGACAGTATTGAGCGGACTGTTCTTCTTTCTGTCAATGTGGTTTTATTTACTTTATATAGAAAAACGTAATTTCAAACGGTATCTGCTCGTTTTTGTTATGATGGCAGTTGGGTTAATGGCAAAATCTATGATCGTAATTTTGCCGGCAATACTGTTGCTTCTGGACTATTGGCCTCTCAGGAGATTTGATTTCAAGCTGGATCAATGGAAATCTGCATACTGGCTATTGTTGGAAAAACTACCGCTCTTCGCTTTGTCTTTCGCCTCAACTTTCATCACAATGCAATCGGTAGGAATGCGGGTCGTAGGGGAGAATATATATTCTTTTGACCTACGAGTTCAAAATGCTCTTATCTCCACCATGGCCTATATTGGCAAACTCATCTGGCCGACTAAGCTGATTATCTACTATCCGCTGAAGGCTTCCTTCCCTCTTTGGCAAGTAACGGCATCTGTCGCAGTTCTGATAACAGTGACAGTACTTTCACTCATTTGGTACAAGAAACACCCCTGGCTCTTCACAGGCTGGTTCTGGTATCTGGTTGCTTTTCTGCCGATCAGCGGCCTCGTCCAATCCGGTTTGTGGCCAGCCATGGCCGACCGTTTTGCTCATCTGCCTTTAATTGGCCTCTACATCATGATCGCCTGGGGTGTGCCCGCACTGGTCAGCCATATCCCGCATCACAAGATACTACTCTCGTCGAGCGCTGTTCTGGTCACGATAATGCTTGTTATGCTTACATCGGTGCAGGCCGCATACTGGAAAGATACCGTTACTCTCTTTGAGCATGCTTTCAGTTCCGCCGATCTGATCAATATGCAGATGAAGTATCCGCTGCCCGAACCGATGATGAATTATGTGAATAGTGCAAATAAAGGAATGGAGCTTGCGAACCAGGGGAAAACCAGGGAAGCAATTAATTATCTATCCGATGCGTTAGTTAACGCACCACGTGACAGTAAGGTTCACAACAATCTGGCGGTAGTTTATGAACGTGTCGGCAATTCGTCACAGGCCCTGTACCATTACAATGAATCACTCCGCTATAAGCCGAGTGCGCTTATTCATACTAATACCGGTATTCTACTGGCAAAAAATGGTCGTGTTGACGAAGCGATACCGCATTTCAGAGAGGCGGTCAAGATTGACCCGAAGTATGTGGACGCCTTGATTAACCTGGGTGGTGTTGTTGCAATGAAGGGGAGGTTTGAGGAAGGTATGGAGTACCTTAATAAAGCGCTAAAAATAGATCCCAATAATGTAACTGCCAAAACAAACATAGATAATATACAGGGAGCGCTAAAAGAGAAAGCTGCAAATAAATTGAATCCGGTAAAGGAGACGAGCTCAAAATGATACGTATACTATTGATGGTGTTTTTTTTGTCAACTCAAAGTGCATGTGCGACTGATCCTGCAGTATTAATCAAGCAGGGGCAGGAGTGCTATTTCGGCTCAAATGCTGTCTGTGCTCTGGATAATTTCTCCAAGGCGATCGATTTAGATCCGAACAATCCGACCTATTATGTGAAGCGAGGCGCGACATATGCATCCATAAGCCAGAAGGAAAAGGCGATGGCTGATTTCAATGCGTCAATCAAATTGAGTTTCCAGAACCCGGAAGCCCATCTGTTGCTTGGAAATGAACTTGTTTTACGGGGCCAGTACGAGCAAGGGGAAAAAGAGCTTTCCATTGCCATTGAACAGAAAAATGACTTCTTCGATGCCTTATTTTCACGTGGACAATTCTATTCAGTGCTTGGTGAGAATGAAAAGGCATTGGCCGATTACAACCGTGCAGTCGAGTTGAAAAAAAGGGATTATCAAGCGATTTACAACCGTGGATTGACATACGCTGCTATGGGTGAGTACATTAAGGCTGTGGAAGATTTCACCGCCTGTACCGACATTTATCTGCTCGTATCCTCTGCCTATTCCGCCCGCGCAGATGCCTATAAACAACTTAAAGAATTCGACAAGGCCAAAGCTGACTACAAATTTGCATGTGAACTTGGCAACCTTTTTGATTGTGACGAAGCAAAGTGATAAACCTAAAAACGGCGGTTTAACATGGATGAACAGGATAACTACAGATAAAGACTCAACAAAATCCATAAAAGGGGATAACCAACTGGGTGTATCAATGTATTA
The DNA here is from genome assembly GCA_037129255.1 of Desulfuromonadales bacterium. Taxonomy (GTDB): domain Bacteria; phylum Desulfobacterota; class Desulfuromonadia; order Geobacterales; family Pseudopelobacteraceae; genus JACRCG01. Next base: position 20,820 of record JBAXVG010000061.1, on the reverse strand, counting down.
CAGTAACTACCTGTTTTCATCCGCCTTTATCCTGTTCATCCATGTTCAAATGCTTTTTATAGGATAAAGGCTTTGCACTCAAAGCGTCAACTCAATCAAAATGGTACAGACGTATTCCTTGCTCTGTAAAAACGGGTTTCTCAAGAAGAGCAGCTGGCCAATCAACGTGATCGTCGGGATACAGCAGGTACCACTTGATCTTCCGGTTCTTGGCAAATGAAATTATCTGCTCTTGCTCAGTCATCTTCTTGAATCTGGTCAATTCACCCCATCTGATAGATTCTTCCGGCCTTAGGCGTGCGGAGTTTCTGATTGTTTGATTTTTCAGGTAAAGCTGTCTTTGGAAAATGGAGGTGCACAAGTAAAGCTGCTTTTCGGAAAGGGCGGAAAACATTAATAAAGGATCGTTAGCCGAGTCCTGAATAATGTCACCCCGTCCGGCATGTCTTGAAACGTAATCGAAAGCATGCAGTTCAGCAGGACTTATCTCAAAATTGGCCCATATTTTATGAGATTTCGGAGGGCCCTCCTGAAGCGTGTTTGCGAAATAGAGCGGTATGGGCATTAATAGTAACGAAAATAGTGCCACTGTAGCTTGCCAGTATCGTATGGTTAGTAAGTGGGAGATGCTTTTCCCAATTGCACCGAATGTCCATGTAACCAGAGCAAAATATGCCCAGACAAACGGTCGGTGTATCAGCTCATCTTCTGTACCAAATCCATTCGTATCATAAGCCAACATAAGAGTCATGAAAAGAAAATTGATGAGTACAAGCACCGGAAACCACGTAATCGGACTGCTCTTATCGTCGCGCCACGACATGACGAATCTGACTATGAACAGGATACCATATACGCCAAACGTTACTAGAAAGATCAGCACCCCTCCCCAGAAAAGATTGTACACCGTAGTGTGCTTGGCAAAATCAGGAACAAACGGTAATATCCAGTCATTATCAAGGAAAAATCCCTTTAAATTTACAAGATACGGCTGAAGCGCCGAGCTATCAGTTTTTAAGGTTGGAATTGAGTTACTAAATCCTGCGAAATATACTGTTGCTTGAAAGATTGCGAGAAAAATGGCAAACAAGGCGACTCGCTTTCTGGTTTCAATATGCGGCCAGAAAATAATGGGAAACGTCCAAAGCAGAAAGGCATTGGCGACAACAAACTGAGCTTTAAAGCAAAACGCTACTAGTGCTAACAAATAACTGGCAAGAAGCAGCCGGAACAGACCTGTTTGGCATGCCCGAATCATGAGTAGCCAGGCAAGGCCTATTGCTGCCACTCCGTACATCCCCCCCGGTGCCACTGTTTGCAACCAGTGATAGCTGTAATAGTAGTTCTGCATGCCGTGCTGTGCCGCATCCGGCAGTAACATAAGCGCTATCACTGCAATGAGCGCCGGTTTTTCTCCCCACCAGGAACGAATCAGGGAAAATCCTGAGAGACCGGTGAGTGTCAAGCCGACCGGAAGGAGAAATGAGGTATAGGCCTCAAGCGATGTGGTTCGTGTCAGCAAGCGCACCAATGCCGGTAAGACATAACTGGCATAGTGGTAAAGAAACGTCGGTATTCCTGCAAGGCGGAGGTCCTGAATGGTGTTCGCACCATTCGCCTCGCTGAATGCCCGAATTTGAGCGGAATGGTAAAAGCTGTCTATCCAGGTCTTAACTATGATTTTGTTGCCTATTGAAACAGCCGGAGAAAAAGCATCCTTCAACCAGAATGTCACCGCTGAAAAGCAGATCAGTACACAGAAGAAGCCGGTAAGCCCTGTAGAAAAATCACTCCATGCCATGTTGAATTTGCCACGCCAGAACAATAACAATCCAGCAACGGCAATTATAATCAGTGTATAGTCAATCCAAATAGAAAAGGGTAGTATCAGGACAAGCAGATAGAACATAATAGTAGATGAAAAAAAACCGAGAGAAAATCGGAGTGGAAAATCACCATCATCATCCAAGTAAGGCTTTAAAAATAGTAGTATAAGAGTACCGGTTGCATAACTCATGGTTGAAATAATAGCAAATAACAGTACGGCAGCACCCGAGAAACGGTTAGTAGCTGCTATGTTCCATTCTATCAGAAACAGAAAACAGATTAGTAATGCAGATAAATCGGCTCCGGATACAGGTAGCTTTTCGTCGGTATTATTTTGTTGAGATGCCGGAATCATAAAACCTCAATTAATTAATCTGTCGGATCAAAAAGTTTAACAAGCTGCATCGGTGGTGTCCTTGACTACGGTCGTTTTGAAGACGAAGTTCCGGTGCAACAGGTATGATATCAGTGCCGATAGAATGAGTATTATGGCGACGGCGATGTTCATATTGATACCCATTAAGTTCGATACCCATAGTCCCGTCAGACTGAATACATAATTAATTGCATAGACCCCGAAAAATTTAAAGATCAGCCTGTTATCCCTGTTGTCAAAGACAATTCTTCCGGTAGTCTTGAAATTGAGCAGAATCGCTAAAATGGTACCCACGGTTACGGCAACCATGTAATGCATGCCGGTATATATCAGCAGCACAAGCAACAGATATGAAAAGATTGTGTTCATGGTGCCGACACAAATATATTTTACTAATCTACGTGACAAGGTTACCTCTGGCAAACCATGTTAATATAATCCGATAAAAAACGATAATACATCGGCAAATTATCGTACCGATTTGCCATCGGCATGCCAGGAAATTGTACGCAGCAGGGCCTCCTTGAGAGGAATGCGAACGGAAAGGCCAAGTTCATTCACCGCCCGCATAATATTGGGAACATAGCGTTCAGGCTTTTTTCCACTTTCAGGGCATCCTGCCACTGCAACACTCAAAGAAGGTGAAAAACAATTTGCCACTTTTTCGGCAAGTTCACGGATCGAGACTATCTCATTGCCGCCGACATTGTAGGCTCGCCCCGGAGCACCGTCAACCAGGATTTTCCACAACCACCAGACCAAATCAGATGTGTACAGATAAGATCTATGCGGCGAACCATCGCCAATTACCTTTACCGGGCCCCCTGTCAGTCCGTCTCGGATGAAATTACCGACCGCAAAATGCTTGTCGAGAGGCAAGCCGGGACCGACAAAAGCGAATGCCCGTGCAGTCGATATCTCCAATGAGCCAAACGTGCTATACAGGCTGCACAGTTGCTCTGCCTCCCATTTTCCCGTACCGTTTACCGATCGAGAATCTACAGGATCGTGCAAATTACAGTAATCTTCCTGGATTCTGGGCAATTCCGGCGGTTGTGTCCCATACACAGCACCGGAACTGACATAGAGGAAGCGCTTGACACCACTTTGACGGGCAAACTCCAGCACTCGTCTGGTGCCATCTACAATCACGGTGAATAGACCCAACGGATCAGCCGCCTGAGTCTCCGAATCGGAACTGGCAGCCAAATGCACGACATGAGTAAACTCCCCACGTGGAAAGTCAAACTCCAGAACATCTCCTTGCACGAGTCGCAAAGCGCGACTGGTGGTCAACAGAGGTGCTTGCAGGCAAAACCGGGTAGGGTTGCGAATCAGGACCACGACGGAGATGTCGAGATCGAAGCGCTCGTTGGCCCATAACAGGCTCTCCAACAACCAACGACCGAAGAAGCCGGACCCGCCTGTCAGGAACAGCCGCATGCCGCGTAGCCGCTCTCGCAGCTCATGGTCAGCGGCTAAACATTCATCAAGATCCTGCTGTGAAAAGCTGAAACGGGATGACATATCGCTACAAGCGCTCCGGAGGAAAGGGGGGAAACATGGAAGGAGCCACGTCGGGGGCTAGTTGGCCCAGTCGCGCCAATCTGAATGAGGCGACCTGTACTGCCTTGTCGTCCACATACACGTCCGCTGGTGGTTTACCAAGGTACAAACGGTCATAGAAAACCCCCCATTTTGCGAGCTGCTGTTCGGTTGCCTCTCGCCAATCCTTGCCAGTACCGGAACCCCGCGCAGTGAAAATAATGATATTATGCCCTTCACTTCGCAGGCGGTTGACTTCGGTTATCATCTCGGGGTATGGTTTGGCCTCGTCATAGGCTCCACCAGTATCCGTGCACAGAGTACCATCCAGGTCGAAACAATAGGTCATGCCTCGTTACCTTGGGTCTGTTCGGCCTTTTCCATGAAGAAGCGAAGCTTCTTTGCGTTTGCTTTTTCCTGTTCGGTGATCACGCGCTCACCAGTTCCGAGGATATACGGGACTTGATGGATGTAATTCATCAACGTGGCCAGTCCACGCGGTTCAAGGCTGGCGGCCTGATCGGTTCCCCAGTACGCACGATTGATGGTAAAGTGCCGCTCTATGGCAACCGCCCCCATCATTACTGCAAGCAGGCTAGGTAACATCGTTGATTCATGACCGCTATTGCCGACAGGGCAATGATAACGTGAACGCAACGCGGTAATATGGCGCAGGTTCAATTTTTCGTTTGCCACCGGGTACTCCGAAACAGCATGCAACAGTATGAATGGACAACCATTATCCCTGAATAGATTGACGATATAATCAATGTCCTCGTATTCGCTCATTCCGGTGGAAATGAATGTCATTTTCCCTTCAAGGGCAACCTGCCGCACCAGTTCGCGATTCGTCAGCATAGCAGACGGGATCTTGTTGTAGGGGGAATTATACGTGCGGAGAAATTCCAGACTTGGAATATCCCAGGCAGAGGCAAACCAGTCCACTCCCAGGTCACGGCAAAATGCATCAATCTCATCATACTCTTCTCGCCCGAATTCAATCTTGTAGCGATAGTCCATATAGGTAATCAGCCCCCATGGAGTTTCGCGCAAAACATCGCGCTGGTGGGGCGGAACACAAAGTTCCGGCGTTCGTTTCTGAAATTTTACGGCCTGACAACCGCATTGATGTGCGGTTTCGATCATCTGCTTTGCCAGGCTCACGTCGCCATTATGGTTGATGCCGATTTCGGCGACGACATAAGGCTTGCGAACAATTGGCCACGGCTCGGTTTGGATGAAATCCTCCCAAAACGGTATATCAGACATGGTAGCTCCCTTCAAAATGGTGTTGGTTCTGTCTCTTGCATTACAATCGGTTAGAAGCTCGTTCGGCTTCCGTAAGAAAGGGATACATGTCATCCAACGGTGCGGAGACCATGCGCCCGTCCGGAAGTATCTTCGAGCTCAGGCAAGGCTCGAAGCCTCTGTCAGGGTCAAGACGCACATCGCAGACCCAGGGGCCATCGGTTGCCAGTGCCTCTGCCAGGACAGTTTTGTACCCTTCACCCTCCAGACGGAACACCGGCAGCCCGAACGCCAGCGCTACCGCGCAAAAGTCGGGGAACGAAACTCCGTTCTCCGGGCTTTCACCGATATACCGCCCAAAAAAATTCTTTTGTGTCGTCCTTATGGACAGATACCCACCATTGTTCATAACAAATATCCCGATCGGCAACCGGCAGTACACAAGCGTCTGAAGTTCCTGAAGATTCATCATCAGACTGCCGTCACCGGCCAAGCATATCACTCGCCCGCCCTTTCTGGCGACCGCCGAGCCAATCGCCGACGGCAGGTCATGGCCCATAGCGCCGGCACTAGCGTTGCTGGTAAGGCGCTGTCCAAGGCGCAACGGAGCTGCCTGAAAGGGAACACACGCCGCCAACGCATTGCCGCACGCCACGAAGGCGTCATTCTCAAGTTGGTTGAAGAGCTCCTCAACGAACCAGTACGGGTGGATGCCGGATGGTGACGACACGCGCATGGCGTCGGTTACCTCCGGGTAACGTGCGACCCTCGCCCGACACCAGTCGAGCCATTCGCCCCACCCCGCTGAAGTGGTTGTATCATTTCCCCATTCCGAAAGCAGTGTTTCCAAGAACAACTGCGGTTCAGCCCGGACGGTCTCGTCTACAACCATGATCGGCTTGGCCAGTTCAGCTGAATCTATGTTTACGGAAACCACGTAGCCTCGCGGGGCGAACTGCTCCCAGTTAAAGCTGACTTGGGGCACCGATAGGCGAGACCCGATCGCAAGGATGAAATCCGCGTTCTGTAAGGCGAAGTTCCCTGCACGCGTGCCGAGAGAGCCGACCCGCCCCGCATAATGGCACTGATCCGGCGGGTAAAGGTCGGGCATCCATGCAGTAACCACCGGGATGCCCAGTCGTTCGGCAAGCTGCTGGAATTCCTTGACTGCCTTCCCCTCGCGTACACCTTCGCCGCCGAGGAGCAAGGGGCGTTTCGCCAGTCGGAGTCTGGCCGCTACCGCAGCGCAACGGGGGCCCATGCTGCGGATCTTGAAGGGCTGCGGCGTGTAGCCGGGGAGGATTTCTGGATCGATCTCTGCTGCTTGGACATCCAGAGGGATATCGAGAAACGCAGGACCAGGTCTCCCTGACGTGGCCAAATACCATGCCTTCTCCATCTCATAGCGGATCATGAAAGGTTCGGCGACGGTCGCAGCGTACTTTGTTACCGGCTGCGCCATGGCGACCGCATCTGCCTCCTGTACACCAAGTTGGCGGAGACCGACAACATGTTCCGGATCGCGTGAGGTGCGCAGGAGTTCCCGCTTGGACTGTCCAGCGATACAGATGACAGGAAGCGAATCAACGAACGCCCCGTACAGACCTCCGAGAGCATTAATCGCACCGGGGCCGGATGTTACGCACAAAACACCGGGATCACCATTGGCGCGGGCATATCCTTCGGCGGCCATGGCGGCAGTCTGTTCGTGATGAACGCAAATGATCCTAAGCCGTATCTCGAGTCCTAGGGCGTCATCCAAGTGCATGGCGTTGCCTCCGGTCACGAGAAAAACATCCTGCGCTCCGCGTTCCGCCAGAAATGTCCACACATAATCTGCTAATCTCATATATGTCCTTAGTTGTTCAGCGTTTACGAGCCAAGAGGGTCATCCCGGACCCCCATCCCATTAAAGAGAGAGCCCACTCAAGCGCGAAACAGGGCCCGACGGTGAGTGGACCCACTGTAAGCGGTAGCTGTATCGACGCGGAGAGGTATTTGTGAATCAGGCAGACCACAGTACTGTGAATCGCTCCGGGACTCGCCTGGTTACGGGTCCAGAGCACGTCGAATCCGGTTTGGTCGAGCAGTGAGGTTATCTGCCGCTTCGTAAAGAATGCCGTATGCTCTGGAAACACGTTCAGGCCTGAGACCGACGGCATCAGCCATGTTAGCGGGGTCTCGGGGTTGGGCAGTTCCAGATAGAGATGCCCCCTTGGTTTGAGATCTGCGGCAAGTTTACGGACCGTGCGTGCCTGATTGGTGACATGCTCGAGCATATCACAACTGGATATGAAATCAAACGGTTCAGAGAAGGAGAGCGCATCGTAATCCCCCTCAGTTGCCCTTATCCCGTTCGAACTGAGTAGTGTGGGGTTGGGAACGCGAAAATCCGTGGCCTCTACAATCCAGCTGGGGCAAATCTTCATGTAAAGACAGGCTTGAAATCCTTCGCCACATCCCACCTCTAACAGACGGGACCCCGGCGGCAACAGGCGGCGCATCCAACCCATCCTGCGACGACGCAGCACGAAGCGAATCCGTGTCAAAAACGATGTAAGCGTTTCGCTGAGACGATGTGTGCCGTATTCGTTTCCGTAGATCAGCAGTAATGCCTCTGGCGCCGGAATCGGGTTTAGGTATACGAGTCCACACGAAACGCAGCGCACCAGAACCCAGTCGTTGGTGCAGCGCTGAGCAATCCAATCCCTCCCCGTTGCACGGGGTTGGAAATCGTTACCACCACATCCAGGACAGTCGCGAAAAACAACTGGAAATTCGGGGACACGGTCTCGGTCGTCTATGCGCATGCATCTCCTCCTACCGGTTCTTAACCGAATATTTAATGTCTATTAAAAAGGCGGAACCGCATAGCAAACAGTTTCGCTGCTTGTGGTATCATGGTGGCGCAGGAAAAGTCGATATCCCAAACCAAGATCATTGATCCACAAAGGCAATGTCCACAAATGCTCCGGCCTGTGGTAGACTGATATCATCAATACCGGGCGCTGTTTTTCCAATAAAGTACGTGCACCTCGCAATGCAAACGGCTCAAACCCTTCAAGATCCATTTTGATTGCATAGATTTCCTCATTTGCCAGCACATCGTCCAGACGCACGATCTGCGTTTCCATACCCGCTTCAGAACTATGATATATTTCTGTACCAGCCCCACCCTGGATCATTTTAACAGTGCCGGAAACGTCTCCGACTGCCGCAGAATGGAGTACTATATGACTGGTAAAATGAGGAGGTAAATCTTCAACAGTCCGCTTCAAGACCGCATAATTATCGGGATCCGGCTCAAAAGCATGATACTGCAACTGATCGGGGGGAAATATATTCCCTTTGCAATTGATCCAATCCCTGAGAGTGTCGCCATTATATGCACCGCAATCGACGAAACGAGCATAATATCGATCCGGAACCCATTCGTCTACAAAATATTGTCCGGGGCGACAGGGCGGCAGATCCTTGGGATCGCCAGTAACACGGCAGGCTAGTGCCTGTTTCAAGGTTATAAGACTTTCCTCGGAACCGGCTAAAAGGGAACTCAAACGATGTATTTCAGGCTCGGCCAATATTTTCTCGGCCTTAATAGCAATAGAGATATCTCCGAACACCTCCTGAATATCCGTAAACCATGACCATCGTTTGACTCCGGCTGTGATGCAGGCCTGGGCCATAGGCAGGAGGTGAGTCGACATGACAAGAACCAAGCGGTCGCCCACGTCATCAAGAGTGGCAACGGGTCTAATTTCCACCCCGTCCAGTTTTTTGCCCCAGAGAGTAGGGTTATTGTCGACAAACCATGCCGGTTCCATGCCACGCCGCCGCATTTCCGGCAACAAGGCTCTTGAAAATCTTCCGGCACCAAATAATACAGCTCCTCGCAAATCGTCAAACGACGCTTTTACTGTTGGTTGAGGTAGCTCGCGGGACACCAGGTCGGCTGCCTCTGATTGTGAGAAAAGATTGGGCACTACTCCCCCTATTGATTTGATTCAAGACAAGTTGAAATTGATCCGCTCACGCTCAATAACAAGGGGTCCTTTACGCACCTGAGCATGAATCGCGCCCACGTATTCGCCGATAATACCGATAAAGAACATTTGTATGCCAAACAAAAACAACCCGCCCACAGCAAAAGTACGGAATCCAGGAGTTGTAATTCGCACTCCGGTTGCAAGATCGAATAAACCCCATGCCAATATTCCCAAACCTGCCACAAGGCTCATCCCCGACAGTAGAAAACCGATGACCAGAGAGAATCGAAGTGGAGTCGGTGACAAGCGGATAAAGGTATTGATCGCCTCGTCCAGGTAGGAGAAAAAGTTGAAACTGCTCCGTCCGCTCGTCCTTTCCTGCACCGGCACCCCAATTGTCGCAGATTTGAAGCCCATCAGTGGGATCAATCCCCTCAGCAGAGGGTTATAGTCATCAAAAGCTTTTATGGCATTTACTACGATCCGGGCCATCAGGTAAGGGCAACTCTGCGGTGTCATCGGTGTCGGAGCCAGCCTGTCAAAAATCCTATAGAATACTTTCCGGTATTGCGTTAACAAAAACGAGTCCCTACGTCCGCTGCGTATACCGAAAACTACCTGGTTTCCCGCCTCCCAAAGTCGAACGTACTCCGGTATCATCTCTGGTGGGTCCTGCAGGTCGGAGGACTGAAGTACCACTACGTCTCCCGATGCAGCGAAGCAGCCGTTGAAAGCTGAAGGACTCGGCCCAAAATTGCGCGAATTAAGAATGACCTTGACATGCGGATCCGATGTCAACAGACGTAGACGACCCTCGGTGTCGTCATTGGATGCATTGTCGCAAAATATCAGTTCCCAGTCATAACCTGCCAATGGTGCGTCATTACCCACAAATAATGCCCGCACACGAGCGTAGCAGGCATCCACATTGCCTTCTTCGTTGTAACAGGGGGCTACCACACTGACCATTTTACCTTTTGCCGTCATGCATACACCATATGTTATCTGAATGAATTATCTATAAACAGCGGCAAGAGTCGCTCTCTGTCGACATCAAGGTCGCTATCATCGGGAAGCCCCTGCATTGTTTGGCAATTCGCGCAGGCGCTGTTTTCCGCACGCCGATTGACAAGATGCATCCTTCTCAGTTCCTGCAGGGGCGAACCGTTCCAGATGTCGATCAGAGCCGAGGTACAAACATCACCCACCACCGTGCCATGGGACCAGTCCGCGCAACATACCGATACGGAACCGTCGAAATTTATAGCCAGAGAATAAAACGGGTACGGACAGACGAGCCGGTCCTGCCGTAACGGCGTTTCGCCATTGTCACCCGTTGTCGGGTTGCTGCCGAGCGTGAAATCATACACGTCCGTCCTGCTCCACCCCATCGGGGTCATCACCAGGCACTCGTCGCATATGCCTCTGAAATCCCGGCCAAATTTTTCGATATTCGCATCGGTCAACCCAAGACGGAGAATTTTTACCCAGATCCGGGTTTTGACGTTACGTCGCTCGCGCGCCTCAAAGAGACCGGCAACATTGCGGATGATCGTATCGTACTTTGCAAAGGTAATGGTCCGCTCCCGATAACCGGCGTCATGGACGTGCTCCACTGAGACTCGCACAATGTCGATCCCGGCGTCGAGAATCTCCGTTGTCCGCTTCGCCGTCAACAGAGCCGCGTTGGTGGTTAGATTGATGCGTTCCGATACTTTGCTGGTCTTCGCAAGCATTGCCATTCGACCAAAGTCAGGATGCATCAGCGGTTCTCCGTCCTTGTAGAGATGAAGCACCTTGGGCTTCTCCGGGAACATGAGCATGTCGTTCATTATTTTGACGAACAGAGCAAAATCCATGCGCCCCGATGGACGACCTACCTCACGCAATAGCTCAGGATGGCCTGTCGGACAAAAAGGACACCGAAAATTGCACAGGTTGGTCGGATCAACATGGACAAGATACGGTGCTGCTAGAGGCAGCTCAAGCGCCAGTTGATGCCGTGGCGCATCGGCATTGTACTGCCGGGATTGCCCCCAAGTGGAAACGCTCATGGTTGTGTGCCTGCAAAAATGTTTGACAGTTGCTCAAGACTTTCATCCAGATCGCTGTCTTCAGGGATGCCCTGTATACAATGGCAGTTGGCGCAGGCCACGTTACAGCCACGCTTGCCTGAAAGATGCATCTGGCGAAATTCACGTAAAGAGAGCCCATTCCAGATCTCCTGGAGCGTCTCGGTATTGGCATTGCCGATCACGGCCTTGTGGGTCCAATCATCCGGGCAGGGAGAAACCAGACCGTTAGCGTTGACCGCCATCATGTAAAACGGAAAAGGGCAGGCGATGCGTTTCGGATTCAACGGGGTTTGGCCATCAAGGGACGCTGTCGGGTTACTACCAAGGGTAAAATCAAAGATTTCACTGTGGCTCCAACCTTGCGCAGTAGTACGACTAATCTCGTCGCAACTGGTTGAAAAATCGTGAGCGAAAATTTCCAGATCATCTCGTGACAAACCAAAATCGATCAGTTTGGCAGAGATAAAAAGGTGCGATTCGAAACGATCTCTTTCTTCACTAAGTATCCTAATGTTAGAGACAATTTTGTCATAGTCATCGTACACCTGGGTGTACGCACGGTACCCCTCTACACTGACATGCTCAACCGAAATGCGAATGGCATCAAGTCCTGCCGTGATAAGGTCGATAGCCATTTCTCGTGTCAACAGGGATGCGTTCGTCAAAAGAACGATTTTTTCAGCGACATTTCGCTTTCTGGCAAGAGACACCATGTCGGCGATACGCGGGTTGAGCAAAGGTTCCCCATCCTTATGCAGGGACAAGGTTTTCAATGGTTGCGGAAAAGCTGCAAGCTCGGCTACCAACTTTTCATACAGCTCCCACGACATGAGCTGGCCCTTGGAGCGCCCTACCCGATTCAAAAGATCCGGGTGCCCAGTCGGACAAAAACGACAACGAAAATTACAGAGATTGGAGGGATCTATTTGCAAACTGAGAGGTGTTTCGAGAGGCAGGCATTCCGCCAAATGGCAACGAGGACGATCTTTCTCCCAAGGGCGTTTTTTATCGAGATATGACACAGCTTCTGACATGAATGTACTTTACTCAGGAAGAGCGTAACAGACAGTTTCACTGTATGATTCGCTATGTTTGCGCAAATACAGTCGGTATCCCAGTCCAAGTCCATCTATCCACAAAGGTATTCGCCATAAATGATCCACAGCGTGGTACACGCAGATTGCCAGAATCGGACGACATCTGCGGATAGTCTGTTCCATACCAAGCAATGCCTCCAGTTCAGCCCCTTCAATATCCAGCTTGATAAAAGTAGGTTTACTTGTGCACATACAGTCATCCAATGCTTCAACCCTGACCTGAACATCACCCTCCTCATCTAAAGCCGAACAGGCGTTACCCCAACTCTGAAAAGATGCAATCCCATCTTTTGCTCCCAGTGCTGAACAGTGAAAATATATCTTTTCACACATCTCCGGCGGTAGAGTAGAAACAATTTTTTCAAGGAGAGAGAAATTATCAGGATCGGGTTCGAAGGCGTCGTACCGGTCAAAACGACCTCCTGTCACCTGCAGGAATTCACGGAGAGTGTCCCCGTCAAATGCCCCGCCATCGACAAAATGGGCGTAGTGTGACACCTGAAATAACTCAGTAAGAAAGTATTCGCCTCTATGAAATGGCGGCATATCAACAACATCCTGAGTGACACGAAAAGCCAGGGTCCCCTTATAGACGATTCGTGATATATCGTCGGCCAACAGTGCATAGGCTCGCCGGGGGATTTCACCCGAAAGTATTTCGTGCGCCTCTTCATCGGTGGCAACAACAAAAGGGAAGGGGGGGCGGGAAAAATTATAATAGGGAACCGCAGTGGTTACTCCGAGTTCCCGACACTGTTTCGTCAGTTTGGCTAGATAAAAAGCGGTGCAGAGCACCACTGTCACATTAGGGTATTCGAGCAAGGCCGAAGGTGGACGTACCTCAACACCACTCACGGTGGCACCCCACAGCGTCTCATTGTTATCGACAAAAAAAGCGGGTTCAGCTCCGGCCATCCGCATGAAGCGCAGGAAAAAAAGCCCTCCCCCCCCAGCTCCGAAAAGAACGGCGCCCTGCGCATGTTCAGGCCCCCGTCCCAGGATTTCGGGGTGAAAACGTCGCTGTTGTAAATCAAGCAACTCATTATGTTCAAACATTTGTTCCATGGTAACCACTCTATCTCACTTAACCTGTATCTCTAACTGCCTTTACGGCTGGATACATTACTGTATTTATTCAGAATATTATAAAATTTCTCCAACAGTCGCTCCCGGTCTGGGTCAAGTTCGCTTTCAGGTGCATAGGGGATGCACTCACAATTTTTGCAAGCTGGATTGTCATGTCTTCGTCCGGAAAGTTGCAGTACCTGGAATTCCCGCGCCCGTCTCCCGTGCCAGATATCATAAAGACTTTCTGAGCGGACATCACCCACTATCGTGGAAAGGCTCCAATCCAGAGGGCAAAGCCCAACCTGGCCGTCAACATTGACCGCTAAATTATAGAACGGATTGATACAGGCGATTCTATCCGGCATAAGGGGCATTACACCGTCATATCCGGCTTTCGGCTTAACCCCCAAAGTAAAATCATGGACATCGTTATGTGTCCATGCGTTTGGCTCAGTTAACAATAAATCGTCAGTAATATCTGAAAAATCGTGAGAAAACTTATCAAGCTGTGCAGGAGAAAAATCAAAATCTATCAGTTTTGCCGCAATATACATCTTACTTCCCTGACGCTCACGTTCCTCAAACAAGGCAGCAACGCCCTTTAGAACTCCATCGTAATCGGAACAGGTTTGCGTCAGTTCCCGATAACCTTCGGAATTGACATGCGCGATAGAGAGGCGTACCGCGTCGATACCGCTTGAAACAATTTTTTCAGCCCATTGAGGTGTCAGGAGGCTCGCATTGGTAGTCAACCAGTATTTTTCCGCCACACCCCGCTGAACCGCCATTGTCATCATCTCTCCGAGCCGCGGGTTCAACAACGGTTCGCCATCCTTGTGAAAAAACATGGCGCGAACCTTATTCGGAAACCGTGACAAATCGTCCAGAATCTTCTCAAACAGACTAAATTCCATAATTTTTGCCGGACGGTTGACCTCCTTGAGCAGTTTCGGGTGCCCTGTCGGACAAAAACGGCATTTGAAATTGCATATATTGGCAGGATCAACATACACAAGAAAAGGTGTTTCAAGTGGTACGGCATCCGCCAGACGCACTTTTTTGTGATCCGGATTCCAACTGCGATTTACGCCCCACTTTTCAACTTTTTTTGACATGCTCTTTGTGCCTCACTGCGCCCGCAACCGGACTATTCGATTCGGCCAGCCCAACGATTCAATCTTGGACACAACCGAATCCTGCTCCCGCACGGTCGCGACCACGACCGGTCCGCCAAAATCTCCGCGCAGTTCGTAGCCACCCACCGCCGCGCCCGACAGGGTTCTCCCGGCAAAATTCGGATTGCTGTCGATTATCGCCTTAACACGTTTTCCCTTCAGTCCACCATGTGCGAGCAAGAGCGAGGTGAGGTGCCCCGCCCCCCAGAGCATCACCTCATCGACCCCTTCAAGGTCATCCTGCAACCGCGCCATCATGTCCACTAACATTTTTTCGCTCTTGGAAAAGTAGTCAGCCAGCCCTTTTCGTAAGGCTTGATCGGCGTCGACGGAATATCTCGCCGTCCCCCCTTTGCGGTATAATCCCCAGATCAAGGTCGATTGCCATGTGGGTGTAAGAGTGAACACCGCGTTGCCCGCGTCCAGCCGTTCCCACCCGCGTGCCTCGAACAGCTGGTCCAGGGTGTTGGGCGAAAAGTGATTGATATGTTCCACGTTCACGTCCTGAAACGGCGATACCATAAACTCTTCGTAGCGCGTGGCGTCTGGTACCAGGATGAAGGCCATACCCTCCGGTTTCAGCAGGGCGGCCATCCGGTCTACATCATCGCCAGGATTGATCAGGTGTTCGAATACCACCGTTGATAATACCAGATCGAATGTAGCGGGCGGAAACGGATTCTCGTCAAGGGTTCCGACACGTGCGTCGATCCCCAGTTCGTCACGGATGATCCGTATGCATTCAGGTGTGGGGTCGAGCCCGGCCAGATTAGTGAAACCGCGCTGCCGCAATGCTGCCAATACCCCGCCACTGCCGCATCCGGCATCGAGAAGGGCGGCATCGCGGGGCAGAAGGTTCGCGAGTATCTCGGTACATTCCGGGAGACGGGGAACAGGAGAAGTTGCCGAGGTGGATACGAGATATTTCGACAGTTCCGCGTAATAGCGGTTGTAGGCTTCCGGTTGCAATGTCTCGCGGTTGAATCCCATACCACAGTAATTACACACCACAGTTACGCAATCATGATCCAATGGATGATTGTCAAAAAGTACCAGGCGGAGGCGATGGAGTGTATCGGCGTCGACTGACCCGCAGACAGGACAGGGCCGTGGTTTTATGTCGGTTATTTTCATGCAATCCCCGGAACGAGTTGATTTATTGAGGGAGATGGTGCCAAGAGGCAACCAAGGCACATCACGGATTCAGAAACTTTCTATAGACTCGATGACATACCAGTAGATTGTCGGGAGTGCAATCATGCCACATCAAGAAACCTTTGTCACCTATATTGAGTCCCTTATTTTCCGGTGTAAAGGCGCTGGAAAGGAAGCAACAATAGAGAAACGAGATGAAATGTCCCCGGTTTTTCTGGCCCGGCTGGATAAACTGATCGATTGCCAATGGAGTCGTCTCAAATGTGACTCGGGTGCCTATTTCAGTTTCAGCGACCTTTTGTATCCGTTGTTCCAGAGTTTCTTTGAACCTCACAATACCACCGGGCAAATGCCACCCTTTACCATAGTATTCGTCATCTCTCCACGACAATAGCATGCGTCCTGTTTCATCTTTAATCAAAAGTTCTACATTTATCAAAGGTGTAGTTCTACTGATGTAATAAAAGAGTTCATCAGGCAAACCCTGTGAAGGATCGGAAACCTGTTCGTCAAGAAATGATATGGCATTCGAGATGTTCATACTATTCCAATCCTCTGCTGGATCACAAGCCAAACTCAAGCCGTAACCCTGATCCAATCCGCTAAATTTCCGATTTACGTTTCACCAACTCGCATATTTATATGGAAACTCACCACACCTTCCATGGTGCCCGACCGCTGATCCAAAGTTCCTCCAAGTGCTGCTTATCGCGAAGGGTATCCATCGGTTGCCAGAAACCGGCATGTTTGTAAGCCATAAGTTGGCCGTCACGGGCAAGGCCCTCCAGCGGCTCCTTCTCAAATAGCGTAGAGTCTCCAGCAATCCGCTCGATTACGGCAGGCTCCAGGACGAAAAAGCCGCTGTTTATCCAGGCTCCGTCTCCGACCGGCTTTTCCTGAAAAGAGGAGACGAACGATTCGGGTGAGACGACCAGGGCTCCGAAACGTCCGGTCGGTTGGGTCGCGGTCACCGTGGCCAATTTACCGCTTCGGCAGTGGCTCTCCATAAGTGCACGAATATCCACGTCTGCTACCCCATCGCCGTAAGTCAGCATAAACGGACCTTTGTCGAGGTAAGGCGCTACCCTCTTGATCCTGCCACCAGTCAATGTCTCAAGGCCGGTATCAACGAGCGTTACCCGCCACGGTTCGGCAGTATGACTATGAACAGACCGCTCGAACCCATCGCGGAAGTCGAATGTTATGTCAGCCTCATGTAAAAAATAGTGGGCAAAATATTCCTTGATCGCATAACCCTTGTAGCCAAGACATACAATAAAATCGTTGAACCCGTGATAGGCATAGATCTTCATGATGTGCCAGAGAATCGGTCGCCCGCCAATCTCAATCATTGGTTTAGGTTTGAGGTGCGACTCTTCACTGATCCTGGTGCCGAAGCCACCGGCTAGAATGACCACTTTCATGGCTGTCTCCATATTTACCACATTATGTATTTATTTCAATGGTTTTGCAGCCATACGTTTCAGCGTTTTTGATACAGGATCCACACCAATGCCAACATTCTCAAGTGCAACTACTCCCAGAAGCGACTCACAATCATCCGGACCGAAAATAACTTGAACAACCGTTTCCGAGCCCATGAATGAAACCCGTGCAAAACCGTATGGGTACTCAATGAGCGTACCATTCGCCAGTTCATAAGAATCTTTACCTTCTACGGCAATGCCTGCACTTTTGAGCGCATAAGAAGGGGCCATACAATCGATTGCGCCGGTATCAACAAGGAATTCAGCTTCAAATGGCGCCTTTGTCTTACCAAGGTTGGTCAATTGCACGGTTACATGCGTTAAGCCCATGATGTTCTCCTTTCATGCCTGTGGCAGAGCTATTTTCAATCGTCCGAATCAATAACAGAGAGCGGGAGGATGTGTCAAGGTCAGAAGCGGTGGTGAAAGTACATGTTTAGTCAATTAACGATAGTGAACCGAAGCGGTATTCGGGAATGACAAAAGAGTATTCAGTGATTATATTGCCGAAATGGATCATGGAGAATGTAACAGAGACACAGGTGAGGAGCTCTGGCGGCCGGTTTCACTCCGGCGTGACGAGCCACTGACCAAAAGCCAGGCACGACTTTGGGCGCTTGTGCTGGACTCCCGTTTTATTCCATGCTGTATCGAACCTGATGGAACCGGTTGGCAACTGCTTGTGCCGCTGGAGCACGTCGACAGTGCTCGTAACGAACTCAACCTGTATGAGGAAAAAAACCGGTTCTGGCCCCCGCCTCTGCCGGCCGCCCGGAAAATGACAGAAAACACCCTGCCAACCATTTCTGTGCTGATCCTGCTGGCGACGTTCCACAATCTGACATTGCTCGGCCTTTCCAGCCCGGAGCATGGCAGCATCGATCTGAACGAAATCGGCGCCGCTTATGCCTCAAAAATACTGGAAGGTCAATGGTGGCGGGTTGTCACCGCCCTTACCCTGCACGCCGATCTGATGCACCTGCTCAGCAACCTGACAATCGGCGGGGTATTCATAATCCTGCTCTGCCGCGAGCTTGGCTCCGGCCTCGCATGGAGTCTGCTGCTCAGCTCCGGTATTCTTGGCAACCTGATGAACGCGTGGCTGCAACCGCCGGTACACCGATCGGTGGGAGCTTCCACCGCCGTGTTCGGCGCTGTGGGCCTGATGGCTGCCATCAGTGCGGTGCGTTACCGCCACTACCTCCGGAGCCGATGGTTCATTCCGGTTGCGGCTGGATTGGCACTGTTGGCAATTCTGGGCACCGAGGGGGCACATACTGATGTGGGGGCGCACCTGTTCGGCTTCGGCTTCGGCATGTTATTAGGGTTTCTTACGGAGCATTTTACGGGAAAGTTCGGACGGCCCGGCCAGCTGTTGAATGTCCTGCTGGCTTTTGCAAGCGCAACGGTGGTTCTGACTGCCTGGTGGTCAGCGCTGGAATCGGGCCTGAAATGACCGGTCATTCAGATATGAACGTCATTTCCTCTCGGAGAGGAATTGACAGTGCCATGAGGCAGTGGTACAAAGCAGCCATGCCTGTAATACATCCATATGCATGCCTGATGCGGCTGTTGTGCGTAACACTCCTGGCTCTGGCCGGTTCAAGCCTGTTGGCCGGCTGTACCAGCCATATTCCACGTGAGAAGCTTCCTTTCCCGTTGACCAGTGAGGAGGGCGATTCGGCCAAGGTGGTGACAATTCCTCTGCCGGTAATTGCTTCCAGCCCGAATGAAGGAATAACCGTCGGCGCACTGACCGCTTTCCTGATCCACAACAAGCGCGACGAGATCAACACCCTGCTGGCTCCCCAGGTCAACCATAATCCTAATTTCGGTGTTACAACCTCACTTTACGGCGCTTTCTATCCCAATCAGGATCAAAGTTGGGAGGTCAACCTCTCCAAATCCACCAAGGTCAACGAAGACTATGAAATCAAGCTGCGGGACAAATCGTTGCTGGATAAAAAACTGGAGCTGAATGCGTTTCTTTTCGGTTATACCGATGGTTCGGCCCGCTTTTTCGGTTTTGAGGCCAAAACGGTGCGGCAGCGGGAAACCAACTATGCCGACAGAGAGTATGGGGGAAATATCTCGGTCGGGTATGACATCGGACATCATCTCCATTTTGTCGTGGGCGAACGCTTCCGAAAAGTTTCCATCGACAAGGGAGCAGTGGAAGGAGTGCCGTTCATCCTGTCAAGGTTTCGTAAACAGTCGATTCCCGGCATTGACGGATTCGCGGCGCATACGCAGCGTCTGTCGATCATTTACAGCACGCTGGACAACCGCGACACCCCCGCTTTCGGTGGTTACGCCAGGATTACACTGGAGCCGAGTTTCAAAGCCCTGGGCAGCAGCGAAAACTACCGTCATTACGAATTTGAGGCGAAAGGTTTCATCCCGCTTGACAATGCCCGTTACATCACCGTATTCCGCTTCATGTACAACCAGGCACTGGGAGAGAACATCCCTTTTCTTGAGCAGAGCATCCTGGGGGGAGAGACTACCCTGCGCGGTTACGGACGTAATCGCTTTATCGACAACAGTTTTTTCCTCTGTAATCTGGAAGAGCGCATTCGTCTCTTTCGCTGGAAGATATTCGATGTGACTGCCGATTGGGAGATAGCTCCGTTCATTGATCTGGGTGCGGTGATGGAGTCGTTTGACAAGGCGACCGGTTCAAATTTCGAGTTCAATCCCGGCATAGGCTTCCGGGCGGTTGTGCGCCCCAACATTGTCGGAAGGGTGGATATTGGGATAGGGAAGGATGGGCCGGCTCTGTTCGTCGGACTTGGGTATCCGTTTTAACAGATACCAGTTTTAGCGCCCTATGCGTGGACCGGTGATTGTCATTGTATTCATGCCGCTTTACGTGCCAAACCCTCAGCAATGAAGCTTGTTGCCAGAGTATTGATACTGACACCTTCTTGACGGGCGCGTGACTGCAGACGGGCATGCAGGCTTTTGGGAATCCTCTGAACAAACTTTCCGGAGTACGCACCGTAACTGCCTGGCTTTGGTACCGGTAAACCCTTCTCTTCCAAAGTGGAGATAACGGCAGCAAGGGCGGCTTGTCCCTCTGAAATAGCCTCTTCAATGGTTTCACCATCGGCAATACATTCGTTGAAATCGGTGAAATTGATCAAGTAACCACCACCCTCTTCAGCAGTGAGTGGCCTTAATTCAAATGGGTAATCTTCGAGTTTTTTCATGGCTCCTCCAGCAACAACAGAAATTTTTTGATGTAGAGCGGCTTGATCGGCTTACGGGCTGGAACGGGCAGCGTCCTACCTGATGCCGCAACAAATACGCAGTGACTACCACCGTCATGCCGCCATTCAATACCATACCGACGGGCTATGGCTTGTATATCCTCGATACGCCAATCGGTAGGATTGACGCGCATTCTTTCGAGGTTTTTGTCTGCTTGCGTCATGTGATTATAGTACTAAATACGGTATCACTTTGTCAATAGATGCATATCATTAAGCTGGGCGGCAATCTTTCTGAGACTGAGACCGGCAAAAACAAGACCGGCAATGATTGCTCGTACCCGATGCTATTCGCTGCCAGTTCGCTCGTGACGGAGCTCACAGCACAGGAGATCACTTCGTCGTCGTAGTAACTCCCCTGCCATACAAATTATCCCGCCATTCCGTCTCCCCCTGAATATGCCAGGTTGTGTCAGGCTCGGTGTAGAGCATAGAGCCTCCAGCCACACTCAATCCGTTCATCGGCATCAGGTAGACCTGACCGGTCTGCTGGTTCCACCATAACAGTT
>JBAXVG010000060.1:0-29760 GCA_037129255.1 Desulfuromonadales bacterium | reverse complement strand
TTTTCTCAAAGATTGGCTTGTTTCCCATATTCAGGGCGAAGATAAAAAATATGGTGTATTTTTGAACGCCAAAGGTATCTCCTGATATCAATAACTCTATGATATTGACGAATTGAAAAGCTGTGGTGTATATGTGTGCAGTTGTCAAATAACTTTCTGGAGGTACCATGAAAACAGGAATGATATCGTCGCTTCTATCCGCACTTTGTTTGTTATGTGCTGCACCGGCTTTTGCCGCTCATCCACTGGCTACCGACGATGCCGGTACAAACGGCAGGATGAAATTTCAGGTTGAGACCAGTGCCGAATTTGCCTGGGACAAACGGGACAGCATCACGGCAGACAGCCAGTCTGTCGGCCTTGTCGTCAGCGCCGGATTACTTGATACGCTTGACGTGTTCGTTGCCTTCCCCATTACCTGGCAGCAGGTCAAGGATAACGGTGAGAAGCTTCTAGACAACGGAGGTCTGAACGATCTTTCTATGTCTCTCAAATGGCGTTTTCTCGAACTTGGCCCGGCCAGTTTAGCCATCAAGCCTGCCGTTACATTCCCTACCGGCGATTACAACCGCAGCCTTGGTTCAGGGCGCCCCGCCTACGGCGTCACCCTGATCTCAACCGTTGAGTTCAAACCGATTGCCGTCCATGCCAACATGGGCTATACGCTCCAGAAGTATACGGATGCTGACAAGAGTGCCAACCGCGAGAGCATCTGGAATTTCTCCCTGGCCGGTACGTTCGAGGTCATGCACAGGTTGCAGCTCGTAGCCGAGATCGGCACCGCTACCAATCCTGACAAAGCCAGCACGATCTGGCCGACATTCATGACCGGCGGCATAATTTATTCAGCGTTTGACAGTCTGGATCTTTCACTGGGTGTCAAGGGTGGGTTGAACTCACCCGAAACCGATATAGCGCTGTTAACCGGATTAACCTTCAAGTTTCCGTGACATGATACGTAGTGCCGATCAGCATAAATTATAGGAGTGAAACAAAAAAGGCCGATTGTTTACGGCCTTTTCCTTTGTACTAAAACCTGATATTCTCCCTGCTCATGAGCCCTAAGACCGTTGCACTCAAAGTCGATGTTGATACCTATGCCGGGACGCGGGACGGGGTACCGGCCCTGTTGGAGGAGATGGCCCGTTTCGGCGTTCATGCCACCTATTACTTTTCCATGGGGCCGGATAACACAGGAAAGACCCTGCGCCGCATTTTTACCCGCAAGGGCTTTCTAAAAAAAGCGCTGCGCTCCGGAGCGCCTTCGGCCTACGGTATCCGCACCATGCTCTACGGTACGCTGCTGCCGTCGCCGATGATCGCTGCAAGCTTTCCGGGAATATTGCTGGAAACGGAGCGCGCCGGCCACGAAGTCGGCATCCACTGTTGGGATCACGTCAGATGGCACGATTACCTGTATCGTTTTCCCAGGCCCCTGACTGTTATGGAGTTGGGCCGGGCCGCCACTCTGTTCGAGGAAATCATGGGGCATCGTGCAACCACAACTGCCGCCCCGGGCTGGACCGTATCGCCCGACTCGCTGGAAGTACAAGATACGATGGGGCTCGACTACTGCAGCGATAGCCGCGGAACGTGCCCATTCTACCCGGTCATGGCGGGACGACGCTTCCGTACGCTCCAGCTCCCGACGACACTCCCCACTGCCGACGAGCTGCTGGGGGAGAACGGCATCACCCCTCATAATATTCACCGGTACTATGCCGACAACCTGAAAGATGGTCTGAACGTTCTGACCATCCATGCCGAACTGGAGGGGGGTGCCATCCGGCAATCCTTTGTGCGTCTGCTGGAACGTTTCAGGGGCGACGGGGTGCGCTGCGTCGCTCTGGGAGTGGCGGCACGGGAGACAATGTCTGCGCCGGCCTGTGATCTGTTAACGGGGGAAATTGCGGGCAGGGCGGGACAGGTAGCTCTTCAGGGAAACCGTCTTCCATGATATGCCGTTATTTCAGGGTAGACCGCCGCGACATGGTCTACCTCAAGTTCATTCTGGAGGCCTATGAGGGAATGAACGTCATGAGCACCGTTGATAACAAGGCCGGTATCATCCGCATTGCCGTCATGTCCGGCTTTATTCAGGATATGGATTCCCTGTTGTCGGAACTGGGGCAGAAGGTGAACATGGAGCCGGTCGAGTGGGAAAAATGAATCTTATCGCCCTTTCGGGTACTTTTTTATGAGGATATTTCCATGCTGAAAACAACTATCCTGACAGTCATCAACGCAGCGATTCTGGCACTTACCCTCTTCCTTGCCACCCCTTCCCAGGCATTCTTCGGATTGTCCTCCGATGGTTACGCTACATTGACAGAGATGACCGATGCCATTGCAAAAGAGATGAGCACTGATTTTGCCGGACGGCGCCTCTACCTGGACCGTGAAGAAATCCGCGATGCCCAGGATGGATCAGTCTCGTCGTTGTCGGGATTGCTGGCCAACGAGCTTGAGCGTGCTCTGAGTAGAACCGGTTTTGTATTCGAGGGGCAGATTCTCGACAAGGCGCGTAGCGACGAGGAGCTGCGTGCGGCAGCCCTGAAGGCCGATCTGGTTGATTATAAGATCATCGTCAACTACCGCAGGAGTGCAGACAAGGTTCAGGTATATGTAAAGCTCCGGGATAATAAAAAAGATATGGCGTATCGCAGTCTTAAGGAAAACTACGAAATAGCGGTAAACAAGCTGCCGGCTGAAACATTTGCCGACACTCTTGACAATCGCCTCATAAAACTGGCCGGAAAGTTTGCCGGCGGATGGCAGAAGCAGGAACAACTGACGGTTTTTGTTACTCCGGTTGTGGAATCCCGTAAGAAATACTCCAGCCCTTTTGCTGAATATGCTACCCGCAAGTTAAAGGCGTTTTTATCTGGCCGGTATACCATTAAAGTAATCGAAGAAACCCAGGATATGCAGAAACTGGTAGCCGACCGCCTGGTAAAAAAACCATCGCTGGACAAGGTAATGAGCGACGAATACGCCGGTGCAGACACCCTGATGGAGGGAAGTTACCTGCGGGGTATCCGTCAGAGCATCAATCTGGCCATAACACTCAAGGATCTGAATGGGAAAATCCTTATTCGGGCGGAGGACGACATTCCTTACTCTTTGATACAGTACAGCCTGGAAAATGACGCTGCCGAAGCGCTCTCCAGAATCACCGACATCGAGCATGAATCGTCCGGAGGTGTTGTCAGGATCAGTACGATTAAAGGTGGTGATTACCAGGTTTTTCGGGCAGGGGAGATCGTGCGTTTTACCCTGCAGGTTGCAAAGCCGCTCTATGTCTATGTCTACAACATTAATCCCGACGCAGAGGTCAGTCTTCTTTATCCGAAGGCTGGTGAGCCTGAATCATCAAAAACGCCGGGAATCATCTACTCAATTCCGGACAGTAGCGACAGTTGGGAAATCAAGGTTGAGCCTCCATTTGGCACCGATGCAGTCAAGGTGTTTGCCAGTGATCGAAAGCTGCCTCTCCCCAGGGTGGACAACCAGGTAGCCTCCCGCAGCTTTCAGGGGGGGGCCCGCAGCCTCGCACGGGTTGACAAGACGCGAAGTGATCTGGCAACCCGGAAGATGATCAATGGCCGCGACCTGGTGGACTGGTACAAAGGGGTAGCCGCCAGTTTGGGCGCTCCGTTGTTCGAATCAACCGTGTATGTCGAAACAAGAGCTAAATAAGCAGGTGAAGGAATATTATCCTGGGGCCCGCTATGCTCTTACCCTGCTCCTGGTGGTGAATCTGCTCAATTACGTTGACAGGCAGGCACTCTACGCAGTTTTCCCTCTGATAAAATCTGATCTCAGGCTCTCTGACACCGCCCTCGGTTTTTTGGGGAGCGCTTTCATGCTGTGTTACATGCTGGCCGCGCCGTTATTTGGTCATCTGGGAGACCGGATGAACCGCGCACGGCTGGCGGCAGGCGGCCTGACGGTCTGGAGCCTGGCCACCATGCTCTCGGGCATGGCGCCCTCTTATCAGGCACTGTTGACGACCCGCGCTTTGGTCGGGGTAGGGGAGGCCAGTTTCGGCACGGTTTCTCCCGGCCTGGTGGCTGATTTTTTCCCTCGCGAGCACAGGGGAAGGATGTTGTCGCTCTTTTTTCTGGCGATCCCGGTCGGGAGTGCCTTGGGGTATATACTTGGAGGACAGCTCGGCCAGGCCTTCGGTTGGCAAAGGGCTTTTCTGCTGGTCGGGCTGCCCGGTCTCCTGCTGACCCTGCCGCTCTGGCGGTTGGCGGAGCCGCGTACGAGCTACGAGCTGACCGATGTTCCCGCACGGAGGCAAATCGTGCCGGAGCTGTGCCGTTTCCTGACAAACCGCAGTTATATCCATGCTACCCTCTCCATGACTGCTATGACCTTTGCTTTGGGTGGGCTGGCGCAGTGGGCGCCCTCATTCCTGCAGCGATCATTCGGGCTGGAGGTTGCCCGGGGCAATACCATCTTCGGTGTGATTACGGTTATAGCCGGTGTCCTCGGAACGCTGGCCGGTGGATGGCTTGGGGACTTCCTTCAGCGCCGCAGTCCGGCCGGCTATCTGTATGTCTCTGCGGCCGGTTTTCTGCTGGGGGCGCCGACAATGGGCATAGCCCTGCTGACCTCCAGCCTCCCGCTCTGCCTGACTGCCATTTTCGTTGCAGAACTGTTCCTGTTTTTGAACACCGGCCCACTCAACACCGTGCTGGTGAATGTGGTCGCCCCCGGCCGTCGGGCCATGGGTTTTGCAATCAATATCTTTGTTATCCATGCAATGGGAGATGCGATCTCTCCAGCGATAATTGGAGCGCTGTCAGACAGGCTGGGGCTGCCTGCCGCACTGCAGATCACCCCTCTGGCAGTGATGGTCGCGGCAGGATTTGCACTTTTGGGTAGCAGGTATGTGGCGGAAGATCAGAGAACGGCGGAGGGGTAGAGAGCGGAGAAAAGTTCTACAAAAAGCCCATCAGATCTTTTATTTCTATGCTGGCCTTACCGCGCAGGTCTTTGGCCCACTGGCCGAAGCGCTCTTCAGACTTCTTGCGATATATGGTTTCCTCGATCTCGGCTTTAAGGGGTTCAAACGGCTTCAATTTGCCGCTGATCCGCTCTTCCAGCTTGATAATGTGAAAACCAACGGGCGTATATACCAGCTCACTGACTTCCCCGGGTTTCATCGACATGATGGCGGATTCCAGTTCAGGCTGCATGTCCCCTTTTTTGAATATACCCAGATCACCACCATCCTTGCGTGCGGCCGGATCCTCCGAGTAGGTTTTGGCCAGTTCGATAAAATCCCTGCCGCTCTTGGCCTCTGCCAATACCATCAAAGCATTTTTCATGGAGATTTTTATGTCTTCAGCTCCCGATTTTTCGTTTGTTTTGAAAAATATGTGCCGGGCACGATAGGAGTTGTCTTCTGTGTATTGAGCCCTGTTAGTGTCGTAATATTCACGGATTTCGCTTTCGCTTACATGGATTTTGGCGCGTACCTCCATACTGATCAATTTCAGCTTTTCAATCTGCTCCTGCAACTGTGAACGATATTGCTCAAATGAGAGACCCTGGCTGGCAAGCGCAGCCAGCAGGGCCTCCTGAGACGTCATCTTGTTCTGTCTTTTCACATCTTCGATAGCCTGGCGGATCTCATCTTCGGTTACTTTAATATTCAGCTCTCTGGTTTTTTGCTCAACGAGTTTTTTTTCGATCACTCTTTCAAGTGCAGCCCGCCGGATCCGACTGAGAGCTGCATCATCCTGAGGGGCCTGCTTTTGCAGCTCACGGATGACTGGTTGAGCCTCCCGGTTGAGCTCGAACAGTGTGATAACTTCGCCGTTGACTATTGCTGCAATGGCGTTTGTCATTTTGCCTCGCGGAATAACAGCAGTCGGAGCGGTCTTAGTCTGCTCGGCCTTGAGCGTCGCTATTGCCGGCTCATTTTTCACGATCGCTTTCTTGTTTGTACAGCCGCCGGCCGGGATCAGGAACACGCAGGCAAGCAGTATAGCGGATTGACACTGTGTCATAATGGGGCTCTCTTCTATTTTTTCTCGGGAGGCGCCGGTTTGGCTGCATCAGCAGGTTTATTGTCTCCTGTTTTTGCGTCTTCCTTCTTACCGCCCATGCTGTTCAATACATCTTCCTTGATGTTGATCTTGGCTGATTTTTTAAGTTCCTCCTTGATCTTCTGGAAGATTTCCTGTTGCCTGGTCGGCATGATGGCACCCTTGATCTGGTCTTTGACCTCTTCGAAGGGGCGGGTGCCCGCGGCACGCTTTCCGGTCAATTTGATGATGTGGAAGCCGAAGTCCGATTTGACAACATCTGAAACCTGATTTTCCTTGAGTTCCAAAGCGGCTTTCTCAAAAGCGGGTACCATGCTTCCCTTGCCAAACCACCCCAGGTCGCCGCCTTTGGCTGAAGATGAGTCAACCGAATTTTTCTTGGCCAGTTCCTCGAAATTACCGCCAGCTTTGATTTGAGCCAGGACATCTTTGGCCTCTTTTTCAGTTTTAACCAGAATATGGCTTGCCTTCATCTGCTCGCCGGATTTGAATTTGTCCTTGTTCTGCTCGTAGAATTTTTTCATATCCTCGTCAGAAACGGTCGATTCAGACTCGACTTTCTTCTTGAGGAACGATTCAACAATCAGTCGTTTTTTCAGATCCTGCATTTTCGCCTCAATTTCCTGCCCTTTGTCGAGACCATCTTTGGAAGCCTGTTGCAGAATCAGCTCCCGGATCACCATGGTATCGAGCATCTCCTTGCGCCCCTGGGGGGTATCGGCCATGGCCTTCAGGTATTCAGGAAGATTCTTCAGTTCTCGCTCGAAATCGCCGGTGGTAATACTGCCTCCGTTGACTTCGGCCATGACCTGGCCTTCTTTTTTGCTTTCGGATTTTGCTCCACCTGATGGTGTTCCCCCTTGGCAACCGAAGAGTGCAGCCGCGCAGAGTGCGGATGTAAGCAGTTTTGAGATAGTGATGGTTTTCACGTAACGCTCCTTTTTTGTTGCATTTTATTTAAGTTTATAAACCTGCTATTAATAACACGCCAGGGGATCCGTTGCAATACCTTTCTGGCTGTGCCGTCTGTGATGTGACGAATAGATTGCTTGTGCTGAAAAGCGAATATCCGTATTATGAGCCACTATGAATCGCCCTGACCATTACGTTGTCGGAAAGGAATAATATGAGCAAAGTTCTGATAATCGGCGCCGGAGGAGTTGGTCAGGTCGTTGCCCACAAATGTGCCCAGCGTCGCGACATATTCCGCGAGATCACCCTGGCATCGCGCACAAGGTCCAAGTGCGATGTCATCGCCGCCCAGGTCGATTCTCCCATAACGACCGCCCGGGTGAATGCCGACAACGTGCCGGAGCTGGTAGCTCTGCTCAATCGGGAACGTCCCCGATTGGTAATTAATGTTGCACTCCCCTACCAGGACCTGACCATAATGGACGCCTGTCTGGAAACCGGCGTGGACTACCTCGATACCGCCAACTATGAACCACAGAACATTGCCCGATTCGAATATTCCTGGCAGTGGGCCTACCGGGAGCGCTTCGAGAAGAACGGGCTGATGGCCTTGCTCGGTTCGGGTTTCGACCCCGGGGTAACCAACGTATACACCGCTCTGGCCGCAAAAAAATACCTGGACGTTGTCGAAGAGATCGATATTATCGACGCAAATGCCGGCAGCCATGGTCAGCCATTTGCCACCAACTTCAATCCGGAAATCAACATCCGCGAAGTGACCGCCACCTGCCGCCACTGGGAAAACGGTCAGTGGCTTGAATCCGCTCCCCTCTCCACCAAACGTATTTTTGACTTCCCGGAAGGGATCGGCCCGATGAACATCTACCGACTGTACCACGAGGAGATGGAATCGCTGGTGACGCACATCCCCAGCATCAAAAAGGCACAGTTCTGGATGACCTTTTCAGATAACTATTTGAAACACCTGGAGGTTCTGCAGAACGTGGGGATGACCCGGATCGACGAAGTGGAGTTCAACGGTCTGAAGATCGTACCAATCCAGTTCCTGAAGGTTCTGCTCCCCGATCCCGGATCACTGGGGCCACTGACCAAGGGCAAAACCTGTATTGGCGTCATCGCGCGCGGCATCAGGGATGGCAAGCGGAAACAGGTTTATATTTACAATATCTGCAACCATGAAGCCTGCTACATGGAGGTCAAGTCACAAGCCATCAGCTATACCACCGGTGTGCCTGCCGTTGTCGGCGCCATCATGATGTTGACCGGCAAGTGGCATTCTCCGGGAGTATGGAACATGGAGCAGTTCGACCCGGAGCTGTTCCTGGAAGAGCTGGGGCCGATGGGTTTGACGACTGTGGTGGTAGACGGCGGTGAGTGGCCGGAACTTTAAAATATATCTGCAAAGGATACGAAGAATAACACGGAGTTAATACAAATTATGTCGCATCGGATCACAATCCTGCCGGAAACCCTCACCAACAAGATCGCAGCCGGTGAAGTGGTTGAACGCCCATCTTCTGTAATAAAAGAGTTGATTGAAAACTCTCTGGATGCCGGGGCGACGGATATCTCTGTTGAAATCGCCGGTGGTGGCAGACGGCTTATCCGTGTCGTGGACAACGGTCACGGTATGTCACACGCGGATGCCCTGCTCTCGCTGGAGAGGCATGCCACCAGCAAGATCAGGAGCGAGGCTGACCTGGACGGTATTCTGACCCTCGGTTTTCGTGGAGAGGCGCTTCCGTCGATCGCTTCTGTCTCCCGTTTCTGTCTGTCCACCCGGGAGTCAGGCAGCCTGGAGGGGACCGAAATCAGAGTCGAAGGGGGACGGGTGCGAGATGTAAAGGCCTGTGGCATGGCCCCCGGCACGGCCATCAGCGTTGAGCAGATATTCTTTAACATTCCGGCCCGCCTCAAGTTCATGAAGAGCGCCGAGACGGAAACCGGCCATGTTGGAGATGTTGTGGCCCGCATGGCGGTTTCGCGTCCTGATGTGGCTTTTTCATGCACCGGAGATGGACGGGATATTCTGAAGGTGCAGCGTAGTGATCTGCTGCGGCGCTTGTCACAAGTGGTCGGCAGGGATGCCTCTGCGCAGCTGCATCCGGTAAACTTTGACGATGATTATCTGTCAGTCAGCGGATTCGTCTCCGGTCCGTCGCTGGTGCGCTCCGGACTGCAGGCGATGTACACGTTTATCAACGGTCGGTATGTACGTGACAAACTGGTGCAGCACGCCATTATGCAAGCCTACCGGGGGGTGATCGACCGTGGCCGCTATCCGGTCGTGGCCCTGTTTATAAAGCTTTCTCCGGGTGATGTGGATGTCAATGTCCACCCAACCAAGCACGAAGTGCGCTTCCGGCGTCAATCCTCCGTACATGACGCCATCCAGGCGGCGGTGGAGGAGGTTCTTCGAAGCTCTCCCTGGCTGATCAACAAACCGGTACAGTCGCTCCCTCCTACGGCTGCAACCGGCCAGGCTTACAGGGAAAGGATTGCGGCAGCGGCCCAGGCATCACTGACCATTCCACGTCGTGAAGAACATCGCCACTTCCATTCTTCACTCGTCGCTGAAAGCATCAAAGCGGGCGCTAACACGATTCCCCATCCATCGGAAGATGCACCCCCGACAGTCGGAGAGCCGGCAACTCCCTTCAATTCGCATCGTTCCGATTCTGAGTGCGCCGGGTACTTCTCCTCTCTCGTGATCATCGGCCAGTTCCACGGCGAGTATATCCTCTGCGAGTCCGGTTCAGAGCTGGTGATCATTGACCAGCACGCCGCCAGTGAACGGGTTGCCTATCAGCGCCTTAAGCGGCAGTTTATTTCCGGCGGGGTCGAATCACAACGTCTGCTTTTCCCCGAGACAGTCGAGCTTACGTTCAGCGAAGTCGCTGCTGCTTCACGCTTCCTCACGGAGTTGACCGGCATCGGTTTTGAACTGGAACCGTTTGGCGGGAATACCATTATGGTCTCCGCAGTTCCGCGTCTGGTCGTCGAAAAAGATGCAATCCGTCTGGTGCGCGATATTCTGGCCGATCTTGTCCAATCGGGCACCAGCGCTGCTTTTCAGGACGCCCTGGATGAACTGCTTTCCAGGATCGCCTGCCATTCGGTCGTGCGGGGCGTTCATACCCTGGAAGTCCGCCAGATAAGCGAACTGCTGCGCAGCATGGATGAGACCGATTTCGCCGCCAGTTGTCCGCATGGCCGACCGGTCTCACACGTTATCAAGCTGGCGGAGCTGGAGAAGATTTTTAAACGGACATGAGAATTAATTCCAATTCCAGATCAAGGATGATATCAAGGCGGCGAGGATTGAGGCTGCGATGCGTACATGGCAGTACGTTGAGTAGCCGAAGACGAGCCAAGGAAGATAGGGCCTTGATATGGAATTGGTATAAAACGGCGATGAGGGTAACCGGGGACAACAATGCGAGAGATACAAGCCATGGCCGGGTATTATTAGAGACATTCCGTAACGTCAATGTTTGAACTGTATGATGTCTCCAGATATTCACAGATATTCAGATATTAAAGGGAAAATAGCCTAAACTAAATTCCCCTGTTTTCTTCAGAATAGGACATTTTTGGGATCTATTGTTTAGCCATTCTTTAGCCAGATATTATGGCCGCAGTCGCCAACCGACCAAGGTGTGCCATTGACCGCTAAAGTATACATCAGGAGGGGAGCCATATTGGGTAGCCTCTCTTTTTAGTTGACGATCTACTTAATTGAGTATGATATTAGTTGGCCAGTAATATTGCCACTATTGTCTCCAGATGCCACTTGCCCAACATTAGGTGCATACCACGTATACATTGCACCTGTTACTGCACCAGACGTATCAAAAAAATCAGTTTTAATTTTTACCGCTAAAAATGTACCAGCTTTAACGGTGATAGTTTCATAGCCTATCACTGTTAATCTAGATTTTATATTAGTTATAACTCCAGAACTGGTAGTAGTGTAATTGAAATTAAAAACACCTCCTGTCGATAAATTAGCCGGTAGTATCATATGATTGGAATGTGTAATTGTCGAAGGGCCGGAAGCACCAAGGCTTTCTGACTTAACATAATAAACTCCAGTGCTATCAGCCATAAATGTATGATAATAATCTACGCCATTTATGCTGTTAGCAAACTCTTTCCTCCTGCCGTCTGCCATAACTTCATAATTCCAAATTACCGATGAAACCGTATCAGGGTATGACGAGTGTGACCATTTGCTCCCAACAGTAAGAGGGTAGTAATTTGTGCCAGATGAGGTGGTTGTGTTTGTTGTTACCCCCGTTGACGAGCTGGTTGCCGTTGCTGTAGCAGTCGCAGTGCCCGTTGTTGTTCCTGTTGAAGTAGAAGTAGTTGTGCCGGTTGTCGTTCCCGTGGATGTTCCTGTTGATGTACTGGTGTTTGTATTAGTGACTGTACTGACAGTTGATGTTGTCGCGGTACCGCCACCACCTCCGCCACCACCACATCCATTTAGCCCAACCAATATAACCAGGCACGCAAGCAAAACATTTTTCTTCATCTTACCCTCCGATTAATTATATTTTGACCCTCAAGCAATATTGTTAAATACCAAGGAGGGGCCGTTACCCTGATATTTAACTTGGATACTGAATTATAATTATTTATTACCCATCCGATATGCTCATTTCGGACTTATATTCTTTGATATTCAAATTTATATTTTAATTAAAACCAAAACTTATTAAGTATATTTTCCTTTATCCTATAAATTTACAAAAGTCAACTAATAGTTGATATTAAATCAACTATTAGTCTGTTTTTGGTTTGTTAACTTGCATGTATTGTCTTCCGAAAAGGTGGATAATATGAGCAAGATATTGAATAGCAAGGAAATTGGCTGGAGATTGAGGGTGATGCGCCAGCAGGCTGGCTTTACCCAGGAAAAGCTTGCCGAGCAGATTGGTGTAACTTCACAGCAGATTCAAAAATATGAGTGCGGCGCCAGCAAGTTGAACAGCGACAGGTTGCAGCAGCTTTCGCAGGCACTTTCCATACCGGTACAGTCATTCTTTACGGATTCCGACGATTACCTTCCCTTGGCAATTGCTGAAAAGATGTTGGTAGATTCGTATCGGGCCATTCCAAACAAGGAAGTCCGGGACAGCATCCTCAAGTTAGCCACCCATGCCACCAAAATGACCGAGTAATACCAATTCCATATCAAGGCCCTATCTTCGTTTAATATCGTAATATCGGGGGACATCAATATCGAATATCGGGGGACATAATACCGATTACCGTTTCCTTGGGCGACCAGGCATACCTTTGCTTAAATCACGACCAGTCAAATTTTCAACGTTATCGATGAATACCTTATCTCCCGCCGGACGCCCGGTTTGTGTGGTCATCCGGAGCCGGTCATTCCGCCGGTACGAAATCCTTCCCAGTCAGTGCACGACAATTCCGTCTGCGGAACTACAAAATGGACATGATTTTTCATAAGGCACCACGCGAGAATATCAAGTCCGAAGTGCTTTGCTTCCTCTGAAAGTAAACCGAGATAAACCCAGCGGTCTTGATCCGAATCGGAGACATCCATAGAGCGAACACCTCGTTAGGTGACGTGGTGAAGGTAACCGGGGACAACAATGCGAGAGATACGAGCCATGGCAGTTACTAATGTGCCGGAATTCCGTCTGCCTGTCGAATGGCATCGGCTATCCAGGCATTGACGCTCTTGCCCGATGCCTTTGCCAGAGTCACAGCCTTTTCGTGAAGATCCTGCGGAAGGCGAAGATTGAATCTGCCGGAAGCCTTTTTGTAGGGAGAAACACCCTCCTCTGCACACATTTCGAGAAACACCTTCAAAGACACCTCGCCTTCACGGCGAAGCCCTTCGATATCAGTGGCATAAAAATCAGCACCGCCATTCAGTCCAACAAATTCACCCCGAAACATATTGATCTCCGGATCCAAAGCGACGACAGCCTTCACTCCGTTGATTTCCATTACGTTCATCATGGTCTCACCCCGTTTTCCTCAAGCCATTTGCGGATACTTGCAACCGCGCCCTTGTCAGCGTCCGGTGACGGGTGCGGTCGGTGAAATACCCGTCGTTCACCAAACAGCCGCACACCCACACGAGAACCTTCCCGCTCCGTGATCTCCGCCCCCAACTCTCTGAACAGTCTCTCGATGTCATCCCACTTCAGATTTGCGCTGGGCGGATGCAGGAAGAGCAGTTCAAGGATTTTGCGGTGCTTGCGTTTCATATGGAAAATGATGCCAGATTATGGCGCCATTGTCAAGGTTGGTTCGGGATAGCGGGGGACATCCATGATGTTCTTAAGTAGAGTGTGTAACAGATGGGCAAACTACAGACAAAGCCAACGGAGACGCTAACCCCGCCCAAAGGACGGGGTTTCTTCAGTCTTAATAAAATGATTCTCTTGCATAAATATTTTGATTTACAAAGCGGTACAGAATATTGAGCCGTTCTGACCTTCGTATCCGGAATTATTCTGCCAGCTGTTGATTTTGAAAGCCAGTTTTTGCCTGTTCGGACGCACTACTCCCACGGATTTCATTATTTAGGGTCTTTGACAATCAGCAACCAGTTACTTTGAGCAACTGATCCGCAAATATGGCAAGTACTCCGAACATCAGGTGCATCATAACCTTGTCGGCTCCTCGAACCATGACGCTGCGTCCGCCGAACTCTTCTTTCAAGCGACTGTTGCAACGTTCTGAGGCTGTCCGCTCGTTGTAGCGAACTGCTTCGTGCGGTGCCATTGGAGTTGCCTCTTTGCGCCGCGGGTTACGGTCGATGATCGGCACATGGCCCAGTTCTCTGCTATGCTCCCAAATCTGAGCGGCATCATAGGCTGCATCCATGAGATCATAACAGTAGTCAACTTTATCGCTGGTCAGTTTCATCAGTGGAATGGCAACCTGACTGTCATGCACGGAAGCGGAAGTCAGAACCACGCTCAAGGGCAAACCACAGTCGTTAACATCCAGGTGCAACTTAAAACCGTTCCACGTTTCTGTGTAACCTTTGGCGTTCTTCTTAACCCCGCGGTCACAGACCTTGGGCAGCAGGGCAATAGATTCCAGTGCCGATTGGCTCAGTTGAATATCAAGACGTTTTGGCTCAACAGGTTTCCGGGCTTCCCCTCTGACTGGACGGCCTTTCTTCTTGGCAACCTTGGCATACTTGATCTTCTTTGCCGGTTTCTCACGGCCAATGATGGCTGTAGAATCGCGACTGACATGGCCAATCAACTCTGTGCTCAGGTGTTCTTTAACCAATGCATCGTGAATGATAACTCCCAAGCCAGCCTTGGCGAACTCGCCAAATGCTCTGGAGAATGTCGCCTCGGAAGGGACATCCTTTCTCCTGGCAAAGCCGCAGATGAACCGCAGGTTTGGGGTACTTTGCAATTCGTTTCTCAAGGAACTGGTGTGTTGATATCTAAAGACTGCCTTGGCAACAAAAGCTCTGGCAATCGCTTCGCGCTCTTTGATCGGTCTGCCTAACCACTGTCTGCTGGCAGTTACAGGTACGTATTTCTCAATCTGAATAAGCTCAAGGATCTTAACCAGATGCTTCTCCCGTTCCGTAAACGGTTCGGGAAGGCATTCGTCAAGATGGGGAAACAAGCTTTGTTGTATAGTCCCCATCAACCATGATATTCTTTCCTTGAGCTTCATCAGTACCCCCTCTGTTATTGTTTGTCTTCGCAAACCAATAATATCAGATGGTTACTTGTGAAGCTCGACTTTTTTGCTGTACTATCAAAAAATATTCAGCTTTCTGAATACACTTTTGCAAGAGGCTCAAATAATATTACTTTATAGAATATGATGCCAGTTGATTCCAAATCGCTCCATCAATACTTCCAGTCTGCACTATCCCAACATGTAGTCATGTCAGAGATTCCCGGACAACAACCGGAAAAATGCCGATTTGATGGAAAATCGCAAGTTTTGACAAATCGGGTAAAACTGTGGTATTGAAAAACAGCTGCTCACTTAGCTGCACACGCCGGAACATAATCAATGTTCATCTTCTGTCTCGAAATCCATCTCTCACTTCCGTCCCACTCTCTCAAAGAAAAACGAGGCATCGTCAAGAGTATCCTGGGACGGGCGCGCAACCGCTTCAACGTAGCCTGCGCCGAGGTGGAACGGCAAGATAATGCCGGTGTGGCGGTGCTCGGTTTTGTCACCGTCAGTTCCGACAGGACTATCCCCCGGCAGGCATTGGAGAACGTTGAGGAGTGGATCTATGAAGGGTGGCCTGATGTTGAGATAACCGGATCGGATATTTCAGAAATATGATTCAATTCCAGGAGTCTGTGTGAAAATCTGTTCGCTCGCCAGTGGCAGCAAAGGTAACTGTCTCTACCTGGAGACCGGAGATACGCGTCTCCTCATTGATATCGGTCTGTCTCTGCGAGAGACCCTGCTCCGCCTTGAGGGGATCGGGGTTGATGCCGCCAGAATCGATGCTGTACTGGTCACGCACGAGCATATAGACCATATCCGCAGTGTCGGTTCCTTCGCACGCAAGTTCGGGACGCCGGTGTTTGTGACCCTTCCGGTTCACGCCAGAGCTGAAAAATATCTTAACAAGACACGAGTCCGTGAGTTCGAGGCGGGGACGCGCATCTCTTTCCGCGATGTGGAGATAGATCCTTTCCCCATCACCCATGATGCCTGCGATCCGGTCGGGTTTGTCTTCAACAGCCGTGAAGGTCGTTGCGGGTCCGCTACCGACCTTGGGATTGTCACGCGCCTGGTAAGAGAAAAGCTGCGCGGTTGCCGCGCTCTCAATCTCGAATCGAATCACGACGTGGGTATGCTCATGAACGGCCCGTATCCCTGGGAACTGAAGCAGCGCATCAAATCCCGTCACGGGCATCTTTCCAACGAAGATTCGTTGGAACTGCTGCATGAACTGGCGCACGACGGGCTGGAGGTGCTGGTGATGGCACACCTGTCCGAGGTGAACAACCACCCGGATCACGTGGTGCGTTCCACACAGTCGTTTCTGCGGGATCAGAACGTCTGTGCTCCGCAGATTATCATTGGCGATCAGTATCGAGCAAGTCGTGTCGTGGAGATATGAGCGGATGAATGACTTTTCCCTTGTTTTTCAGGTTGGTGAATAGTAGACTAACTAATGTTAGTTTATTTGGGAGGGCGTTTCATGTTGGCCGTCAATATCCACGAAGCTAAAACCCATCTTTCCCGGTTGGTTGAGGATGCCGCCCATGGTAAACCCTTTATCATCGCCAAGGCAGGCAAGCCGATGGTCAAGGTCATTCCACTATCCGCCGAAGAAAAGGGGTATGAACAGCGCCTTGGTTTTATGACAGGTGAAATCTCCGTGCCGGATGATTTTGACAGTATGGATACCGGTAGCGTAGTGGCACTGTTTGAAGGCAGGGAACAGTGAAGCTGCTGCTTGATACCCACGTTCTCCTCTGGTCAGCCGGACAGCCGGATAAGCTTTCAGAAAAAGCCCGTTTGCTTTTACTCGATACATCGAACTCTCTTTTTTTCAGCGCCGCAAGCATCTGGGAGATTGTTATCAAGCGTGGTCTGGGGCGTGATGACTTCAGGGTTGATCCGTTTCGTTTGCGAAAGCTGCTTGTTGTCAATGGTTATGAAGAAGTGGCGGTTTCTTCTGACCATGCCCTCGCTGTGGATGTTCTCCCTGTGTTGCACAAAGACCCTTTTGATCGCATATTGATTGCCCAGGCGCGAACCGAAGGCATGCTGCTGCTAACCTCCGATTTCCATGTATTACGGTATGGTGATGAAATTATTTCTATTTGAGGAGTTTTCACAATGATCCCACGTTATACCCGCCCCGAAATGGCAAAAATATGGGAACCCGAAAACCGGTTCCGTATCTGGTTGGAGATCGAAACCCTGGCCTGTGAGGCCCAGGCTGAGCTTGGTGTTATCCCCAGAGAGGTCGTGCCGGTCATACGTGAAAAGGGGAATTTCAACATCGAGCGCATTGATGCCATTGAGGCCGAAGTCAAGCATGATGTGATCGCTTTCCTGACATCGGTAGCCGAGTTCGTTGGCCCGGAGGCGCGCTTCATCCATCAGGGGATGACCTCTTCCGATGTACTGGACACCTGTCTGTCGGTGCAGATGACTCAGGCGGCGGATGAATTGCTGGCGGATCTTGACATGCTGCTGGAGTCCATAAAGGCTCGTGCCTACGAGCACAAGGATACGGTCTGCATGGGGCGCTCGCACGGCATCCATGCCGAGCCGGTCACCTTTGGGCTGAAACTGGCCTCCTTCCATGCCGAGATGCAGCGCAACCGCATCCGGCTGGCCGCAGCCCGCGAGAATATCGCCACCGGCGCTATTTCCGGCGCAGTCGGTACATTCGCCAATATCGATCCCTTCGTGGAAGAGTACGTCTGCCAGAAAATGGGACTCAGGCCGGAGCCGGTCTCAACTCAGGTCATACCTCGCGACCGCCATGCCGAATACTTCTGTGTGCTCTCGATCATCGCATCTTCGATGGAGCGGATCGCCATCGAGATTCGTCACCTGCAGCGCACCGAGGTGCTGGAGGCGGAGGAGCAGTTCACGAAGGGGCAGAAAGGGTCGTCGGCCATGCCACACAAGCGCAATCCGATCCTCTCTGAAAATCTGACCGGCCAGGCCCGCTATATCCGTTCTTTCTGCATCCCTGCCCTTGAGAACGTGGCTCTGTGGCACGAACGGGATATCTCCCATTCGTCGGTGGAGCGCTACATCGCCCCGGACGCCACCGTGGCGCTGGACTTCTCTCTTCGCCGCTTGAACGGTCTCATAAAAAATCTTGTGGTCTATCCTGAAAACATGCTCAAAAATCTGAACCAGATGAAAGGACTGGCATTCTCCCAGAAGGTACTCCTGGATCTGACGCAGGCCGGAGTTTCCCGCGAGGACGCCTATCGCCTTGTGCAGAAGAATGCCATGAAGGTGTGGGAAAGGGGTGCGGACTTTCAGGAGGAGCTGCTTGCCGATCCGGAAGTGAGTGGGGCTCTGGGAGAAAACAAGATCCGTGAATCGTTTGACCTTGGTTACCATCTCAAGCATGTTGATACGATTTTCAAGAGGGTGTTCAATGCGTAGGGTACAGTACCTTTTACAAAGTCTTTTCCGACCGCTGGAAACAGATAGCGCCGTGGTGTTGTGGGCCAAGGAAATTCTGGCTGCGTTACTGATCATGTCGATTTTCTGGGGGCTGGCTCATCTGGTCAGCGCCATCCTCAACAAGTGGGGCAAACGGCTGGTACGCGCTACTGCGACAGACCTGGATGATCGTATTCTGCAGCGAGTCATTCCGCATGTTTCGCGTTTGCTGATAATATTGGGTTTCTACCTGGCCATCAGATCGCTTCCGCTGCATGAAAAGCTGGTTCAGGTGCTTTCCGGAGTGCTGTTTGTCGTCCTTGTGATTATCATATTCAATCTGCTGTATCATGCCATGGACGAGCTGATGAAGTGGTATATGAACGGTCGTCAGGACAGCAACGGAGATCTGATTTCCCGGAACATGATGCCGATTGCTGAAAAACTGACTCTGCTGTTTCTGATGGGTGCAGCACTGATAGTTATTCTCAAACATTTCAACTATGATATTTTCTCGGTGGTCACTGCTCTGGGTATAGGATCTCTGGCCATCGGTCTGGCGGCCAAGGACACCCTGGCGCATATGATTTCCGGTTTTACCCTCATGCTTGACCGCCCCTTTCGTATTGGCGACAGAATTCAGTTGGCAGGTGGTCAGGCCGGCGATGTAGTTGACATCGGACTACGCAGCACCAAGATCAGGACCCTGGATAACCAGTTGCTGATCATCCCCAACTCCGATCTCTGCAATACCATGTTGATTAATCAGGCTTTTCCGGATCCCCGTGTCAAGGGGCGCATCAATATTGGTGTGGCCTATGGCAGTGATGTTGAACAGGTTAAGAAAATTCTGGTCGAAACTTCTCTTGAGGTGGAAGATGTGTTGCGTGATCCACCGCCTGAGGCATATTTCGCCTCATTCGGCGATTATGCCCTGAGTATGTCGCTCTTCTTCTGGGTTGATGATTACGGAAAACTATTTGCTGTGACAGACAGTATTAACTCGCTTATTATCAGACGATTTACAGAACACGCCATTGAGATTCCGTTTCCGGTCCGGACGGTCAAACTGCTGTCACAGCCAATAATATAAATGGAGGTAGTCTTATGAAAAAAATCCGGCACGTCCTATTTGTCATGATGTTTCAGTTTGTCTGTGCCGGCGCTGTCTGTGCGATTGATGAATCCGGCGCAGTCCAGCCGGCGACCACCGAAAAATATCAAAAAGTGCGGGAACAGATTGAAGCGCTGGCACAGACGCCCGCAGGCAAACGAGCGCCCGAGGTTGTCGAACAGGCCAGAAAAAGTATCGCGGCAGCCCAGGATGGCTTGAAGAGCGGAAATGACAGAATAACCAGGGAATATACTGAAATGGCTGCCCTGCAGATTCTTCTTGCAGGTGCTCTGGCAGAAGAGCGGGATGCGGCTGCGGCGACCGACAGCGCCCGCAAACTGCTGACTTCCCATGAGAACCGACTGGCGACCATATTGTCCGGCAAGGGGGATCATTAAATGAAAACATATGTTGTCCGTCTTGCCATTACTGCCCTGGTTTTGCTCGGTTATGCCGCTGCTCATGCAGAAGAGCCGCTGTTCCCTGTGTATGTACGCAATGCCCGGAACCTGGTGGAGCAGGCAGAAGTGAAGTCGATGGAACTAAACCGTTTTACCGACGAGATTCTCATTGCTCGCAACTTTATTAAAAACTCGGAGTCCGAGTATAAAAAAAATATGGGGTGGTCCGGCAAACTCGACCCGGCTGCTGAACCGACAGTCCGGTATTTTGCCGTTATGGCGGAAATTCAGGCTTCCATTGTTTTGGCAAAAGCGGGAAAGAGCGCCCAAGACAAGGAGCGCAGCCGTCTGGAGCAGCAATTGGTGGAGGTGAAATCTAAAATCAAGGTTTTTGATGATAAAAATGCCGAGATTGCCGCCATCAAGAAAGGTATCACCGAGCTTAACAGCGCGTTATTGGCCATGAAAGATGAAAAGGATCATCTGGCGACCAGACTGGCGGCACAGGACAGTGAAATTACGGCAAAATCGACGGTTTTGGCCTCTGCGGAACGACGTGTGGCCTTATTGTCGTCAGACTTGGAAAGTTGTGTAAATACGTTGGCTGATTCGGAAAGGAAAGCACTGCAACTGGAAAAGGCTCTCAGCGAGATTGACAGGCTGAAAGCCGATCTGGCATCACTGGCGGCAGCCAAAGGTATGGCGGAGAACCAGAGCAGGAAGCAGATAGAAGCGCTTAACCGCCAGAAAGATTTTGCCGTCGCAATCGGAAAACTCGGTGGTGCCATCAAGGCCGGCTCCGATACTATGACGGTCACTTTTGTCCGTTCAGTCATGCTAAAAGCACCGAAGAACGATACTCTTACAGCGGATGGCGGCAAGATTCTGCAGCGGATTTCCGAACTGCTGATACAATATCCTGAATACCGCGTCAAACTGAAGGTGCACGGTTTCGGCCAACCGGCCAAAAATGAGGATGTATCGGCGACTGACCGCATGGCTCGCCTGATTCGCGAGGCGCTGCTGACAAAGGGAAAATTCGATCCCGCTACGGTAGAGGCACTGGGAGCAGGTTCCGTTGAGCCGATCTACCCCAAAACCAACCCAGAAGGGAATCGGCGGCTGGAAGTGACGTTTGTGAAGCGATAGATGTATGATGTGAGGAGAGTGACATGGGACTTGTCCATGCTGAAATTCAGTTACGTAATCCGCGCAATGGTCAGGAAATGGATGTGACGGCAATGGCGGATTCCGGTTCGTTATTGCTCTGCATACCAAGGCACGTGGCTATTCAGCTGCAGCTTGAAGAACTTGAAAAACGCGAAATTACCCTTGCGGACGGCAGTAGTCAGCTTGTGCCGTATATGGGGCCTGTGGAGGTACATTTCCAGAATCGTCGCTGCTATACCGGAGCGCTTGTGCTGGGCGATGAGCCATTGCTCGGTGCGGTTCCGATGGAAGACATGGATGTGCTTATCCATCCTGCGTTGCGCAAGCTGATCGTAAATCCCAACAGTCCCAATATTGCTGTGGCGCCGGTGAAATGATGATACATAATACTTACAAGACATATCGCATTGAAGCAGCCCTGAAAGACAACGTCCGCGATGCCCGCGGTGAGCGTATCAAACGGGAGATCGAACATTTTCTGCATCTGCAGGTTGATGCGGTGCGCACCATTGATGTCTATACCGTAGATGCCCAACTTACCCCGGCGGAGCTGGAACAGGCCGCCGCCGGCCCGTTCAGCGATCCGGTGATCCAGACATGGAGTATTGAAACTCCCTTGGCTGCCGGGTTTGACTTTGCCGTGGAGGTCGGGTTTCGTCCCGGTGTCACTGACAACGTGGGACGCACGGCCCGGGAAGCGGTGGAGTACCTGACCGGTCGTTCATTTGCAGAAGGTGAGGGGGTCTACTACGCGGTGCAGTATCTGATTTCAGGTGGATTGACGGCAGCCGATGTCGAAAAACTTGCCACCGGACTACTCTGCAACACTCTGATCCAGCGGTACAGCGTCCTCTCCGCCGCCGATTTTTCCGTCCGGGGCGGTTTCCCTTGTTCGGTGCCGAAGGTGGCCGGTGAGACAAAATCTACGGTAAACGAAATTGATCTGGAAGTCTCCGATGATGAATTGATGCGGATCAGCAAGGAAGGTGTTCTGGCGCTGACTCTTGATGAGATGCGGATCATTCAGGCGCACTACAGGGATTCAAAGGTACTGGCCGGGCGTAAGAAGGTAGGTCTGGAGGCGAAGCCGACCGACGTGGAGCTGGAGTGCCTGGCCCAGACCTGGTCCGAACACTGCAAACACAAGATTTTCGCCGGAACGGTGCAGTACGAGGATGAGCAGGGCAACAGACAGGAGATAAAATCTTTGTTCAAATCATTCATCCAGCGCACTACCAAAGATGTACGCGAGAAACTGGGAGAGAAGGACTTCTGTCTGTCGGTTTTCAAGGACAATGCCGGCGTGATTCGCTTCAATAAAGAGTGGTCGCTGGTCTTCAAGGTTGAAACTCACAACTCTCCCTCGGCGCTGGACCCATACGGCGGTGCGCTGACCGGCATTGTCGGCGTCAATCGCGACCCGTTCGGTACCGGCCAGGGTTCCAGACTGATTTTCAATACAGATGTATTCTGCTTTGCCGATCCCTTCTATGACAAGCCATTGCCGTCGCGCCTGCTTCATCCCCGCCGCATTTATGAAGGTGTTGTCGAGGGGGTTGAACATGGCGGCAACAAGAGCGGCATTCCCACGGTCAACGGTTCACTGGTGTTCGACGAGCGTTTTGCCGGTAAGCCTCTGGTATTTTGCGGCACGGCCGGGATTATGCCGGCCGAGATCAATGGTCAACCGGGGCACGAAAAATCGATCAAACCAGGAGACCTGATCGTCATGACCGGTGGTCGCATCGGCAAGGATGGTATCCACGGCGCTACGTTCTCCTCCGAGGAATTGAACGAAAATTCACCGGTCACGGCGGTGCAGATCGGCGATCCGATTACTCAGAAGAAGATGTTCGACTTCCTGATCCGCGCCAGGGACAAGGGGTTATATCGTTTCATCACTGACAACGGCGCCGGTGGTCTGTCGTCCTCAATCGGAGAAATGGCCGGTGAGTGTGGCGGCTGCCGTATGGATCTCTCCAAAGCACCGCTTAAATACCCCGGTCTGAATCCATGGGAGATTCTGATATCCGAAGCCCAGGAGCGCATGTCGCTGGCTGTACCGCACGAGCAGATCGACGAATTCATGGCCATGGCCGGGTGCTTTGGTGTGGAGGCCACTGTGCTGGGCGAATTCACCGATAACGGTGTCTTTCATATTCTGCATGGCGGGCGTACAGTGGCCTGGCTGCCGATGGAGTTCATGCATGAAGGGTTGCCCCCCATGCAGCTGCCGGCCATATGGAAACCTCCGCAACATGAGGAACCGCTCCTCAAGGAAAAAACGGAGTACACCGACGACTTGAAACGTCTGCTCTCGTCGCTGAACATCTGCTCCAAGGAGTCGGTGGTGCGACGCTATGACCACGAGGTTCAGGGGGGCTCGGTGGTCAAGCCCTTCAGCGGTATCACCAATGACGGTCCCTCTGATGCTGCCGTAGTGCGTCCGATCCTCAATTCATTCGAAGGGGTTGTGACGGCACATGGTATCTGCCCGCGCTACTCGGATATCGACACCTATCACATGACCGCCAATGCCATTGACGAAGCATTACGCAACTATGTGGCTGTTGGCGGTTCGCTGGATCTTGTTGCCGGTTTGGA
This sequence comes from Desulfuromonadales bacterium, assembly GCA_037129255.1. Lineage (GTDB taxonomy): Bacteria > Desulfobacterota > Desulfuromonadia > Geobacterales > Pseudopelobacteraceae > JACRCG01. Next base: position 6,343 of record JBAXVG010000060.1, on the reverse strand, counting down.
CAACTTTTGCTGGTGCGACCCGGTTCTGTCGGACAAGACGCCGGACGGTTCCTACAAGATGGCTCAACTGGTGCGCTCCAATCAGGCGCTGTACGATGTCTGCATGGCCTATAACCTGCCTCTTATTTCGGGCAAGGACTCCATGAAAAACGATTTCTATGACGGTACGACCAAGATTTCCATCCCCCCTACGCTGCTGTTTTCTGTCATCGGCAAGATTGAGGATGCCAGAAAAGCGGTGACGATGGATGTCAAGCGTCCCGGTGATATCATCTATATTCTCGGAAAGACCGGTGACGAACTGGGAGGATCTGAATATCTGGCTCTTTTCGGAGCTATTGGCAACATGGTGCCTCACGTTGATACCGCCAAGGCGTACCGGCGCTATCTGGCCTATCACGAGGCAGTTATGCAGGGGACGGTCGCTTCCTGTCATGACCTCTCCGATGGCGGCCTGGCTGTGGCGGCCGCCGAGTCTGCTTTTGCCGGAGGATACGGCATGACTCTCGATCTCTCCTGTGTGCTCTGGAAAGGTGAACTGCCAGGAAAGAGCGATTGTACGCTGCTCTTCTCCGAATCCGCTTCCCGGCATCTGGTGACGGTTCACCCGGAAAAGCGGGATGAATTTGAAACCATCCTGAGTGGCAATTGCTTTGCACCTATCGGAGTGGTTACCGAGGAGCCGGTCTTAACGATTGTCGGTCTCGCCGGAGATCCCGTCATCGCGGCAGATCTGGCTGGGTTGAAGGAAGCGTGGCAGCAGACGTTACGGGATTTGTGACACGACGAATTATTCCATATGCTTATAGCCGTCACTGAAAAGGATACACATTGAAGAAAGTTTTACTGACAGGACTGCCGAATGTTGGAAAAAGTACTATTTTTACTCGAATAATTCATAGCAGGGTCAGTACACGTACGTACCCCGGGTCAACCGTTGAAGTGAGAAGAGGTGATCTGAAGGTTGAGGGGGAAGAAGTTGAGATAATCGATATCCCCGGTGTTTATGACCTGTTTTCAAACGAGGACAACGAGAGGGCGGTTCGGGATATTCTCATCAACGAAGCACCTGATCTGGTTGTACAGGTCTGTGACGCAAAAAATCTGAAACGTTCACTGGTATTAACCGCCCTGCTGGCCGAATTCAATATCCCCCTGGTGCTTGCCCTTAATATGGTTGATGAGGCTGCGCAAAAGGGTATCAGGGTGAAACGGCACAAGTTGGAAGAGATGCTGGGAACGCCTGTTGTCGAGACAATTGCAGCTGAAGGTGTTGGCATTCCGACACTCGTTTCAGCTTTGCTCAAGGCCCGGAAACCCTGCTATCCTTCCCGGTTGCCGGCGACGCTTGTCGCAGCCGTCAACGATCTGGTCGGGTTTATCGGCGCCGGGGCCGGTACGGAATCGGAGAAACGGACATTGGCTATTTTTTCGCTCGCCGGTGACCACGCAACATCCATGTGGGCACAAAAGAAAATCGGGATAAGCGACAATGAGGCAGCCCTTCACATCATAAAAAACAGTGCGCAAACGTATCACCGTCACCTCAGACTGGTCGTTTCCCGGGCAAACGATCTCTGGGCGGAGGCGTTGTACGCGGAGTCTGTTTATCTGACTCCGGTGACATCGACCCCATTATTAAACAGGATCGGTGATCAGGCTCTGACACCGATAGCCGGCACCATCATGCTGGTGGCTCTCGTTACCCTGCTCTATTTCATCGTCGGTAAATTTGCTGCAGGTATTGTGGTTGATTTTCTTCTGAATGATTTTTTTGGAGCCATTGTTGCTCCGCAACTCAAAAACATTGTGGCGGTCATACCTTATGCTTTCTTACGGGAAATTATAGTAGGAGAGTACGGCCTTTACACGATGGCTGTGGTTCCTGTCTTCGGCTTGTTGTTGCCTATCCTGACGGTTTTCTTCTTTACTTTTGGGTGTATCGAGGATTCAGGCTATATTCCCCGACTTTCCATTTTGCTCGACAGGATCTTCAGAAAAGTAGGACTCAACGGTAAGGCGGTGCTACCGATGGTGCTCGGATTTTCCTGTGTCACTATGGCAACGATATCAACCAGGGTTCTGGACAGCAAAAGGGAACGCTTTATAGCCATTTTCCTGCTCTCTCTCGGCATCCCCTGTTCCGCAAAATTGAGTATAATCCTGGTTATTCTGGCGCAGGTATCTTTTTCAGGATTCCTGGTCGTAGCCGGAGTTGTCTTCTCCTTGACCCTGGCAACCGGAATTATCCTGAATAAACTGATGCATGTAGAAACGTCCAATTTTATTATGGAAGTCCCTCCCATACGGATCCCGAGCCTTAAAAATGTTCTGTCCAAGACATCCTATCGATCCCTCCTGTTTCTCCAGGAGGCTGTGCCTCTGTTCATCATCAGCGCGTTGGGACTGTTCTTTTCAGAAAAAATCGGTTTGTTGACCTTCATTGAAAACTTTTCCGCACCTGTAATCAAGGGTTTTCTGGGATTGCCGCCTCAGTTCGCCGAATCGCTTATCATGGGTTTTATCCGGGGGGAGGCAGGGGTTGCCATATTAAAAAAAATGGTCGATTCAGGGGTTATGAACCATGCTCAACTGGTTGTTGCAATGGTCGTCACGATACTATTCATTCCCTGTGTTACTAATTTCATGCTCATAATCAAAGAACAGGGTTCGCGGAAAGCCCTCGCAATCATCGCCTCAGTGACCATCTGTGCCATTATGACCGGAGGTGTTATGAACTTCATCTTCCAATGGGCCCACATTTCTTTTTAAGGAGCAACCTGTGAAAATTGTACACGTAACAGACGAAATTCTTGAGACGGTCTGGAGATTCGAGGAAAGAGGGCGCTGCACGATAGAAAATGTAAAGAGTGAACACGAACAGGCGTCGGGATATGTTGTTGATGACGAGGTTTTATCGGAACTGGAAAAAAGCGGACTGATAAAAATAAGCGGAGCGGAGGTATCTCTCACCGCTGAGGGTAAAGCGCATGCACTGCCGGTCATTCGAAGGCACAGACTGGCCGAAAGACTCCTCGTGGATGTTCTTGGTATGCCCTTTGACGCGATAGAAGAGTCGGCTTGTGAATATGAACATACGCTGGCACCCGGGCTCACCGAGGCGATCTGTACCCTGCTCGGGCATCCTCGGGAGTGCCCTCATGGTTCGTTCATACCCGAAGGTGATTGTTGCAGAAGATCAGAAAGTTCGGTAGAGTCGTTTGTAAAACCTTTGAATGCGCTGGAGGTGGGCGATGAAGTACGAGTCTCTTTCATTCGTAAAGATGATCCGGTGCTGATCGGCAAACTGGTTTCCTTTGGCGTGTCACCAGGGAAAATGCTGAAAATCCGCCAAAAATTTCCGGCTTACGTTATTCAGATCGAGCACACCCAAATTGCACTGGAACAGGATATTGCATCTCACATTTACGGACTGAAAGTATGATAATATAGCCTTTTATTGTCATTTCAAACCATTCAAGACCACACCAAAATATCAAAATAAATGTTGACATATCAGCATGTTACCTGTGTTTTCTGTTTATAATCATTTCAAATCATTTCAGCTTAGCACGGCAAGTTAATACGGCGTTATTACGGCGTGCTGTGTTAAAAAGAAGGCAGGATGAGCAGAAAAAAAATCGTTTTTACCGACACCATGATTAAGAACTTGAAACCGAAGATTAAGAAGTATTTTGAATCAGAGGGTAACGGATTTACAATCAGGGTAACGCCATCCGACACAAAAACCTTTCTCTACCTATACAGCGTAAACGGCAAGCGCCGGGAAATGAATCTGGGTATCTATCCTTATGTAACCCTGGAAACGGCCAGAGGTAAATTTCAGGAAGCACAGAAGCAGGTTAAAAACTGTATTGACCCGCTGGCCGTGGAAGAAGCCAAAGCAGAGGAGGAGGCTAAAGCCTTTACCGTTGGAATGCTGATAGAGGAATATATCGAAAAATATTCCAAACCCCGGAAGCGAACCTGGGGAGAGGATAAGCGGATTCTTGACAAGGACGTACTGACCTCGTGGGGAAAGCGTAAGGCTGCTGACATCAAAAAGCGTGACATCGTGCTACTGCTGGAAGCAATCGTTAAGCGTGGCGCACCTGGAGGCGCCAACAATACATTTAAGATCATCCGCAAAATGTTCAACTTTGCTGTTGCCCGAGACATCCTAGAACACACCCCTTGTGCTGGTGTAGAAATGCCCGCACCGCTCAATAAGCGTGACAGATATCTGAGTGAAAATGAAATCCGCATCTTCTGGCATGCCCTGGATACATGCCATGTATCCGATAATATCCGCAGCACCCTGCGCTTGATCCTCTTGACCGGCCAACGCCCCGGCGAAATTATCGGTATGCACACTAAAGAAATTGACGACACTGGCCGCTGGTGGACAATCCCGGTCGAACGCTCCAAAAACAAACGGGAGCATCGCGTATATTTGACCGACACAGCACTAGAACTGATCGGCAATACATCAGACATGGGTTTTCTTTTCCGCTGCCCGAGAGACGGAAAAAATCAAAGCATATCAAATATTTCCATTGCATACGTTATCCGCCGCAACTTTGCATCCCCTGTTCGCATTAAGGGTAAAGATGTTTACGACAAAACCGGAAAGCCGATTACTGAAAATCTGCTAGGTGTTGATTTCTTCACGCCACACGACCTGCGACGAACCTGCGCAACCCACATGTCCGAGATTGGTGTTCATGATGAAACCATTGATGCCGTACTGAATCACAAAAAGCAAGGCGTCATCGGTACATATAACCGCAATCGATACGATAAGGAAAAGCAAGGCGCCCTGGAAGCATGGTAGCGCAAATTGAACAGCATTATAAGCGGCAGTGGATCATCCGCCAAAGTTATCAGCATAATCCGCAGTAAGGCAGCTTGACAATATACTATCCTAAAGTATATGGTGACGTATGGCGTGGACGGTGAAGTTACATAGAAAAGCTGAGAAGCAAGCACTAAAACTGCCCCGGCCAGCAATCGCTGCTCTATATGAGCTTATGGCAAGCATCCGCCAGACCGGCCCTGTGCGTGGAGACTGGCCGAATTATGGAAAGCTGGAGAATACAAGCCGTCATCATTGCCACCTGAAAAAAGGACATCCGACGTATGTCGTTATCTGGACTGAAGATAAAAAAACCATCACAGTGGAGATCGTTTATGCAGGCACACACGAAAAAGCACCCTACTGAATCCTGTCTTGTGCCGCTTCATTTTATGGTACATCCGGCCAACGTGAAGCGTATCACCCACTATGTTGAATCGGTTGAACCCAGAGAAGGTACAGACGGCAGCATCACTGCTGAAGAGTTTTTCGTCAAGCACTTTACCGGCAAGTCGAAAGCATCGGTTGCGTTGAAGGGTTACCGCTACCGTGAAAATCTTACGCAACATCAACTGGCTGATTTAACCGGCATACCTCAGCGTCATATATCCGAAATGGAGAACGACAAGCGCGGTATTGGCAAGGAGAACGCCTTGAAGCTGGCAAAGGCTCTTAACACTGATTACAGGTTGTTTCTCTGATCGTTTACACATTCAGGGGATAGTCCGGCCAGACAACAAGGCAGGCACCTCACCTGCTTTCCCCTGATCCATTTTGAGGCACCGCACGAGGGGCGGTATCATGGACAAAGACACCCACCCACCCACACACTGGTTGCCGAACTGGAAAGACCCGTTACCGTATCGCCACACCCCGACATGGATAAAACCGGAAGAGCTGACCCGTTTTTATGCATGGCAATTCCTCCGCCGCAATACTGAATATCAATCTATGTTTACCAATATGTACGCACGAGCCAAACAGGTTGATGAACACCTCGGGAATAATCCCCGCCGTGGATATATACGGCATCCCGGAATAGCCGCCCTTACAGAAGAAAGCCGCAACACAGAATTACAGCAAGCAATAATTGAGGCAGCAGACCGCTTTCTTTAGGCTGGCTGGATACCTGATCCATCTGTAAACGACTTCATAATGCCGCCACTTTTTTTGAATAAGAGGATGCATCGGCCAACAAAACATCAACGTCTTATAGAAATTGACCTCCGCAGTCCATTACAACCACAAATTGACGACGTACGACAAACGCTTGTAATGGAGCAATCAGACTATTTTGAGGACGGTCGTTACAGACCGATAACCGGCACCAAAGGCCGCGACAACAAAATCATAATTGATTACCTGGATGATAAGAACCAGACCCAAGAAACCGCCCCGGACGCGATAAAACCACACATCCGCTTGATACCAATAAATTCACGTTTCCTGATCCGGCAGGAAACCGGTTCAGCACTTTATACCAGAGAG